>JANORL010001244.1:0-9906 GCA_031415295.1 Polyangiaceae bacterium | reverse complement strand
CGGTCATGGGATTGCCGATTTTACCTTGCACCATGGGAATTGATATCGCGCGTCGTGAGCGCGTCGAGAAATATTTGGCCTGGATGGACGCAATCTTGCCGGAATGGCAAGGCAACTATACGACGCAACTCGTGCACTTGGGGAAACTCGACGAAGCACGCAAAACGTTGGTCGTCACCGAATGGCTCGGTCACGAATTGACGACCCGCGCTGACATTGCCAGTTCCAAGGTGCTCTTGGCATTTGCATCGTACGAACCTCGGGAAGTGCTTGCAGCCGCAGAGGAATTGATGGGCGAACCGGATAAGGACAAGCGTCACGAGGGGGCTTTGCAACGTATCGATGCGCTGCTGTTGGCAGGGAAAATTCGTACCGCGGAACAAGCAGCCGATTCCGAAATACAGATGCTCGCGCGCGACAACAAAGACGAGTCGGTGCTTGCTTTGGCAGGCAAACAATTGCGTATGCGACGTCTCTTGGGTCGCCAAGCACCAGACGCCAAGCTCATGCAAACCATCGATGAAGCGATGGCGACATCCTCGGTACGCGAACGTGCTCATGCGCAAATCGAACGTGCACTGCTGCGCGCGCGTGACACGTCCGAGAAAAACCTCGCACCGATTGTGACGAGTTTCGACAACATTTTGTTGTCCGAATTGACGCTGGCTTTCCGGCGTACGTATTTGTTGCCGCTTGTGCGTATGAGTCGCGGCAACGAGGCTGCGGTGGATTTGTACCGCGAAATTGACCTACCCGATGCTCGCGCCATTGCAACATTCGAAGCTGCGCTGATTTTTGAGGCCATCGGTGCCAAAGCGGAGGCGGAAAAAGCGTATCGACTATGTATGGAACAACCATGGTATTACCCATTCGAATCCATCGCGGCGCGCGTACGCCTTGCCGAAATGGCCCGTGCCGATGGGCGCGAAGACGAAGCCGTCGCGTTGATGAAAATCGTTGACAAAGCATGGGCCGATGCCGATCCCGACCTGCGTGACATCGTCCGGCGAATGAAATGACCGTGGATTCCAAACTCGACACCTTGACCCTTTCGCCCACGCACGACGGACGGGACACTTCCAAAGCGACGACGGCGCCGTGTTTATTTCTGTGCCTCGAAAGTCACCAACCATTCGCGCCAACGGCTCGGTTTCTATTGCGGTGTTTCGACGAAGTGCGTTTGGGGCGCGGTGATGCGCGCAGTTATGACCAAGTACGTACACGGGAGCGACGAACCTATCTCGACATGCGTGTCGACGATGCCACAATGTCGTCGAACCATGCGCGGGTGTTCGATGTGCTCAATGGTTTCGCCATTGAAGACAAAGGCTCAAAAAATGGCACACGCGTCAATGGCGAACGTATCACACGCGTTACGCTCGTCGACGGAGACATCATCGAAGTCGGCAGGACATTCTTCATTTACCGTGACATGCTCGTCGTTGGCCCAGACGATCCACCCATTTTCGAGATGTCCGCCGATACCGCTGTGGTGCCGGGATTCGCGACGCTCGTACCTGCGCTTGCCCGTACCTATGCGGACCTCGGGCCTATCACACGCGCGGGTTTGCCGATCCTCATCACGGGCGAAACCGGAACGGGCAAAGAAGTGATATCGCGAGCAATCCACACACTTTCGGCACGAACCGGCGCATGCGTGGCCTTCAATTGCGGAGCATTACCCGAGACGCTCGTCGAAGCGGAATTGTTCGGACATCGACGGGGTGCATTTTCGGATGCAAAAGAGGATCGGCCTGGTCTCGTGCGAGCAGCGGACAAGGGGACGCTTTTTCTCGATGAAGTCGGCGAATTGAGACTACCCGCGCAAGCGGCGCTGTTGCGGGTGCTGGAAGAACGCGAAGTGCGTCCGATTGGGGCAACGTCTACGGTACACGTCGACGTGCAATTCGTATCAGCGACGAATCGATCGCTCGAGAAAATGGTCGAGAGCGGTTCTTTTCGTGCGGATCTATTTCATCGGCTCATGGGACATGTGGTGGAGCTGGTGCCGTTGCGCAATCGACGTGAGGATCTTGGACTCATCCTGGCGGCGCTTCTGAAACGGCATGCGGGATCGGACACGTCGCGTATTCGATTACAGCCAGCGGTGGTACGCATAATGATGTCATATGGGTTTCCAGGGAATGTGCGTGAGCTCGACAAAGCGCTGCACTCGGCACTCGCATTGACCCAACGCGGCGAGATTAGGGCGGAACACTTGCCAGCGTGGTCGCGTCGAGCGCCGACCGAAGTTCCGACGAGCCATCTTCACGACGACGATCCGATCAAAGAGGAACTGATTCGGCATTTCCGTGAGCAGAAGGGAAACGTATCGGCCGTGGCTCGAGTGATGGGCAAAGCACGTACCCAAGTGCAACGGTGGATGAAGCGATTCGGCATTGAAGCGGACGAGTACTCGAAATAGGGGTGCAACAGGGTGCAACAGGGTGCAACAGGGTGCAACACGGGTGCAACACGGGTGTAGCCGGGCACCTGGGATCTGTGGTTGCGTAGCTCCCGGCCGTTGATGCGATATTGAGGCGATTCGAGCGTGCGAGTGCTTGGCACGAACGGTGCAATGGGAACCTCCTCGTACGTAACAAAACCCCAAATTGCACCAGGAGGTTCCCATGACAATCGAACATTCTATCATTTGCACGACGTTCGCACTCGTTTCGATGCTACTTGGCGGCTGTGGCGCGACGGATCTGGACGGCAATTCCGTCGATACGCCAATGGCATTACACGACGAAGCCGAGAACGAGCGGACTGGATATGGTTACGAAATGCTGCCGCTACAGCTAGGCGTTGATGGTTCGGCGCCGAGCGGTACGACGTGGATGCCGGATGGCCGAGTGGCCCCGGAAGAAGTCGTTCGACAAGCGACGGATCGTATTGGTGCATTGCGAGCATGTTACGCGACGGCGTTACTTACGAATCCCTCGTTGTCGGGCCAAGTTCGTGCAATTATCGATTTCGAGGACAATGGCACCGTGTGCTTCGTCGACGTGGATTCGGGGTCGGATCTGGCGTTCGCCGATTGCCTCGAAATGGAACTGCGCACGATGGAGCTTCCGGCATCGAATGCGGGCCCGCTGCAAGTTCATTACCCGATCGAGCTGGATCCATTGGTGTTTTCGTCGACGATGTGATGCGGGGATTCCCGCGTCTGTGAATACCTTTGCGAAGACGGCATCCGTCACGGGGGCAACCATGCCTCGGGTGACGATCTTCGAGGTCAATATGCCGTCATCGATGTTCGCCAGAATGACCTCATTTTGCGTGGCACGCCCGCTGCATTGGCGGTTGTCAACCAAGGAGTTCTCAATGAAAAAGAATCATCGTTCCGCTGCGATCCTGTCGACCCTCTATGCCGTTCTCGCCTCCGGGTGTATGATGTCCGCCGACGACGCCGAATCTTTCGATGACGCGGAGACCCTCGGGACCGTGGAAGAGGCAGTTGCTCCGGGCGCGGCCGTGTGGAAAGGAGACGTGAGGGTCCTCATCAGCGCCGTGAAGGACACCGTGGCCCAGCGAATCACGTACACGATTACGGCGAAGAATCTGGGCGACGACGACGCACGGAATATCATCATTACACATACGCCCAGCTACGCCGAAGGGCTCAATGGGATAAACTTCGTCAGTGTGTCCGCATCGACGGCCGCCTGTCAGGGGAGCGTCATCAACGGCGTCGTATTGAGCGTGACGTGCAGTCCGATTACGTTGGCGGTCGGCGCCACCGCGACGGTGACCGTGGTGGTCAACAACCCGGGCAATCTTGCGCGTACGGGCACCGCGCAGGCCATGGGGATCACGCCGGATCCGGTTCCGGCGAACAACTTCGCAATCATCGACATCCTCTGACCGCCGTCATATGTGCGTCGGCGCTGGCAAACACGCGCGCAACACACGCCACGACACACATCTTCGGCCGCCGAACGAGTCGAAGCGCTCGCGTCGTGGCTCGCCGAACAACCCGAGCACGACGGAAGCAACTCGATACGATAACGTCTTTCTTGTCGACGCGAGAGCACGGGGTCGCTGAAAGCAGACGGGGAGCGGGGCGCCAAACCTCAAAATGGAATCGGCTGCTTATTGCGGAAGAACGTGCCCGTTGGCCCTCCTTCGGGCAGCATGGCGAGCCATACCGGCGTGTCTGCGCCTTCTTCGACAGACGTCGGTGCTGAGCTGCCACCCATACGTGTATTCACCCAGCCAGGGCACGTTGCATTGACGAGAATCCGTCGCGGATCGGACGACAATTCGCGCGCGAGAATACGTACGTACGCATTGAGCGCCACCTTCGAGACGCGATAGGCGCTCGAGGGAAAACCGCTTTTGGCATGCGTACCTGCGCCAACCTCCGCAATGAACCGTTCGACGAGCCCCATGAGCGTTTGACGATCGAGGTTTGGTGCGGCAAACTGTTCGCGTAATTCTGGGCCAATACACGACAACTCGCCCATTCCACTCGAAATCATGACGATGCGTGCACCTGGACGAAACAGGGGTAGGAGTTTATCGGTCGAGCGCATGGCGCCATAAAAGTTGACGTCGAGGGTTTGCCGAGCGACTTCTGCATTAAATCCATCGAGCGCGATTCCGGCATTGGCCACGAAAATATCGAGTCCGCCTTGCTTTTGCGCGAGGTGGTCGGCGAATGTGTCGATGCTCGAGGTGCTAGCGACGTCGAGCGGTGCGAATTCAGCGCCGAGCTTGGCGGCGGCTTTGGCTCCCGCGTCAGCGTCACGGGCTGTGGCGATGACCCGTAGTCCGTGATGGACGAGCTGACGGACGATTTCATGGCCGATACCACGATTTGATCCGGTGACAACGGCGAGGCGCGATTCACTCATGGGCAGCAGGATGCACACAACGTCGGGAGAAAGCAAGCGGATCGTGATGGTATGTCGGCACAGGGATTTTGATTGATTCGTTCAGCACTTGCTCGAAGGTCGAGCGGAAGCGGTAGTTTTTGTGAACTTGCGCTCTCTCTTTGGGCGGCAACGCGAGTAGTTCCGTCGATCGCCTACCGCCCAAACCTCCAGAGCCGTTTCGTTATGCAACTCCTGTTTTCGAGAATCACGAGAAGCACCTGGAGGATCGGAATTTGTCGCTGAATGCCGGTTTCACCGGTCATGCTGACGCCAGCCGCTGCCTACTTTCGCATTCAGACGCCTTGTGGCGGAAGTGTATACGTGACTTTCGTGTTTTGCACGGTGATGTACCCTTTCGACACCAAAGCAGCTACCAGCAATTCAATGTCGTCCTTCGATAGTTTTATCTTGGGTATTGATTTTAGGGCATTCTTCAATGTTGAGATTCGTCGCGGCCTTGTTGTGCCTCGCTTGCGCAAATCCTCAACGACAGCCGTCAAGTGTTCGATGGGATTCGCATGCAGTTCCGGCGTATGAACGACCTTCGACGCGACCGAACCTTTGCCTGGACACGCGAAGGCGCCCCGATGATCGAGTACGACCCGTAATTTCGACTTGATGGACAAGTTCCCGAAAACTTGGTTGATCGCCTTGCAACAGGCTACGCAGTTTTCGTCGTCGTTCGACCCACCATTCGAGGTGGCAACGAGGTGTTCCACGCTTGCCTCACCTGATGGTATCGGCGCACGGCAGAAAAAACACAGATTTCCTTGGAGAAAAAGAAGGCGTTCGAGCTGTTTCATGGTTGGCGCGCTCAACCCTATCACGGCGCGGCGCAAGTGCGCCACTGCTACTTGAAGTCACGGAGCGGAGTGGTGTCGTCCTCGAGCGCAAGCCGTCGCAGAGGAATCTGGTTTGGCGTGCGAATCGTTGGTCAGCGGCCCCCCAGAAAAACCGTGTTCGTAGGGCGTTACTTTGGATTGAACCAGGATTCGCCGTCGCTTGCTGCTGCGTATGCACGTATGTCTGCGGAGTGCGGTGCAGTGTTCGCGTTTTGGTTCAACGACGCGTCGGATTCGTACATGTTTTCGGTTTTCCGAGGTGGATCACGCATTCGTTTTTTAACGAGCGGCCCGGGGCTCAATGGCAACGATGGCGCTCGATTGTCCTGCGAACCCGAAGGAATCATTCATGGCCACGACCATCTCATGGCGGTGCTGGAAGCCGTGGTAGGGCGCGCGTTTTTCGACATGCTGGAGCTTCCGTTGGAGCGATTCTCGGCTTGCTGAGCGGGGCCGGTGTTGTTCGAGCAAAGCAAGAGCCGCCAACGTGTGCGGCTTCATGATACGCGCGCGACGTTTGTCACGGTGTCGTTGGCCAGTGGCAAAAGCGAAGCGTGGGTGCAGGATCGGACAGGGCACAAATCAAGCACGATGATCGCCAAGTATCGACGCGCCGCGCGAATGGCGGCCGAGGTTGGGGTGGGGGAGTTTGTCAGGATGGACGACGCCGTCGGCATCACGGTTTCTTTACGGGACGAGTGCGCTAATGGGCTGGTTGCTCTTTTGCATTGATAAATGGCTCCAATGCCGGCGACGTACATGCTCGCGCTACGACGTCCGCTCGGCTATGATCCTCCGATGCCCATCGATCCATCGAAGCTGCCCGGCGAGCTTTTGCCGTACGCGGACGCTCTCGAAATTAGGCCCGCGCGCCCTCGCGCAGACATCGGCTGGCTGGCGTACGAATGGCCTGCGCCGGTGGTTCCGTTGATTCCCGGCGCGCCACCCTATGACGGCATCTATCGCGGTAGCTGGATTTCTCGGGGTGTGTGCGTGCGTCTCGATCTCAATGCGGTACCGGAGTCGATTCGCACGTACCTCCGCGTGCACCATTCCCATCGAATTGGAAGCGACGGTGCATTCTACGAATTCGGTATCGCTTCGTCGTCACAACGTTGCAATCGTGACGATGCGCTGATTTCGTTAGCACTCAAGATTGTCGAAGCATGTTCGGTGAGCTCTTGACGTGTTGAACGCCGTCTCCGTCATCTCGCATTTCCCAATCCACATCATCATTTTCAACCGCATTCGCCCCAAGCAATCCATCGAATGGTCCTGGAACGGCCGCATCGTCGTCCTCGGCTTCCGCCAACACTTCATCGAGGTGCATGATGGTTCCATCGGACAAGTAGTCGCCCCATGCTTCGGGGTGTTCTTGCATCAAGATCGCTTCGAGTGCCGCGATTTTGATGCGCCGAATCGGTTTACCGTCGGTGCTGCTTTTTGGACGAAAACGTAATTCCCGCACCGCGTAGACCGTCAATTCGATCGGAAACACATCGGCCACGTGCATGTGCAAGTATTCGCGGATCTGCCCGAACTTCAATATGGAAACGCGTTCCGTTTCGAACGTCCACCCAAGTTTGCGCATGTGTAGCTCGAGCGCTTCTTCGCTATCGGTAAACACCGATAGATCAATATCGCTGCCTCGACGAATGTGTCCCGTGCTCACCGAACCAATCAATCGAGGCTCGAACGGCGTGAGCGCTCGCATCGCTTCCAATGCGACGATACGCATCGCGAACAGGCGCTGCGTGCGGCGATCTCCTTCGGCGAGTTCCGCGAGCATCAGCAAGGCGTCGCGAATTTCTCCATTCGAGGGCAAGTCTTGCGGCCGGTAACGTAATCGTTTACCACCGACACGGCCAAGCATACGTTTTGCGGCCATTCGTTTGGCGGTGAAGTATTGTTTTACGTGTTCCTGGTACATGAGGCGCGCGGCTTCCATTGCGATTTGCGCGCGTAAACCTCCAAATCGTTCGGCACTCATGATTGTGGTGCGCTCGAGACGAGCGGGGCAAGGGCTTCGCGCAATTTACGGAGCGCTCCGCCAATGGTTTTCCCATCGCGTCCCGCGCCATAAATGCGTTTTTGAACGACTTGTTGAGATACGCCAAGACGTCGAGCGATTTCGCCTTGCGACAACCCCTCGAAAAAGTGCGCTTCAATGGCTTCGCGTTGTTTGTCCGTCAGCGACGTCGCGATTGCATCGCGCACGGCATCGTAAAGCCGCAATCGATTTTCGGACGTAATGGCATCGTCGTGATAGATGTGCCTGTCGCGATCGAATTGATCGAGATCGGCCATCAATCGTTCGCGTTTGCGATTAGAAGTTCTCCTTTCCTGATTCATGGATTGATTCATGGATGGGCGCAGATTCGCCGTCGGGGCCGAGGATTGAAAGATGGGCGCCTTCGAATAACATCGAGAGCGCGATTTCGGGGGAAAGCACGATAGCGTGAGGGGATCGCCCTCCGACATCCCAGCGACGCAAGTGCTGGAGGTCGACGAGCGCGTTCGAGCCGCGGAGGCGGCGTTTTGTTAATCGCGGGTTTTTGAGTAAATCTAGGTGATGGTGCACGAGCCAGACGATTCGAGGCGAAACGATTCCCGACAGAAGGTCGGCGCCTACATCGTCATGCGTTGGCGAGTCTATCGCTTTTCCGACGTCGTGCAATAGCGCCGCGGCCCAAAGAGCGCGATCGTTCGTTGCGGCGCGGGCCAAGTCAAAAACTTGGAGCGAATGAAACAGCGCGTCACCTTCGGGATGATACGCGGGATCCTGGCGAATGCCGTCTAGAGCGAGCAGCAGGGGTAACAATTCGTCGTACATGCAAACGCGGCACGGTGGGTGCCTCTACCCTTGGGCCGAGTCACACCCACCGGCAGCGGTTTTTATTTACTTCTTCGGCGGATTGTTGTCGCGATCGCCGCCTGACGGTTTCCCGGGATTGGTGCTCGGCATACCTGCGTTGCCTCCGCCTCCTCCTTTGCCTCCGCCATTGGAGCCGCCGTTGTTTCCACCGCTGTTGCCGCCGTTGTTGCCATTATTCGTACTCATGAAAATCTCCCTTCGAGGTTTCGAGTCGTTTTAAGCTGCACGCTAAGCTCGGATTGGGCTCATTGCAGTTAACGGGCCAAAGACCGAAAGCTCGAGATTCGCTGGATTTTGCGATATGACGGGGTGGTGGCGCTGATCGCGATCAGTTCGGCGGGTGGTTGCGGTGATCGCGATCGCGTTTGGGGCTGTGTGTTGTAGAGGCTACCAAAATTTCACTTGACGTGGCTAGATTTGCTGGTCTTGGTGTCGACAAACGCAAACGGGGTGCGGAGCGTTATACGACGATGGCTGGTTTTGTGGGCGCTCCTGGCACTTCCTCTTGGAGCTCTCGTGCATTCCTCTATCCTCACCAAGTAAGTCATGGGTTGGGCCACTGGACACATCACGAATCTTCGCGCGGGCCGCACCGTCTCGTTTCGGCCGCGTGGAAACTCCATGTCGCCGCGCATCGAATCAGGTCAGCTCTGTACCGTCGAGCCGGTGGATCCGAGCGACCTTCGTGCTGGCGATATCGTTCTCTGCAAGGTTCGCGGCGCCGAGTATCTGCATATCGTCAAGGCGATTCAGGACGCCCGGTTCCAAATCGGGAACAACCGTGGGCAGATCAATGGCTGGATCGGGGCGAATTCGATTTTTGGTAGACTCGTCAAAATCGAGCCATGATTGCGAGATCGAGGGCCCGCATTGTGGTCTGCGCAATTGTGTTTGGTGCGGCCACCGTTGTTCTCGCGTCGTGCAAGGACCGCTCGAGTACCGGCGCATCCGCGACAGCGGTCACAACGACGACAACATCCGCGACGGCTGCTCCTGCAGCGTCCAGCGATTCAATCGGCGCACTGCCGCCGCTCGATACGAATTGGTTCGTGCATCTGCCGCTGAACGGATTTGGCAATGCAATGGTCGCAGCGCCCACGGGAGCTACGTCACCGCGACCAATTCTCATTGGCGTTCATGCGCTGCACGATCGTCCCGAATGGGCGTGTGGTGAATGGCTTGGCGTTACGCGGGGGCATCTGTTTATCCTCTGTCCGCATGGAATTCACAATCGCTCGACCACATCTTGAGGTAGACGATCGCCTGTCAAGAATCCGTTCGAGAATGCAAATCGCAGAATGGCCCAGGT
>JANORL010001243.1:0-2495 GCA_031415295.1 Polyangiaceae bacterium | reverse complement strand
AGCGTTGGAAGCGGCGATTCTTGCACGGATGAGCGTTTCGCAGGCGGAAACGAGTGCGTTTCTAAATGCGCAAAACAAGGTAACAGCCTATTTGCAGAAATTCATGAATGGGACGGGGTGGTTTCACGATGCGCCCATTCCCCAAGACGTGCGCGCCGATGTCGATGGCCCGCTGAAAAACCTTTATGGCGCGCTGGCGGAAGATCTGAAGGATCGACTCAATGCGTGGGACGAGGCCCATGCGCCAGAGTTGACCGGTCCATTCTTCGATACGATACGCGCATTTGCGTCCGGTATGGAAGCAGCCGGGGAGATTGCCGAGCAATACCGGGACACGATGAAAACGATCGTGCACGGGGCGTCGCGTATCGGCATTGGATTCGTGCCGTTCGTCGGACCGGCATTGGATTTGTGCGAGGCGGTGACGGGTAAAGAATGGTGTTTGCCGTCGGGAAAAACGCTAACCACCGGCGAGCGGATCTTTTCGGGCATTGGGTTTGGTATCGGCAAAGCCGTCAAGGTTTGGAAAGGCGTGAGCACCGCGGCGATTTCTGCGGAAGGGAAAGCGGTAGCGGCCGGGATCTTCACGATGACCGAGGAAGTGGTCGAGAAAGTAGCGAAGGCCAGAATCGCGAAATGGAAGACGCTCACGCGGGGATCGATCACGGCTAAGACCATCGAGAAGCTCGAGAATCCGTTTGAAGAAAAGGTTGCGCTTGCTCTCATCGAGAAAAAGAACCATAAGGTGCTCGCGATGGGCGACGGGGTAGAGAATGTTCTCAGGACCGAAGTGCCGCCCCCCGGTGTAACGCCTAAATCTGCGGACTTTCTCACCGTTACCCCGAACGGCGGTCTTATCATCACCGAAGCAAAGCATCCACGGGCAGCACTCGACAAAAGGCCAGCCGGGGTCGACTGTTTTGGGGCACTCAAGCAATTGGAGGCGAGCATGGAACAAGCTGTCAAGAAAGGCGTGGCCCAAGACGTCGAACTGGTGCAGCTCGCGATCCCTAAAAACGCAGTGTTGACGGCCCACACAGTAAAAAACACGACAACAACGTTTCACTACGCCATCGAGAAGGAGAGTGGATACCTACTCAAAGATGGCCAACGTATCCCCATGCCCGGAAAACCCAATTTTTTCGTAACGGTCCTCGAACTAGAGAAGTGAACCAACCATGAGCATGCGCCAAGAACCCCAGTTTTACGCGCTGGTGGATGAAACCAACGCGGACGAGGCCTATCTGGCCACATTGTCCGCCCTTTACGATCCGGTCGTCGTGAATGATCCCCGACGACACCGATTCGAGTTTGACGTCACAACGGAAGGATCTTCGCTTGAGGAGGTGCTGGCCGTGAAGCGTGAAGCATTACGTCGGGGATATGCAGGCACACTCATTCCTTTCCGCACGCGGTCGCAGGCGGTTACCCTCGATGTCACTGTCGGCATCGAACGCGTGAAAAGCGTACAAGGCAGTGGCGGTAGGAGTAGTAGCCTGCTGAGCGTCGATGACGCGGACATCATGCCGAAGGGTTTCGGTTCCGACGAGTTCTCCATCCCTGTGGGCGCAGCGATTCTGGGGCGAATCTGGCAGGAGCATATGGACCATGTCTTCCTGGCCATGTGTGCTCCGGACGCGCATTCCCGCGTCAAAATGGGTGTCTACACCATGCTGGACAAATTCTACGGTCTCGATATGGACGCAATCGGCACCTGTGGTTGGCAGGCTGCGCTCGAGATGGCGGCGACGTACCATGGCAATCACGAGGTGGCGCGGGACCTCGCCTTTTCTTGGATCGACCTCCACGAGCATCGTCCCATCGATTCCGTCGTGCACCTGTCGCTCGACGAACTCATCGCGCGGATCGAAGCGGTGCCCGCAGGAACCTCGATCGGGATCTCGTCGCAGGCAGAAGATGTCGTCAAGCATGGTCTCGACGAGTCGAATGCGTGTACTGTCGACTTTGATCAACGAACAGCATTAAACTGCGTTTCGCCGCGTCCGCGTTACCCCGAGGACGACGAACTGACCCGCGAACACGTCCTGGCCACGCTGCAAACTCCAAGCGAAACGTTGCTCCAAGCGCTCGAAGCCGCTGCCGCTCCCGATGCGGAATGGCTCGAGGCGGAAAAACAAGCGCTCGACGTGCTCACGGCCCCAGAAGGAGGCGGAATATCGTGGGCGGGAGGGTTGGATCGATTCGAGCATCGCTGCTTCCTCGAAGAACACGCCCCGTTTCACGTCCGCCGTCTCCACAATGGCGGCGTCATGCTCGCAACCCACCCCTACCGATACCTCTGGCCCCTCTGGGCCCGCGCCTTGGACCTGCTCGGCATTCGCCCCGCGGCCACGTAGAATACGGGGGCGTTTCTTGCGGACACGCCCCCAATACCCGTCATTCGATTACGGTGCCTTTTTGCGCGGTCCCGTGGCCATGAAGTCGACCACCGTCTGCAGCTCGGCGGCGAGGTCTGGCATACGTTGTGCCATTGA
>JANORL010001242.1:0-28054 GCA_031415295.1 Polyangiaceae bacterium | reverse complement strand
ACGTTTTTCTGTCAATGCCACGCGCGCATGACACCACGCTGCTCGGCTCGGATAAGGACGGTGATCGAGGAGAACTTCATCTGCCGCGACGATTCCGTCTTCCGCCGCCCATTCAATGGCATTTTCTACAGAGATGTGATCGGGGCGAAATGAATAGTCATACAGCAAAAACATCGGGACGAGCAGGTGCCGACCACCTTCGCCTGTCCATTCCACATACGGATCTTCGGGACTGATCACGCCGGACATTCGGCAATGATCGACATACATCTGGTACCGCGCTTCGCCCCGCGGCTCGCTTGTCGGCGCGCCAGTATCCACCCATAATTCGTGATTTCCTGGGACCCAAATGAGTTTGGCAAACTTTGGACCCAATGTATCGAAGACGTATTTGACGTGATCGAGGGTTTCTCCAAGATCGCCGCCAACAATGAGCCAATCGTCGGGTCGCGGCTGAATCGTTGCTACAAGTCGCCGATTTTCCGCAAATCCAACGTGCAAATCGCTAATAGCCCAGAGTTTCATGAGTCGTCGTCAACGGCGCAACTTCTTGGCCATTTGTTCGCCGAGTTCCACGGAACGGTTTGTCGCCGACTCGACTGCGTCGATGAGCGTTTTTCGCATGCCCCCGGATTCGAGCGTGTGTAATCCGGCAATGGCCGTGCCTCCCGGACTTGTTACCATGTCTTTCAACCGCCCCGGATGTTCACCCGTTTCGAGCTGAAGTTTTGCCGCCCCGTAAACCGTTTGAGCTGCGAGCAACAGCGCTGTATCGCGAGCCAGGCCCACTTTCACGCCACCATCGGCCAACGCTTCGATCATCAACATGATGTACGCCGGTCCGCTACCGCTCAGGCCCGTGACTGCATCGAGCAACGATTCGTCCAGCACGACGCAACGTCCGACGGCGTTGAACAATGCCTGAGCCACATCGACATCTTCCTGCGTTGCATGCGTACCCGGAGCAATGGCGGTAGCGGCTGCAAGCGCAATCGCCGCGGTGTTGGGCATGGATCGAATCACGCGCGCGCGTTCGGGCAACCGAGCTTCGATGGCTTCGATAGGCACGCCAGCCGCAATGGAAATGACGAGGTCGGCTTCGTTCAAGCCGCTGGAAATCGCACCCAGAACACGGTCGACGATTTGAGGTTTGACCGCGAGCACGATCACGTCGGCCCAGCGCACCAAAGCTTCATTGTCGACTGTCGTTTCAATCCCGTAGGTCCGCTCGAGTTCGCTGAGCCGCTCCGGCTTGACATCGCTCGCTCGAATCTGTTGAGGCGTAACGGAAGCTGAATGCAACAAGCCTCGGATCAAGGCGCCGGCCATGCTGCCGCCACCCAGGAACCCGATGTGTCGTCCTTCGATGCCTTGGTTCTGACTCGTCATACGTCCTTTGCCGCGATGCACCGTATCAGAGCGGCGGCGATCGCGACAGCTAGCGCTCGTTCCTTGGCCAAGGGAAACTTGCGCGCGACCACACGGTGAATCATCCGTTTGGTACTGCCGCAACGCCCCTCGAGTTGCTACTGCCAGCTCTGCCGAATGGAATAAATTCCCACGTCGGTGGTTCACGGAGTTGGTCGTCTGAGTACAAAGGGAACATCCATGATACCCACGAGTTTGTCCCAGCATGTAAAGCCACTCGTATCCGCGACTGTTCTTTCCGTGCTTTTTTCTGCGCTCGTAGCCGCCGGTTCACTTGGGCTCGCGGGTTGTGGACACGAAGCTCGCGCGACATTGATTTCCGGTGCTCGTGATTCCACCACGATCGTCTCGACGCACGGAAATGGTGATTCCACGGCGCCCCCGCCCATACCGGCCAGGTTCGACGTCGCCGACCTTGCGGAAAAGGTCAAACCCGTCGTCGTCAACATCACGACGATGCACTCGCCACCGCCGGGTTCACGTAACGCCAATCCGTTCGATTTTTTCTTTGGTCCTCGTGGGCCGCAAACGCCCGAACGCCCAATGGCTCGTAGTGCTCTCGGAACGGGCTTCATCATTTCTACCGATGGGTACGTCGTGACCAACGCTCACGTCATCGAAGGAGCGGACAAGGTCAAAGTTCGGCTCGTGGACGAGCGAGAATTCGATGCCGACGTCGTCGGACGCGATGCAAAACTCGACCTCGCGCTCCTCAAGCTGAAGAACATCGAAGGTTTGCCCATGGCTGCCATGGGAAACAGCGACATTTTGCGCGTCGGTGAACACGTGCTTGCTGTCGGCAATCCGTTTGGACTGGGCCACACCGTCACGCTCGGCATCGTCAGCGCCAAGGCGCGATCTATCGACATGGGCCTTTACGACAACTACATCCAGACCGACGCCAGCATCAATCCTGGCAACAGCGGCGGCCCGCTCTTTAATTGGAAGGGCGAAGTGATTGGCATCAATACGCTCATCCGCGCTGGCGCCAACGGCATCGGTTTCGCCATCCCGATCGCCACGCTGAAAGATATCCTGCCCCAGCTTCGTGACAAAGGTCGCGTCGAACGGGGCAAGTTGGGTTTGGCATTCCAACCTATCTCGCCGGACCTCGCCAAAGCATTGGGTTTGTCCTCGTCCAAAGGCGCGCTCGTATCCGACATCGTTACCGGTGGATCCGCGGATCGTGCTGGCATCAAGCAAGGTGATGTCATCGTTGCCGTCAACGGCACCACCATCGTCCACGCCGATGAACTGCCACGCAACGTAGCGCGCAACGTTCCCAAATCGAACATCAAGGTATCGCTCTTTCGTTCAGGCAAACCCATGGACGTCACTGCGAGTCTCGACGCGCTTGAAGGCGACGACGACGACAAAACGCCAGTTCGGAAACCCGAACCCGCTTCGTCAACAAACCATGACAAGTACGGAGCGGAACTGGCCGACATGGCCGGAGGTGGCGTGCGTGTCGAGCGCGTCACCGATCCGGAAAGTGAACTCGAACGTGGCGACATCATCATGGAGGTCAACGGCGCTCCCGTGCTCGATCAACGGTCGTTTGAAGTGGCGGTGAACAAGGTGTCCTCAGGTTCGTCCGCGCTCCTGAAGGTCAAGCGTGGCCGAGCGACGCGATTTGCCGCCATGACCGTTGCGTCGAGGTGACTTGACAACCGCCGCGACGCGCGGTCCTTTCCCGAACATGCCTGCTCTTCAAGGACCGCTCGTCCGGCTCGCGGAGAAACCGCGCGTATACATGCAGGACGACTTCGTCACGGAAGACGTCATTCAGCATGTTCTGGAGCGGTATGGGACGCCGCTCGCTCTCGAGGCACGTGGGATCGAGTGGTCGGCGAATGAAACAGGTTTGTCCGGTGAATTGCCCATCGACGAAGATCCCGTATTGGCAAACTTGGCCGAACGTATCGAAGCGGTCCTTGGTTTTCGTTGCACCCTCAAGCACAACACGTTCCGGTTTCGTCGTTATGCCTTGGGGGATTTCCACCCACTCCACATCGACAAATACTCGATTGCCGGCGCGTCTCTCGTCGCGACGACCCTCGTGTACCTCACGGACGCGATCGCAGGCGGCGAGACGTCTTTCCCAGATGCGTTTCCGTCGCCAGCTTCCATCGTGCCCAAAGCGGGGCGGCTCGCGATTTGGTTCAACCATGAACCAAATGGTGACGTTGACGTGTCTTCACGACATCGATCCGAAAAGCTTGTTGCAGGGGACAAAGCGACGCTTGCTTATTTCGTGTATGCGCCGCTCGAACGGGCCGCGGTGAACCTCGATACGGATTCTGTCCAAACCGCGTATCAAGACAAACTCGTACGAACACAAAGGTTCGTGTGCGTCGACGACGGCGTACCGGCAGCAACGTTACGTGTCTTGCGCGAGGCGTGCGACGCGCGAGGCGTCGATTTTGAAGTCATCGATGCGCAGACATTCGACTTTTGCTCTGCCAAACCTCTCCCGCCGGCAACGATGCTGTATCGCCCGGCCGTTTCGTCGTTGGCGACGCGTGTGGAGCAAGCGTTGTTTGGGCCAGGAGTTGCGACATTTTATGCCGGTGCCGATGGCATTTTTCGATCGGTGGGTCCTGACCTCATCATGTTCGAACGGGCCGGCATACCCGTTGCGAAATGGTTCTGGGGCACGACCACCGATCGCGGCCGGTTACGCAAATACGTCGACGCCCTTGGGGGTTTGCCCATTGTCATGAAGTTTGCGAACACTTCGGGCGGCGTGGGCGTGCTGCGTATCGACTCACTCGCAGGATTGTTTTCTACGATGGATCACGTGCGCGCATCGGGGCGCATCCCCGTGCTCATGGCCTACGTTCCGGATGCGACGCATTGGCGCTGCATCGTCGTCGGTGATCGAGTCGTCGGGTTTTACCGAAATCGTACGGATCCGGATGACTTTCGCACCCACGCTTCCGATGACCCGGCGGACTATTGCGTCGCGCCGAAGCTCGAAATCTTGGCCAGCGCCGTGCGATCCGCAGCCGCCATCGATGTCGAGTTTGGGGGGGTCGATATTCTCGAGGACGCCGACGGACGGCATTACGTACTCGAATGCAACTTCCCCTGTTACTTCGCGCGAGCCCAAATTGTAGGCGGGCACGATGTAGGCGTGGCCATGGTCGACTGGTTGTTGAGGAAATCTGAAAGACGCGTCGGTCCGGAAGGACAAACGGCACGTTGATTAGGAGCGCTTGTCGCCTTGCTCTTGCTTACGCAACTCTTGTTCTGCCGCGACTTTGTCGCCTTGCTCTTGCTTGCGAAGCTCCGCTTCCGCTTGCTTGGCAGCTGCTGTGTCCGATTGTTCCGACATGATTCCTCCGTGGTGTGCGTTGTTCTGGACGAACTTAGGTTCGTGCGTTCGCTTTCAGGAATAACACGAAAGCTACATTGGGATCTGCGTCTGATGTGTGCTTAGCCAGCCGCTCGTGACGTGATGAGTGACGCTTCCCTCTTGCCAACGGCACCGCTCATCGCGATCCTCCTGCACAAATGTCCCGCCCTATCCGAAAAATTGCAGTCAATACCGGCGGCGGTGATGCGCCCGGACTCAATGCCGTATTGCGTGCCATCACTCTCGGTGCAGCCGAACGCGGCATCGAAGTGTGGGGTATTCGGCATGGTTACCGCGGCCTGTTCGAAGGAGGCGAAAACGGACTCATGCGTCTCGATCGTCGTGCGGTGCGCGGCATCATGCATGTGGGAGGCACGATCTTGGGAACGGCCAATCGCGGCGATCCCTTTCATTATCCTGTCGAGCGCGACGGCAAGATCGTCCCCGAAGACCGCGCAGATGAACTCATCGTGCGATTTCAAGAACTTGGTTTCGACGCTCTCATTGCCATCGGTGGTGACGGATCCCTCAAGATCGCCAATGCTCTTGCACAACGAGGTTTGCCCCTGATCGTTGGTGTACCAAAGACCATCGACAACGATGTTTTCGGGACAGAACTTACGTTTGGTTTCGACACGGCCGTGGCCATCGCGACCGAAGCTATCGATCGTTTGCACACGACAACCGAGGCGCACGAGCGCGTGATGGTCGTCGAGCTCATGGGGCGAAACGCTGGATGGATTGCACTACACGCGGGCATTGGCGGTGGCGCGGACGTCATTTTGATTCCGGAACTTCCGTTCTCGTATGAACCGATCGTCGAGAAAATTCGTGAGCGCGAAGCGCGTGGACGTCGGTTTTCAATCGTTGTGGTTGCCGAAGGCGCCATGCAGCGAGGTGGTGACGTGACGATTCGCGATGAAGGCGATGCGTTTCGGCGTGTCGCTGTAATTGGGGGCATTGCTGAACGCGTGGCCGCCGAGCTTGCCGAACGTACGGGAAAAGAAACGCGTTCCATCGTGCTCGGGCATCTACAACGTGGGGGTGGTCCAACGACGTACGATCGACTTCTTGCGCTTCGTTTTGGGGCTGCAGCTGTCCGATTCCTCGTCGAAGGATGCGCAAGCGGCATGGTCGCGTTGCGAAATCACTGCATCGAACTCGTTCCACTCGCCGAAGTCGCTGGACGTACCAAGACCGTCGATCCGGCGTGTGACAGCGTCGTAACGGCTCGAGAAATGGGAATTTGTTTTGGGGATGAACCACCAGGTCGGTTCACATGCCCGCCGTCGCCGTCAGGCTCGACGGCCGACGAGAACTCGTGAGTCACGAGCCTCCGTGCAGCACGATCGTGTGTACCGAATTTGATCAAATCCCGAGCGAAATCGAATATCGTCTCCTGCATTCTCCACAGGCCCTGACATGACCAAAATCCTCGTTTTCGAGAGCGAGCCGGCCTTCGCTTGGGAGCTGCGTACCGAGCTCGGGCGCCTTGGCTGCACGGTGCAGATCGTGGACGACGGAAACGCCGGGCTTCAGAGCGCAGCAAACGAACGTCCTGACCTCATTTTGCTGTCCATCGAGTTGCCACGGCTGAACGGTTTTTCCGTCTGCAACAAGCTGAAGAAAGATCCGCAACTCAAAGACGTTCCGCTCATCATCATGTCGAGCGCTTCGAGCGAAGAGACGTTCGAACAGCATCGCCGGCTGAAAACGCGCGCGGATGACTACGTGCGCAAGCCGATCGCTCTCGGTGAACTCGTCGCGCACATAAAACAACTGGTGCCCATTGCGGCGGCAATCGAGCCCGAAGCGATTCTCATCGACGATCCAATCGTCTTCGACGACGTCGAAGATCTTGGAACTCCCGAGGGCACAGACACGACGCAACAGTCACGCAAAGCATCGGCTGCCGATGTCGAGATTGATGATTTTCTCGGTGGTGCATTCGACCGCTTAATCGCGGACGAAGAGCCCAAGCCCATCGCTTCCGTCAAGCAACAAGCAACCAGTTTCCGTCCAGATCCACCGACGATTCCCGCGCCTCCTCTTCCCGCGCCTCCTCCTCCCGCGCGCCCTTTGCCGCCCATCGTTTTGGCTCCAGTGCCACCACCTCCACCGCCCCCTGCGGCGCGTTCGGGTGGTTCCGACGCATCAAGACTGGCGCGTACACCTTCCGTTCCTCCTCCGCGAAGTGTCGTCTCCAAAGGACCTGTCACGACTCGTTCAGCGCCTCCCGCTGCACTGCCGCTTGGTGAGGTCTCTGCCTCGTCGTCCTCGCCCGATGAGGATCCCGTCATCGAACTCCGCATGGAATTGGCGCGGAACAAAGATGAAATCACCCGCCTGAATTTGGCCCTCGATGCTTCACGTTCGAACGTTCAATTTCTCGAATCTCGTCCGCTCGAAGCGCCACACGGCGGCGAAGTCATCCAGCTCAAGCACGAACTTGAAGAACTAAAATCGAAGTTGGCCGTTGCTGCTGCAAGTGCGCCGGCGCGTGCGGGGGCGAGTCGCGAGTTTCTCGATCTGCGCGAAACGCTCAACAAGAAGGACAAAGAACTCCTGTCTTTGCGTGATCAACTCACGAACAAGGACAAGGAGCTTCTCGAAGTTCGTGATTCCACGCTGACGCTCGATCGCGACAAGGCGGACCTGACCGATCGTTTCGCCGAGTTGGAGCACACGAACGAAGAACTCACAGGGAAAATCGAAAAACTCAAAGAGGACCGTGAAGTCCTCGGTATGCGGGCAGAAAATTTCGAAGGTTTGACCGCGAAACTCGAAGCAAAACTCCGAGCTAGTGAGGTCGAAGCCACCGCGCGTATAGAAGCGATCGAAACAACGACGCGGGCACGCGTTGCGGAAATCGAAACGGCGCTCCAGGGCGAGAAAACAGCCAAAGAAGAAGCGCTTTCGTTGCTCGATGAAACACGCCGAGCTGTGACGGACGCGCAAGTGCGTGGTGCCGAGGACGCAGCACGTCACGATGCCGAGATTGGACGTTTGTCCACGGAGCACGCGTCGCTCATTGAAAAACATGCTGCCGAGATTGGACGTTTGTCCACGGAGCACGCGTCGCTCGTTGAAAAACATGCTGCCCAGATTCACGAGCTGACTGATGCCCACGCCGAGGAGGTTGATGCGGCGCACGAGTCGGAGATCGCGAATCTACGTCAAGAGTTTGCGAGCGAGACGGAACAACTTGCCGCCGCGCATGCCGCGGAAATCGAAGCCATTCGTCAAGACAAACTACACACGATCGAAACGCTCGAGGCCGATCATACGGCTGCTGTTGAAGCGTTGACGAAATCCGCCGATGAACGTTTGGCGGAACGAAATCGCGAGTTTGCCGACGAGTGGGTGCGTGGTGCTGCGCAACTCGAAGTTCTGCACGGTGATGCTCTGAAGCAAGCCGAACACGACGCTGCAGAACGAGTTCGCGCGGAAGTCGTCGAGCATTACGAAAACAAGCTGCGCTCTCTCGAAGGCAAACATGCCACGGACATTGAGACCATTCGTGCCGAGCGTGATCGGGCGATCGAAGAACTGGACGCCGCCTCCCGTTCTGCTGTTCAGGAACTCGATCGATACGTGATTGGTTTGGGTGCCGATCTTCAAGACACGCGTATCAAGCTCGAAGACACGGAAGAACAACGAGTGGCTTTGAGTGCTGAAGTCGTACGACTGAAAGGTGAACGAGCCTCGCAGATCGCTCAGTTGGAGCGGCTCGAGAACGAAGTGCGGGCGAGCAAGGACGAAGTCGTGTCGATTGGAGCCGAGAAGGATCGTTTCGTAGCGGAGGCGATTGCGAGTGCCTCACGTGTCGCGCGTATGCGGACGCGGTGGGAACAGGAGCGCTTGGCGCTCGAGCACACACGTGAAGCGCTCACGCAGGCGGCGGCTCGTTTGCAGGAGATCGAAACCCGCCCAATCGACGAAGACTGACGACGAAGACTGATCACGCAATCGAGTGCGCGCGAAAAGCTTCGGGGAGGAGCACGGCGAGGGACGTCGTGCGCGAAAGGTTTTCCCCGCCTTCCGCAGACAAACGGATGGGCATATCGATTGCGAACTCGGCGAGGGTTTGTCGACACATACCGCAAGGTGCTCCCAGCGGTGGACTTTCGACTCCAGGTCCGAGTCGCGACGTGCCGGGAGTGACTACAGACAGCGCGACGGGAGTGTGTTCACCGGCGGCGATCATCTGGACGATGGCCGATCGTTCGGCACACACGGACAAACCGTACGAAGCGTTTTCGACGTTGCATCCGACGAAGGTTCGTCCGGACGAAGTAAGAATGGCTGCTCCGACAAAGTATCCGGAATAAGGCGCATGGGCGTTTTTTCGTACTTCGCGCGCAGCGTGATCGAGAGCGTTCCAGTCGATCGCTGGCGTTTGATGATCGTCGTTCAAACCGTTCCTCCACGAAAGCTTCCGCTGCCCTTGATCTCGTGGCCAACTTCGATGATCCACGCCGACAAAAGAGCTCGCAGCGGTTGCTGAACTTGGCGTGCTGTTTCTTCGACTTCCTTGTGGCTGAGTGGAGTGGGACTGATGCCAGCGGCAAGGTTTGTGATCACCGAGATCGCGCCACATCGAACGTTCATGTGTCGAAGCGCGATAACCTCGTGCACCGTGCTCATGCCGACTGCGTCGGCGCCGAGTGTTCTGAGCATTCTAATTTCGGCGGGAGTTTCATAAGACGGACCGAGAAGACCGGCGTAGACCCCTTCGGACAACGTCACTCCGACTTTCGCTGCAGTTGTGCGGGCAAGTGCGGCGATGTGTTTGTCGTAGGCGTGGGTCATGTCGGGAAAACGTGCGCCGACGGAATCGTCGTTTGGTCCGACGAGTGGGTTTTGTCCCGTGAGATTCAGGTGATCGTGAATCAGCATCAGATCGCCAGCATGAAAATGCGGTCGCACGCCACCAGCGGCGTTTGTCAGAAGAGCTGCTCGGCATCCCAGTCGGGCGAGCAAACGGACACCGAACACGGATTGTTCGGGCGAGTTTCCCTCATACAGATGCGCTCGACCTTGCAAGCACGCGACGGGCACGCCACCGGACAAACCCAAGACGAGGTTTCCTGCGTGGCCAGCCACGGTCGATTGCGGCATGCAGGGGATTTCCGAATACGGGATCGACAGGCGTTCTTCGAGGGTATCGGCCCAGGCACCGAGCCCTGAGCCGAGGACCATACCGACGAGAGGCGTCAGGTCGGTCTTGCTGCGAACGAACGAAACGGCTTGATCGAGCTGAGAACGAAGGCTCATGGCGGCGCAGACTAATACAGGCGCCAGTGGCGGGTAAACGGCTTGGGTTGTCGGCCCGGGGTTTTTCCTTCCGCGATCGTCGCTTGATACGTGCAGTTCAAGATGAGTCGTGGTAGCGTCCGCGCCCCTTGCGAGCCTCGAAGGTAAATCCGATGTCCACTACGTTTGCAGAGTTTCTCAAGACCAAGTCGATCGATCCGCGCAGGATCATTACCGCGTCGCACCAGCTCGAAAGCTTGCGACGGGAAGATCGCGTCATCCGCTTGAAGAAGCGCGCTGCCCGCAAGAGCGAGGATGCGGCGAAGAAGAAGGAAGAGTTCAAGAAGCCGCGAAGTGGTCGTCCGATCACGGAGCGCGCTTTGGCCGCAGCTCTGACTGGAAAGTCAGTGAGTGGTCCGACCAAGACGCGCTTTGTGCGTGCGGTCAACAAGCTCCTCGAGATCAAGAAGCAGGAACCGATCAAGCTTCAGGCTCTTTTCCCGGGTCAGAAGAAGAGCGCAGCCTGATTCGCAAACCGTACGACAGCGCGACTAAAGTTTGGTCGCGCTGCGGTACGACGTTCGGCGTCTGGTCAGATCCAAAAGATCGACGCCAACAAGAGCAACAGCCAACCCCACAGCGATGTAGATCATGCCTGCGACGTTCGCTCCGTGTCGTCGATCGGCAAAGTTTTCAGCATCGTATTTTTTTCTCAACGAGCGTGAATGCGGTACGGGTGATTGGCAACAGACCCCTACGTGCACGCAGTTGTGCAAATTGAGTCAGTCGTTCCTCGGCTTCGAGGTTCGGGCGGCATGGATGTCGTAGACGAACTCGTTCGGCGTTCTCGTGCTGGCGACCGAGCTGCTTTCACGCAGCTCTATCGGCAGCACCGACCGTCCATCGCGCGCTTGGTCTTTCGCATGACCGGGCGCTCGAACGAAGTCGAAGATACGGTCCAAGAAGTTTTCCTGCAGGCGTATCGAAGCCTCGGAGACTTTCGCGGGCAATCCAAATTCTCGACGTGGCTTCATCGCGTAGCCGTCAACGTCATTCTCATGGCGCGCAGGGCGTATCACAAGCGCCCCAACGTGTTGGACGCACCGTTCGAATCGGAACGTTCGCCTGATCAGAGGCTACTTCCGGACGAAGATGCGTCGCGATTGCGTCGTATCGCTGCGTTTCGCAGCGTGCTCGAGAAAATCCCTGAAAAAAAACGTGTCGTTTACATCCTGCACGACATCGAAGGTTTACCTCCGACGGAGATTGCAGCGATCGTGGACGCACCCGTGTTGACCGTTCGCACGCGGCTTTTTTATGCGCGTCGTGAACTCATCAAATTGATGCGTCGCGATCCCGTCTTGGCCCAGTTGGTCGACGAAATTGCTGTTGATGTAAGACAAACCGACGAACCCCTTTCCGTTGCCGGCGAGGAGGAATCATGAGCATCCAACGATCTGAAGAACGAGCGCTCGAAGTCATGCGGAAGCAGTTGGCATCGGAGCCTGTGCCCGATTTGCCTTGGGACAAAATGGAGCGTGAGCTGATGGCTCGGCTCGATGAAGCACCGATGACTTCGCAACCACGATCGCTCGATGCTCGTGTCGACGACGTACCCGTATTGTCCATGCACAACCCACGTGCACAGTTTGTCCGTGTAGGGTTTGTCGTTTTTGCAGCCGCTGCAGCGTTTGCCCTCGTGTGGATGTCTCCAATCAATTCAGGCAAAGTCGTCGTGATTTCGACCGCAACGCCTTCTGTTGCTGCTCCGGCATCCTCGAACGCTCCCGTCGATCGAGTTTCTCCGGAAGTACCCACCGAAAAGGCAGCTCCTGTGCCGCAGGTCCAACCATCTGCCGCGCACGAAGTTCCTACGCACAAGATCTCGGCTGTCGACGTTCGCAAATCCTTTACGACCTGCGTTGCGCTCGACAAACGTTACGGCACCACAGCCAAGCCAAAACTCAAAGGCGAAAAACTCGAAGTTTTCCTTGAAAAAGATGGTCGTATTGCGACGATTCGTTTCGATTCACCGCTCGAGCCAAGCGTGATGCAGTGCGTCTTCGAAGCGCTTCGTCCGGGTCGGTTCGTCGGGACGACCAGCCCTGTTACAATCCAGTTCTAATCGACAAACTACTTCGTGCCCGTATCACTTGTCGCCGTAAGGTGACGGCGGTGCGTGCCGAAGCAGTTCCGTCAGTGCGTGCGTGTCGCGCACACCCATCAAGCCAAACTGCAAGCCCATCCCATCACGTTGCGTCCAGCGTACTATCGCCGTGACTCGAATCGCTTGTTTTGCGCCGGGAAGCAACAAGTCGACCGGCAAAGTGCTCGCGAATGCCGCGGGGGAGTCTGTCTCGATAAACGCCCCTCCGATACTCATGTCCCGTGATACCGCTTCGACGGGTCGACCATCCGCGAGCTTATAGGCCACGGAGACTCGAACTTCTTTGCGCGGGTGTCTTCGTTTCTCGGACACTTTCTCTCCTCGCCCAGCGTGACCGTTCTACAATACTGTGCGGGAGGCTTTTCTTACGTGGTAAAAAGCGATCGAAGTGCGAGTCGAGATTCGGAGCCGCGCGGCTTCAGTCGGCACTTTGAAGGTTGGCAACCGGGCCTGCTCGCCGTTGCACTCGCCGGAATCGTGGCGCTTCTGGCTGTTCCTCGTTCGGTCGAGCCTGGCGAGTTACCCCTGCCGACGCTGGATGCGGCGCAGTTACGGCGTATCGCCCAGGTGGATGACGATGCCGCGTTGTCGATCGTGCAAAACCCACTCGATCCCGATGTGCGTGCTGTCGGATCGCTTCTACGTGCTTTTGGCAAAGCTGATGCAACGCGCGATGACGCCATGCTCGTTCAGCTCCGCTCACGCATCTTGTCGGCCGTTCTTGTCGCGCGGACGCAAGGCGACGCGCCTCTGGTCAGTCTGCGTGCGTTTCAATCGACTGCTTTCCTGCGAGAAGTGCGGCATTTTGTGGCCACGGGCGAAGCCTCGTCCGAACTCGTCGAGCTAGGTGGATCCTTCGCGGACGTATTGGTTCGTAATGGCTGGTGCGTTGGTTCGCGGCCTTGTGTCATGCGTATGGGTGAACATGCGCAGCGGGCGATTTTTAAACGCCGTTGGAACGAGATCAGTGGCGTTGCCGGTGGCGCGTTTGACTTGACGTTGGACGAACAGCGCGCGTTTTACGAATTTTTGCTGAGGTATCCGCCGCAAAAAGCCGATCAAACTTCGGCATCACGCGGTCAATTTTTCGACGGACCCTATCTTCTGCGAAAAGTAGACGAGCTAAGTGCCATCGATGCCGCGTATCCGCGTTTGTTTGCGCGGGGCATCATTCAATTTCGTACGGGCGATTTTCGCCGCGCTGCAGAATCGTTTGCTTCGCATCTCGATGCGTCACCCGATGGACCGTGGGCGATTCGAGCCCAGAATCACCTTCGTGCGGCGCTCGAGCGGTCACAGATCGAGCCACCGTGAGCATCATCCATCCATGCAGCAGGTGCTTTTGTACTCAGCACAGGCGTCGAATGGGCTTGGCATAGGATCAACTCGAAGTTTCACGTAGCGATTTCGCAACGCATCTGGAAAAGTAACGCCTGAAAGTTCCCGCCGACTCTCGCGATCCCACTTTGCGATTTTGCGCCACTTGCGTTGACTCGTGCGTGGTTTCAGGTGAGACCGGTGTCAATTAGTGCGCAGACCGGAGTTTTTCACGCATGGGCATCATAACTCGCCATGTCTTCATGAATTCGAACGATATCCGCTTCCACTTGACGGATGCGGGGCACGGATTCCCGATCATTCTGCTGCATGGCTTTCCCGAACTTTGGTACTCGTGGCGTCGACAAATTGATGCGTTGGCCGAAGCGGGCTTTCGCGTTGTCGCCCCTGATTTGCGTGGTTATGGCGGCACCGATGCTCCAGACGAAGTCGATTCGTACACGATGAGCAATCTTTGCGAAGACCTCGTCGGCATCTGCGACGAACTCGGCTTCGACAAAGTGGCGGTCGTCGGACACGACTGCGGCGGAGCCCTCGCGTGGCAATTCGCCCTGCGTCATCCCGAGCGAACCGAACGCGTCGTCAGTCTCAACACGCCCTACCTTGCACCTCCAACTGTTCCGCAAACCATCGCCCTTCGCGACCGGTTTGGCCTGACAGACTCGACCTGCCACGTGCGGTACTTTCAGAAACCAGGCGTCGCGGAAGGCGAACTCGAGGCTGACGTACGCACCACGTTTCAAAAGATCATGCGTACGTCTCGTTATGCCGAGGATCTCTGGACATTTGCGACGGTGGGTGGTGATGGAAGTTCGCTGCTTGGCCGCATTGGCATGGGCGAAGCGTTGCTCTCCAAAGTCGACATCGAGACGTATGTGCGCACGTTCAAGCGCACGGGCTTTCGCGGAGCGCTCAACTGGTTCCGTGCGGCAGACAAATCGTGGGAAGAAGACTGCGCCTTGCCGTCACACGAGCTCGACATTCCCGCGATGCTCATCGTTGCAGACAACGACAAACTCTATCCGGCGGAAATGGCACGAGATACGAAGGCACTCGTCAAGAACCTTCGCATCGAGCACCTCGATTGCGGGCATTGGACGCAGCAGGAAAAACCTGCGGAAGTCACCAACCTGTTGATCGATTTTCTGGGCGACTTGCGGGCTCCGACACCGGAGTGACCGAAGTTTGTCGCACGAAACCATCCTGAACGGATGATTTCGTGCGCTCGTCACCTTCAGCTAGGCATTTGTGGTTCGAACAGCGAAATCACGGCGCCCCACGGGTCACCGATGACCGCCATGCTTCCCACGTTGGGCACGTCGATTTGCGCTGCGTGAATCTTAGCCCCAAGAGATTCGGCTTTGGCGCGGGCTTCGGCCAAGTTGGCGACGACCACATGGGTCATCCAATGGCTCGGCGCGCCACCTTGTGGTGCCTCGATGTCGGCGACAACATTGCCATTACTGGCCGCAAAAAACAAGCCGGGTGCATCGCCGAACTTGCCGCGCGTCCAACCTACGACGGCGCTATAAAAAGCCAGCGCGCGTTCGCCGTCCACAGTCGCCAACGAATCCCAGCAGAAATCGCCGACGCTAGGCACTTCACGAGGCGGCATGTCGCCCCGGTTGTCTCGAAAAACGACAATCGCGGCGCCGTCTGGATCCATCATGTAGCCACACCGACCGACGTTCGGGATGTTCATCGGAGGCATCATGAGTTTGCCCCCGTTTTCTTCAGCGGTTTTTGCAGCAGCGTCGACATCCGGAACGGAGACGTAACCACACCAATACGACGGACCTTGTCCACCGGGCATATCGAAGATGCCCCCAAGTTCACGTCCATCGCCGATCATGACCCGATAAATGCCCATTTCGCCCATATCCGAGTGCTTGAACGTCCACCCGAACAGTTCCCCGTAAAACTTTTCCGCCGCCGCGCCATCGGTAGCCATGAGTTCATGCCAAACGAAGTGCCCGTGACGATAGGTCGATTCTTTCATCTTTAGCTCCAGCGAGATCGAGCGTTTTGCTGCTCGCACCCCTGAAGAGCACTTTACGTTTGTCGCGTCGAGCCCGTCAATACACTACAAGCGTCGACGAACGTTTTACCCGACGAGACCAGGTAACGGCCCTGACGAACTGTCCCCGAAGCTCGACAAACCATCACCCATGGCATTAGCGATGGAGACGAAGAGTTTGCCGTGCCGTTCATAGCCGTATTGCAGAAGGCGTCCGGTCGAAATCGAGCCTCCTCCGCGACCGGCCACAATAAACGGCATGTCGTCGTGTAAATGCGTGTTTCCGTCGCATACTTCAGAGCACAAGACGACGATGCTGTTGTCGAGCATCGTGGCGCCATCTTCAGGACGTTTCTTGAGTTCGTCGAGCAGATACGCGAATTGCGACACCCACCACGTTCGTTGTTGCACGAATGCCTTGAATTCGGCTTTGGCCAAATCGTGACTCGCTCCGTAATGGGAGGCTTGGTGACTACGCATATCGAAGTTTGGCGTGTACAGGTCCGTGCCTGGAAAACGACTCATGATGAGTTCGCTCGTATGCGTCGAACCTTGGATGACGCCGACTTTCGTCAAGCCGCAAGCCATGGCGAGCACGGTCAAATCGATTTGTGCTTTCAGAATGCTCGGAAACCTATCGTCCTTGTAGAGTTCGCCATCGGTGAATCCGGTGGTGTCGACGCTGGGGTTATTGCAGGTAGCGACAGGAATGACGCCGCCGCTTTTGATGCGCTTTTCGACTTCGCGCAAAGATTCGAGATGCAAATCGAGTTTTGATTTTTCGATTTGGCCGAGCTGGGCTCGCAGGGTTTCCACGTCGCCAATGACATTGTCGATAATCGTGGCTTTGGCTGGATCCACCTCGGGCGACACTCCACCGCCGGCGATCGAGCCAAAGAGGTTATCAAAGGCTTTACGCGGGTTGTCTTCGGGCGTGATGCTTTGCCCAGCGTTCGGATAACTGATGTGTTTGTCCCCAGAGGCATTGTTTTGATTCGCCATCGCTCCCAGGTACAAATGCCGATACGGTGAGCTGGCACCGACGGTTCGCGCGAGGTATTGGTCGATGGATTCGCCGTATCCGCCGTCTGCAGCGGTGAGCAATTTTTTTGCCCCGCCGGGGTGGCTTCCCGCGTCTGTCGAGCCCATACTGAGCCCACGGAAAAAGACGCAATCGTTTTTGAAGGGCACGAGTGGAGCCAACATGGCGGGCAATTCGAAATTAGATTCCGAACCGGTGGCGTGCCATTTCGAGGCATCGCCATTTTGACTTGGTCCCGGTACGCCGTCGGGGAAATAAAAGAAAATGACCCGTTTGGCGACACCAGCTGCGTGCGTTTTTTCTGGCCGCAACAAATTCATGAAAGGCAGTGCAATCGCCGCGGCTCCAAGGCCCTTGACGAGGCGACGACGCGAGAGCGTGTTAGGTTTCATTACTCTTGGCTCCTTATTTCCTGATCCTGAAACCGTCGGAGGCGAGTACGCTCACGACGAGTTCGCGCATGTCCCAACCACTGGCCTCGAAAGCTTTTTCCACATTTCGTAAAGCACAAATATCGCCGACGGATTCGCTGCGACCCGTCGCGAATCGATGCACTTGC
This sequence comes from Polyangiaceae bacterium, assembly GCA_031415295.1. Lineage (GTDB taxonomy): Bacteria > Myxococcota_A > Polyangia > Polyangiales > Polyangiaceae > Polyangium. Next base: position 10,889 of record JANORL010001242.1, on the reverse strand, counting down.
GTCGCAAAACACGCCTTCGCGCTTCGACTCTCGGCCACGATGGCGGCGAGTTCAGGCAATGTCGCATAAGGTGCATGGGTTTTCGTTCCCATCCCGTTGACATCGTTCATGTCGCCCGAAGCATCAATGGGTTTTCCGCTTTCCGTCTCTCTATATTTTCCAATCGCATCGAAACGCTCGAAACCGAATCCCACGTCGTCGATGTATTGATGGCATGAATAACAAGCGGGATCGGCTGTGTGTTGAGCAAAGCGTTCGCGTGTGGTGGCGTTGGGATCGACATCGGGTACGCCGCCGGCATTTGCCGGTGGTTGTCCGAATTCCTGACAAAGCAACATTTCTCGAAGGAAGAGCCCACGACGAATCGGCGACGATTGATCCGAATGCGCGTAACTTGCCAAAACGCTGCCTTGTCCAAGCAAACCGGCACGACGTTCGGCAGGTTGTTCGACTTTGGTCATGGTTTGTCCAAGTCCAGACGGCAAACCATACAACGAACCGGTAGCATCATTTGCAAACGTGTATCCACCGAGCAAAAGTTCCGGATATTTGCCCGAGCTGTCGAACATGACGTGGTTCACGAAACGTTTGGTTTCGTCCGCAAAACCTTGGCGCTGGGCAGATCCGTAACCTGAGAAAAGCGTCGTACTCTTGTCGGCAGTAAGAACGCGCTCGACACCAAGCCATTGCAATGCGAAGGTGCCCATGATCTCGCGGGCGCGAGTATCGGTAAGAAGACGTCGAGCTTCTTCCGAGACGCCTGTGGCATTGGCAAGTTTTCCGGACTTGGCCGCGTCAAACAGTTGCGTATCGGGCATGGTTCCCCACAGCGAATACGAAAGAGCCGAAGCCACTTCGTAGGGGGTCAAAGCAAATGTTCCATCACCTTTCGATGCCCCGATTTCGAATCGATACAAGAAGTACGGCGACGAAAGAAAAACCTGCAGAGCAATACGAACTCCGTCCGTGAAATTTGCTTGTCCCTGGACGAGGCCCGAATATTTCGTTACTTCCGCGTCCGTGAGGGGTCTGCGGAAAACGCGTTCGCCAAATGTCGTGGCAAACGTTTTGGCGCAACCGGTCGGATCGGCATTGTAATCGCAAGGGACGACTTTCCCAATGTTTTCAATCCCTTTTTGGGCCAGCGCTGCCGCTGCTTTCATGTATTGCTCGACATGGATACTCGTGACGAGGCCCGCGTCGACGTTATCGTCGTAACCAAACCCTTTGGGCCGGCTCTCGAGGGGGAAATCTTTGGTCCAATCGTATGCGCCGGCATTGCCGCTGCCGCCCGCATCGCATCCCAGTGTCAAAACAGAATTGCTTCCGCCGAATCCATCGGGCACTTTGACCGGATTGGCCGGATCGGGAAACCAATTCGTTTCATCAATGACGAATTTGTATTGGTATGTTCCGTTTTGCAGTGTGCGTTTTGCAAAATAGAGATTCTTCGCAGGAACGTACGTCATGGCGTATCCTCCCGCGGCGACGGTTCCCGGCCAGCCATTAAATTCCCCGGCGACGTGGACTGAACTGTATTGTTTGTCGGTGGGAAATACGAAGGTTTGCACATTGCACGGATCTGCAACGCAAGCACCTCCAACACACGAAGCCTTTTGCACATCGCAATCGCCATCCGAGCTGCAAACACCACCGGAAGGCCCTGACAAACCAAACAAATCGTTGACGGTTGCGTTGTATTCGCGTCGATTGAGCAAACGAATTTTCCGCGGACCAAACGCAGGTGCTTCACACACCGTCTCGAGGCTCAAAATAAACGCGGCGACGTCTTTGGCACATGTGCCCACACAACGCGATGGATCGTGTTTGGGCATTGTCGCATCGATAATCTGCACGAGCGTTTTGGCGTCTCGCGTCCAAGGAACGAGACGCGGTCCGGTCGCTCCTTCACCGAGCTTGCCGTGGCAAGACGCGCATAACTTCTGATAAAGTTGTTCCCCCGTCGCGGCATTACCCAGGAGCGGTTCGTTCGCGGCCGGATCGCCACATGCGCCGGCGAGCAAGAACGACGAACCCAATACAGGGAGTAAGCACCACGCAGCGGCTCTACGAAAAACTTTGGGCACGGTATCGCCTCGCTGAGGACATTGAATGCCTTACGTGCCCACTGGTACGGGCCGATGTCAATGATTTTTGGGGGATGAGGGTGGGGGCGACGTCGAATTTAGGTAAACAATTCGTCGAACGTGCCGTTCACTTCGCCGAGCGGCTTATCGACGCCGACGGCTTTCATGGCGGTAGACACGACTTCGCACGGATGTCGTCCATCGGCTTTGATATGCCGTCCAGGCGATTTATGGAGCCCGCCAGCTTTTCCGCCAATGAGCGCGATCATGTTTTCGGAGGAATGTGCTTCGCCGGTTTTACCTTGTTCGGGATCCGTGCCCCAGCCGCCTTCGAATGTCATGACCAGCGAAGTATGATCGAGAATGGGTGATCCGTCGCTGTCCTGGGTATCGCGGAGCCTTTGAATGAGTCGCGCCCAGTGTTTTACATGCCAACCCACTCCTTTGGCGAGTTCCGCATGTCCTGTCACGCCGCCACCCATGCTGTAATGGCTGATTTCATGCAGATCGCTCGATGCGCCCGTGACCGGTTTCATATTCAAGAAACATTGGCCATAGGTAAACATGAACGAGGCTACGCGCGACAGATCGCAGCAGAACGCCATATAGATGAGGTCGCCCATGATGGTGGCGCGTTTGTCCTCGTCACTGTACGCGCCACCCGATGCATACGCATCGTTGTAGCTGCCAGACGACGGGGCTTCGACGGCATCACCAATCGGCGGATCGTCGCCAGGATCTGCAAACTGCATACATGTTGCGGTCGTAGGCGGAGCGACCTGGTCGAGTTTGAGTTCCAATGCGCGCAATTCATCGAAATGGCGTTGCATTCGGACTTGATCCGCTTTACCGAGTTTCGGAATGAGCGATTGCGCATCTCCCCGCACGAGATCAATGATGCTTTTACGCCGTTCGAGAAGTTGTTTGGCTTTTTCGGCGTCGAGTGGATCCGGTGGGGCAAAACCCGTAAAGAGCGATTGGTACGCTACGCGAGGGCTGGAAATTGGCGGCACGTCTTCGAGAACGCCATTGACGACGCGTGCCGAAATGGTTCCGCGCGCGCCTCCGGTGCCATTGTCTCCGCGATAATACGCTGCTTGCACTCGATACGGGAGAACTTTTTTGTCTGTGCCCGCATGGAGCAAGTCGGCAACGATTTGATCGCTGGTCGGGCCCTGCAAATATTCGTGATCGCCATTCAAAGCGGACCGCATTCCTGATGCGAGAATGGCCGGAGTGCTAGAATGCCATTGAATGACGCGTTGACCGGGACCGGGGGCGGCATTCCAACCGATGTAAAGCCCAGATATCAGCGATACGACGTCGGTTACGCCAAGATCACCAAGGGGAGCGAGACCTATGGAAAGGTTGTCCTTGAGTGGACCGACGTTGGCCGGAACGACTGCATCGCCGCCGCTGAACCCGATCGATGTGCCGCCAAATCCGAAAACGTATCGATTCGGAGGCGCCGCGGCTTTTGCCGTTTTCGCTGTAAAGTATTCCAGGAAGGGGAGGGTCATCATGACGCCTCCCAGGCCGCGTAGGAAAACCCGGCGACCACGGATGCCGCTTGCATGATGGACTGGAGAATCGGCGTTGTATTTCTTGTTCACTTGGATGCCTCCTCTCGGCGGTATCGAATCGAGTCGCTCGCTACGAAGTCCAGGATGAATTGATCGATTCGTAAACCTCCTTGGGCCGACGCGTTTGCTGCGAGTCGATCGAGAAGGCTATGGTCTCGGAAATCGAGTTCCGTGCGACCAACGGCAAATCGATAAAGTTGTTCGGCCACGCATTTGTCGACGCCGCCTGCGAGAAGCATCATGTCGGCAAGTTCGGCTGGACCATTAAAGTTGCCCACGCCATCAAAAGCACCATTGCCATCGATGGGACAATCGGGACGGTTTGGCTCGGTTTCCCGATAGCGTCCGGACGCATCGTAACGTTCGAGGCCAAACCCGATGGGGTCGGTGAGCGCGTGGCAGTTTTTACATCCAGACGTAGTGGACATGAAATACCGGTCGCTCTTGCACGCATTCGGATCACCCGAATCCGGCGGCATATCGACATTGACCATCAATTCCGGCGGTGGTGTCGGAATAATTTGACAGAAAAGCCGCGTGCGTACCAAGAGTCCTCGTTGCGTGGGACTCGTATCGCCGAATTTCGAAACGGCCGACAAGAACGTTCCTTGCGACAGAATACCTTTACGGCCGCTTGCCCCATAATCGACCCACCCAGCACTCGCACCAGGGGAGGGAAGTCCATAATGCGTGGCGAGATCTGGAGTCAGATACGTTTGTTGCGACGTCAGCATGTCCGTCCACGGTCGTTTATCGTCAAAAACGATACGTGAAATCAGCGCATCCGTTTCCGTTCGCATGTCGGCCGAGATGCCCGTATTCAAAAGGGTCGAATAACCGAGCCACAATTCGTGAAAACGTCCCATTCTCACTTTTGCGCCTTTGTGGGCGAACAGGAGTTCAGCAGCGGCGCGTAACCCTTCGGGGGTGGCAAGTTTTCCGGATTCGGCGTTATCGAGCAGCCAACTTTCGGGCGTGCTTCCGATGATGAGATACGACAAACGCGTCGCAACCTCGAAATCGTTTAGCTTGTTGACGCCCGGGCTCCCCGAAACGGGCGTGCCGATTTCAACTCGATACAGAAATTGGGGATGCTGCAAGAATGCACGTACGGCTGAATCGACGGCCGTGTAGAAGTCTCCCGAAATCGTCGCATGGGCTAGAAATGCAGCGAATTTATCGACTTCCGTGGTGGCCAATGGGCGCCGAAAAACGCGTCGTCCAAAGGCCTCAATAAACGAACGAAAACATGCGGAATCCGCGGGTCCCGTGGGTGTGCAACCGACGAGTTTGTCACGCAATACCGTGTCCGCCATGAGCGCCGTGGCAATGTCACCTGCCAAAATGTCCGCGCCTTGAATGAGCGCCTCGGACGCTTTCTGGTAGGTGAAATCGTTGTCGAAAGGCAAAAGCGGATCAATCGGTAACGTCTCGCGTACGCTGGGCGGAACGAAACCAACGAGGTCTTCGACCGTCGTGGCATATTCTTGCGCCGTAAGTCGCCGAAGACCGCTAACAGCAATCTCGTTTTCGACCTGTTCCTCGAGAGAACTCCCTCCCAAATCTCCAATGACGCCGACACAGCCGGCAACGCCCAGAAGACCCAACACAAGCAAAGGCAGAAATGGCCGATACCTTGACCCTCGTCGCGCCATGATGCACCTCGTTTAAAGCCAGAAATTCATGTTGTATCAGGTTTGCCCTCTGGAGAGAAGTGTTTTATGACGAGATATTCAGGAATTTAGGTTCAATCTGGATTGAATATTCTACGAGCAAGGAACGCGAATTCGTTGCTTACCGCTCGGACGTTTGGTAGGATGCGCAGAATGTCGATGTCGGCGATGTTGCCCTTTGTTCCCCGCATTCTAGCCAAGGTGCTCCTTGGAAGTTGTGGGTTATTTCTAATGCTCGGCGGCTGCACGTGGTCGCCCTTCGCGAAGGACAAGGACAAGGCCGACGCCGGGACGGCTCATGCAGCGCCGGAGCGGGAGGAATGCACACTGAAGGTGTCGGCGTGCCGCAATAGCTGCTACGAATCCAGTGCTGGCTCTAAATGTCTAGAGTGCTGTAGGCTAAGTGGTGAGTCGTGTGACATCGGTGGAAGTTACAGCTTTTACTCGTGCCCAGACGCGGAGTAGTGCAATGAATCATTTACCTGTTGTGGTCATTGCTTCACTGATTTTGATGGTGGGAAGCGATTGTCGCGAACGGGAACAACCCAAGACGAGAGGGGACGGCATGGACGGGGGAATTGTCATGCGTCCCGAGTGCAGCGAACCGGGGAACAAGTGCCATAGAGGTTGTTACCTGCGTAATGCGAGCCCTGCTTGCACGCGATGCTGCATGGATCAAGATCATGTTTGCTTCACTGGGCACAAGCCTGATTTCGAAAGTTGCGAAGGGTCGCGGTGAAACGCCTACCAGGTTCGCTTGCGACGTAATCTTTGCACTTCTTCACTCGAACCAACGCCGCCCGTTCACATTCGCAAAGCATGCTTGTCGGTGTCGCGATTTGCCTGTACCGTGTGGAGGTGGCCTTGCGTATTTTACTCATTGACGATGACGTTCGCCTTTTCGATTTGCTCTCGACCTATCTCGGGCAAAACGATTTTCACGTGACTTCGGCACCCGATGGTCCGCATGGACTTGCGGCGCTCGAGGCTGGCACCTTCGACGCCGTGCTGCTCGATCTGATGATGCCAGGAATGGATGGTATCGAGGTTTGTCGCAGAATACGGCAAAAGAGCAACGTGCCGGTGCTCATGTTGACGGCGCGCGGCGACGAAACCGATCGCGTTGTGGGTCTCGAGATGGGTGCCGACGATTATATTGCCAAACCGTTTAGTCCGCGGGAACTCGTGGCGCGAATCAAAGCTGTTTTGCGTCGGACGCGGCCCGATGTCGTGGGTGAACGTCTGATTGCCGGAGATATCGTGGTCGATCTTGGGCAACGCACAGTGACTCGTGCGGGTGAACTAGTGGATTTGACGGGCCTCGAATTCGATTTGCTTTGCGCGTTGGTTCGGCGCCCGGGTCGGGTCGTGGCGCGCGACGCAATGCTTTCCGAAGCGGGGCGGGGCGATGTGTCCGTGGGTGAACGGACGGTGGACGTGCACGTTTCGCATTTGCGGCAAAAACTCGGTGATGACCCTCGGTCGCCGAAACTCATCAAAACCGTGCGGGGCATTGGGTACGTTCTCGCGAAAGAAAAACCGTGAATCGGCTTTCGTGTTACGTGCGGGCTCGGCTGCAGCGCCGTCTTTTCGTTTGGTTTGGCGTGGCCATTCTCTTGTCGGGCGTGGTTTTCTCGGCCGTAACGTTTGTCTTGTCAGCATCCAATGGGTCCGGATGGCCGCAAGAAGCCGCGCGTGCGCGTGTATTCGTGGGTGGTCGGTTTGCCGATGTTTGGGAAGAACCTCAGGCACGTGAAGCCCTCGGACGCGCGATGGCTCAGGACCTCGATGTCACGGTTACGCTCCTCGATAGGCAAGGCAAGACGCTCGGCGCCTATGGAAAACCATGTCCTCGTACCTGGTTCGAGGCTCCCGTAATTCAAGCAGGAAAAGCGTTGGGTACGGTGATGTTGTGTGCCGAGCGTACGCGAAGTTTGGGCGCGTTTCGCTGGCTTGCGCCTCTTTTGGCGGCGGGCGTTTTGTTGTGGGCAATGTCGGGAATGGTTGCTCGTCGTTTGTCTCGGCCGCTCGAAAATTTGGCCCATATGGCTTCGGAAATAGGGCGAGGCCACTACGCTTCGCGTGTGCGTATTGGCCGGCATGGGCACGGCGAAGTCGTCGTACTGGCCGATGCAATGAACGAGATGGCGGCACGAATCGAACGACAAATGAGCGATCAGCGTGAGCTTCTGGCGGCTGTATCGCACGAAATGCGTACGCCTCTCGGGCGAATACGGATTCTCACGGAATTGGCGCGGGACGGGATCAAAATAGAAAAACATCTCGACGATCTCGATCGAGAAGTCGTCGAAATGGATGCGCTTGTGGGGGATTTGCTGGCCTCGAGTCGCCTCGATTTTACCGCGCTATCAAAAAAATTGGTGGATCCGGTCGATGTCGGTCGCCGGGCGCTCGAACGAGCCGGGCTCGGCGAAGACAAACTCGTGGTCGAAGGTGATGTCTGCGAATGTTTGGTCGATCCGACGCTTCTGTCACGGGCGCTTGCGAATTTGCTCGATAATGCCAAGAAACATGGCGGAGGCGTGCAGACGCTGCGCGTAACCGCGCAAAATGGGGAAATCGCCTTCGATGTCGAAGACGAAGGGCGTGGCCTTGGGCCTGGGGAAGAAACGCGAATCTTTGAGCCGTTTTATCGTCGACCTGATGAAAAAGCGCGCGAACAAGGATCACTCGGCCTCGGATTGTCACTCGTATCGCGCATTGCCGAAGCGCATGGTGGGCGTGTGCGAGCGGAAAATCGTAAGGAGTGTGGGGCGAGAATCGGCATCGTGATTCCTGTTGCCGTCGCTTGATTGTGCGGCAGCAACGGGACCCGGACGCTCGACTGGATTTGGTTGAGGATCAAGCCGCCGCAGGTGGCGCTTCGTCTGTTTTCGATGCCGGTTCTTCCGAATCTGGTTTGGCGCGGAAGACTAGCCAAAGCGCCGCTGGCAGTGCCGTGAAGTCGGCAATCATCGACAACACGAAAGCCACCGCCGAAAGAATCCCGAATTGACGAATTGGTGGCAAGTCCGCCATGCTAAATGCCAGGAATCCGCCGGCATTGATGAGCGTTGCGAAAAAGATCGCTCGACCCGATACGAAAAGCGTGTGTTGTAGCGCTTGTTCGACCGACCCTGTTCTTCGACCTTCTTGGAAGTGGTAAAAGAAGTGGATTTGATCGTTTTCGCTTGTCCCGAGCACCGTCGACGCAATCAGAATCGTGGCTACGTTCAGCGTCATTCCCGTGATTCGCATGACGCCAAACATCACGAGAATCGCAAATAGCGACGGAATCATCGCCATGATGCGTGCCGCGCCGCTCCGGAACACGAGCAAGAACGTCACGAAAATGATGGCCACCGTGAGCTCGAAACTCTCCACCAGCGTCGGCACGAAACTCATTGCGACCTTTACTTGCAAAGGCCCAATGCCGACGATGTTCATCTCGAAACCCCCAAGTGCCTTGTGTTTCTTGACTGCCTCTGCCCATTGCGTTTTTATGCCAGTTTCGAGGCGTTCGAATTGGTCGGGTTCCGTGGCGCGGGACAGAATGGTAAAATGCGTCTGTCCAAGACCATTTTTCTGGATGAACTTTTGGATCAACGGATCGGTAGGCGCGAGCCCTTCCAAATCCCCGGCAAGCGCATCGAGTTTTTCGGGATCCGTCGGGAATTTGTCGCCTTCGCCCGCGAGGTATTGCATGAGTCGCACGATGGTCGTAGGACCAAGAATCGTGCCCACTTGTGGATCTTTGGCCAATTCTTCGTGAAATGACTGGAATCCAATCAGTGCTTCAGGCTCCGATACGCTCCCCACACCACCTTTGAGCCACACTTCAACAATCGTGAGCCCCGGCAATTTTTGTTCGATACGCCGTGTGTCGGCATAGAGGGCACTCTTGGGATTGATGTATTCGACCGGATCGGCCAAAACTTTCATGGGCGAAACTAGGCCCGGAAAACCAAACAATGCCACGCCGCCTGCTGCTGAAAGGACAATCGACCCGAGCACCAAAGGCCAGCGATATCGATAACTCCAGCGTGGAATCGCCACCGTCAGACGCAAAAACCACGGCGCGGCCGTCTTCTTTTCGATGCCCGTCGGCGTTTTGAGCACTTTTTGCAGAGACGGGAAAAGCGTAAACGTGACCACGTAGGTGATCAAAAGCCCCACCGCAACCCAAATGCCCATTTGCTTGATTTGGTCGATGGGTGATACCACGAGCGCCGCGAATCCTACGGCCGTTGCGAAAACAGATGCCGTGCATGCAAGCCATTTGTTGGCCAATGAAAAAACAAGATGCTCGTCGACATCGCGATCCGCTGGACGGTCCACGAATCGTGAATGCAAGTAAACGAGCGTAGCCGTGGCCGTGACCAGAATCGTCATCGGGACCATTGGCGACACGATCGTTAGAACGCCGCCCGTGACCCCGATGTACCCCATCGACAATCCGACACACGCACCCAGCGTTACCAAGAACGCGACCAGTGTGCGGACCGACCGGTACAAAATGAGGTTCAAGACGACGATGAACACCATGAACAGCCCGAAGTACGTAGGGGCCGACCTTTTCGTGTCTTGATCCAAATACAGGTTGACAAAGGGACGACCTACCTGACGAAGCGCTTTCAGTGGAGGTTTGTCTCCACCAGCTTCCTCTGCAAGTCGCTGAATCATCCCTAGCGTTTCCGAGCGCTCGGCACTCGTGTGCACATCGAGCACCAGGCCGATAGCAAGGAATCCATCGCCAATGAGACCTTGCTCCTTCAGCAGCGTCGTTCCCGTTGCGAACTTTTTGAGCGCTTCAGCATTCTCGGGCGTCGGCTCGAAGGTCCCTTTCGCTCGTCGGTACACACTCACGATCGAGTTCGGTTCGACGCGCGGGACTTTGGAGAGCGCCTGTTCGATTTTGTCGATTCGATCGAGAACAGCAGGCGCGTACGGATCATCAGCTTCAGCAAACAACACCGCGAACTCGCTCGATCCGAACACTTTTTCGAACTCGCGTGTCTTCACCAAATCCGCGTTGCTCGTCGAGATGATGCGATCGATCGCATTGTCCTGCTGCACGTGTGCGGCGAACCATCCCGCGGGTGGAAGTACGAGAGCGTAAAACGCCAGGATGAGAAAACGTCGCGCGATGAGGGCCGCAAAGAAACGTTGCAACCATGCGGGAGCGTCGTGCGTTCGAGCCAAACCCTGAGCGTTGTCGTTCTTGTCTTTGGGCGAAGAGTTGTTCGACGGATTAGCCACGGAACGCTGCTATCACGAACACGCGCTCGCTGCCCGCGCATCGGAGATCGGTCGATGTTGTGGGGTGATGACGAGCGACGTGGTGTTTACTTTTCGGTCGTCGTACTCGCTGGTGGAGGACATTTGGGGTTGCCCGCGTCCTTCATTAGTTGTGCGAGCAAGACGCGATCGTCTCGACGCATCTTGGCTTGTTCCACTTGGCATTTGCAGAGGTGTTCTTTGGCGGGATCGGGATCTCCGAGCGCGATGTACGCCTCGCCGACACGCAAGTGGTTCTCGATGATTTC
>JANORL010001241.1:0-5853 GCA_031415295.1 Polyangiaceae bacterium | reverse complement strand
GGCGATGTCAGCGGCAACCTGAAGGATCCGAACGGTGCGCGTTATGGCATAGCGAACGGGAAAAACGTGGGCGGTCCCGATTCGTTGATGCTGCAATTGGCGGCGGGCACGTTCATGATGCTAAAGAACCCGCTGCGCACGACAGCGGCGTTTGGCCGGAAAATCGCTGAAGCTGCACGAAAAAAGGGCGTGTTGATCATTGCCGACGTCAAGCTGTTTCCGGAGGGAATTGCGAAACAGCTCATTGTAACGTACGGCAAAGATATGGCGCCGTCGCTCCATGCGATGAAGACGATTTTGCCGTTTTCGCGGGCGAGCATGTTTACGAAAGGGTGGGGCATGGACTACCAAGCGCATAAGATCTTGGAAAAGGCCATGTGGAGGGATGTCTTCCATAACCCGAACGTTGAAAACCTGCCCGCCATCATTCTCAAGGATGCGGAGCACAAGGAGATTACGAAGAAGCTTAATGCGGTGAGAGACAAGTGGCTGCGAGAGGAAGCGAAGAGGCTCGTGAAAAGTTTGAAACCAGACGAAAAACCACCTATCACCCCGGAGGGATTGTGGGAGATTTACCAAGAGGCTTACAAGGACAAACCAAATTGGCTACGAGCGATCAAATCCTACTTCGAATGAGCAGTCATGACCAACGGGAGGCAACATGAAAACAAAGTGGTCAATTACGTTTGACGCACGCACAGTGCCAGGTGGCGCTGCCACGATTCTCAACGCGGCGGGCTGCGGTCCAGATGTTGCGTTGGTGCTGGAAGTGCCGGATAGTGACATATTCAAAGACATCTACGTCAACGTAAAGCTGGACGATGGCGATGAGCGCATTGCAAAGTTGCATGAACTCTTGAACCGGTACGGTGTCGAAGTGAAGGAGGTTGACTACGTCGAATACTCCAACGAAGATCTGCAATCTGCGCCGCTGCTGTGGATGTCACCCGATATCAACGAACACGTCTCTGCAGGTAATATGGACGGCACAAAATACGACATGACGGACGCCTGCGCCAATTGTGCAACGGGGGCACGACAAACCTCGGCGCTTTACATCGATGGCGACGATGAGTGTCTCGCCAAGATCCGAAAACATCGGGCCATCGGTTCCTATGATGGCGATATTATCGTTGATGGCGGCATGGCCAAAAAACTGAAAGATGCCGGGGTGACGGGAATCTCGTTTGGCGAAGTCCGCGCCCGGCTTCCAAGCAAAAAGTGGCGTATGCTGGCCCGTGAGCAAATTCTCATTGCCCACACGATGCCGCCGAGGCGTTTCGAACCCACGACGAACGAAGACAAATACTTGTGTAAGGTTTGTCGGCGTGGGGTCGGCTCTACGCCGCTGATGTCGTATCGTTCCGAGGATCTCGTCGGCATGCAGGACTTCAATTTGACGTGGGAATGGCGTGGTCAGTTTTGGCCCAAGCCCCCCAAAAATAAACACGCCTTCGCCAAGTGGCCGCGTCCTTCCACGCTGGTCACCCCCAAAGTGATGAACATTTTCCGCGACGCCGGCGTGACAACGTTTGAATGGGCGCCGATGTTTCTTGAAGAATAGCCCAGGGCTCACGTATTGCCCAGCATGGTCGCCCTACGAAAAGCGTTACGCCCTGGGGCACGACGACGCGCAGTTATGACCACGATGCGGTTACGTCGATGGAACCGGGTCCGTCAGGCATAACAAACATCACGACAAAGCTGCAAGCGGATCCCGTTGGTCGCGCGATAACAGTGACCGACGCGAAACTCGGCATCACGCGGAACGTATACGGTACGTTTAACGAAATACGTCGCGTGGAATTGCCGGACGGTACCGTGCGCGAAACGAAGCAGGATGCGTACGGGCGCGCCATATTCGATGACGATCCCGATCGTGGCAAAACACTGGTCGAGTTCAACGGCTTTGACGAGGTCATCAAGCTGCACGACGCCGCGGGAAGGCATTACGCATTCGAGCGTGATAGCCTTGGCAGAACGGTCAAGCGTTCCGAAGGGCTCAACGTTTCCACGTACGAATTCGATACAGCAGCGAATGGAATCGGGTTGCCCGCACGCATGACGGGCGCGGATGGGCACGTTGAGGCATTCGCGTACGACACATTGTCACGGCCGAAAACGACAACATTACAACTTGCGGATGGACGCACGTTCGCGCAAGGAAAAGCTTACGATAGTTATGGGCGCGTCGACCATATCGAGTATCCCAACGCGTTGAACATCGTGCGCCATTACGACTCGACGGGAACGCTTGTCGAATTGACAAACGGTGCGGATCGCGCGACCGTGTGGAAGCTCGACGTGGTCAACGCCGCGGGCCAAACGATGCTCGAAACGTTTGGCAACAAGGCAACGACCGAACGTATCTACGACGACGAAAACAATACGCTGCAAACGATCTTCACGATGTCGGGCGCGAAAACGTTGCAGAGTATGCGTTACGATTACGACAAGCAGCTCAACGTGACGAGTCGTTTCGACTCGCGACAAGGGAAACGCGAAGCTTTTCGTCACGATGCGCTCAATCGCGTGACGTGTTCGCATGTGGATTCGTGCACAACAGGTGACTTTTGCGCAGAGGTTCCATTTTCGTGCGATGTCGATGTCCACTACGATTCGACGGGCGACATCACGTTCAAGTCCGACGTTGGCACATATATGCCCGATCCATTGCATCCACACGCGGTCAAAAGCGCGGGCGTGATGCAATTTGCGCACGACGCGGTCGGCAATCAGATCGAGCGGCCCAACGAAATGATCACGTACACAGATTGGGATTTGCCGCGGCAATACATTCCGAAAGGCGGCAGCGCGCTGACGACGTTTGAATACTCGGGCACGGGTCAACGCGTGCGGCGTATTCGTGGCGAATCGGAAACGGTTTACGTTGGCGACCTGTATGAGCAGGAGACAAATGGCAATACCGTTACGGAACGGTTTTACGTGCACAACGACGAGCGGGTGGTGGCGATTGTCGAGCGGGCAGCATCGGGTGAAGCGTGGAGCTTTGTGCATGCGGATCATTTGGGATCGGTCGACGTCATTTCGAATGAAGCGGGCGAGGAAATCGACCGGCGTAGCTTTGACGTGTGGGGCGCGCCGCGCGATCCGAAGTGGGGTGGTAATGGTCCGGCGTCCAGCAATGCGATGACACGTCGGGGTTTCACCTGGCACGAAGGCGACGAGGACGTTGGGCTCATCAATGCGAAAGGGCGTATCTACGATCCGAAGATTGCGCGCTTTTTGCAGACGGATCCGATTATTTCCAATCCACTCGACGCGCAAACGTTTAACCCGTACAGTTATGTACGCAATCGGCCGCTTGTGATGACGGATCCGAGTGGTTTTACCGAGCAGGAGGCTTGGCGATTGTGGAATTACGACACGACACCCGGTCAGATCGGCGTGCACGTCAACTATAACCAATTGACACCGCCTGCTCCACGACCGATTGGGCAATCATCGAGCACGACGACGGTAGCACAATCACCCATAACGATCGCGCCGCCTCCTGGGCTGGCACTGGCCGATCCGTCAGCGCCCGACGTTCCGCAAGTGCCGTCGCGTTTCGCTGAGTTAAGCGCGGGTTTGTTTGTGGGCACAGTCGTGGGTGTCACGCCATTTGGCACGACAGTTGATCCGGTGCGAAACGATCCGCAATTGGGGAACCACTCGAACGATTATCTGTTTGGCAAGGCGGCTGGCGAGTTTGCAGGCGGCATCGCATTGGCGCATGCGGGCATTGCCGTCAGCAGTGGTGGTTCGGCTTTGTCGTTAACGGGCGGCGGTACCGTTCCCGGCGCCATGGCGATCGTTGGCGGTGGCGCGATGACAGTCGGCGGTTTGGTGAATGCGGGCAATGCCTTGCAGCAGTTGTGGATCTTGATGATGGCGGGTGGTGGTGGTACGACGTCGCCATCCACAGGTGGATCTGGTGCACATAATGCAAACGCTGAAAATACGCAGAAGATCGTTGACAGACCATCAATCCGTTCGGACGTCGTATTGTCAGGTGGTCGAAGCGGTGAGCTTGTCAAAAACTTGGTCGGTCCGCCGAACAGTGCTGTTCGTGGGAGTGGAGAGCGAATCTTTGTTACGAATGAGCAAGGCAAGGTAATTCTTGATATGACTGCCGATCGTGTAAAACCCGTGGTCCCTGGAAACGGTTTTGGACCGAAACGTCCTCCAACCGTCGAAGAATTGGAACTTATGCAGCGCGTGTTAGGAGGCGTTAAATGAGAGTTGTGGACCTAATCAACAATTTTCAAGCAGCGCTCATCGCCATACTGACCTCAGTCAAACGTGCCGGTATACCTTGGCAGCGGCCGTCCGCATATGATGATTGGGACAGTATGGCCAATGCGATCTACAATGGCCTTGTTGTCGGTCCGATTCGCTGGGCACTTCCCGATTGCGATCGTAACGAATTCCGGTTGCCGGTGTATGACATGATGCTTCCGTCGTATGCGCAAGTGAGCGCGATCGAGGTACTGTTGCCAGAGCCGACGGATGGTCTACGGATCTTTCATGCGCTGGGAACCCGTTACGCACCCTTCGATACTGTAGAATGGCGATGTGTTTCCTTGGATGGGATCCCCCTGTCCGACAAGCTGGATTCGAGCCCAGTTGAGGTTGCAGCATATCGCGTACGGCTTCTTGGTGCGAAGAGTAAGATGAGCCTGATAGACGAGTTTGAGATTCCCCAACCATGACAAGCTCATGAGCGCGAGCGATGTTGCGATTTCCGGGTAAGCAAAAGCCCGCACCCTCCCCCTCCACGCACGCGAAATCACCCCTGTCGCGTCGACATGTCTCACTCGATCCACACCACCCCCACCAAGTCGTGCGTCTCCTATGCCCCTCCGTCCGCAAATAGCACCCCCTGCTCTTGCGACATGGTGTCCCTCCATCCGCATCGAGGGCTCCGTGTCGTCGCGACATGACCCCCTCCAGCCGCACGAAAGGGAACCGGTCACACGAACACGCGTCCCCCAAATCCAAACAAAGTGCCACATGTCGTGACAACTTGTTGTATTTCGTCCGCGTCGAGGGATCTTGGTCACGAATTTGTGCCGAATTTTTGTAGAAGTGTGCGCAGCTATGTCATGCTGCCCCCTGCTTCAACAAGGAGAACAACGTGAAGAAATATCGTGCCAAGGTGGCGTCCGAACCGCGTATCACGTATGGAATCGAACTTTGCGGAGGGCTCCGCATTTTCGCAGAAACTACAACGTATGCGTCTTCCTTCGAGACGCTCAACAATGATCTCGATGCGGCGTATGCTACGCGCGGTAATTTGCGCAAACCAATGCTCGAGAAACGCGTGGTTTTTCGATTCGCGCATTACACGACCGACCAAACCATTCGTATGGTTCATCGTGCGGCGGAAATAGCCGATGGCGGACGGAAACAAGGTCCCATTGCCAATTTCTTGTTTCCCGAAGGTCTCGGACCGATGGTTGCGCCTTATGGAATGCGCCAAATCCCACCCACCGAAAAACTCGTCGCCGACATGAAACGAATCAAGCTCGCCGGGAGCGAAGCATTCTGTGCGGAATGGTTGCCCAAGCTCGAAGCGGTTCTGAGCAACCTGCAAACGACGGCCAATGCTTACAAGGTCGCGCGCACGACGTACCTGGAGGCATTCCAGGACGAACTCGCGTTACGAGCCGAGCATTATCAAGCCGTGGATAAATTGATGGGTTTGGTGCGCGCAGCATTCCCGAACGATCGCACCCGACAAGATCTCATTTTCCCGGTCATGGACGACAATGGCGACAGCTTGGACGATAGCGAGGAGCAAGCAGGGACGGGGGAAAACGGGGGATAACTCTGGTTTGTCGACCGGTT
>JANORL010001240.1:0-2579 GCA_031415295.1 Polyangiaceae bacterium | reverse complement strand
ACTGTTTTTTAGCGTCGGCGAAAGTCGTTACGATGCTGTGGTCACGTACGAAAGCCTCGTGTTCAAGCTATTGAATCAACTCGCCGAAAACGACAAGACAATGACGACGATGGAAGTGTTGTACCCTTCCCCCACGATGATGAATGCTCACCCAGTTGTTACGATGGGAATGGACGATCTGACCGAAGGGCAAAAAAATTCCGCAGCTAAGTGGATTGATTATTTGCGTGGTGTAGACATGCAGAAAAAAGCCATCGATTATGGATTTCGCCCCGTAAATGGAAAATTATTCATTCGCGAACATAATTCGAAAGAAAACCCGTTCTTGCGATATCGGCGTTATGGTGTGAACTTCGAACAACCGATCATCGAACCGCCGCGGCTTGATGGCGACGCCATCGTTGATATGGTCCGTATTTGGGAAGACGCAACGGGTCGGAATTGATGGTCAACGATCGGCGTCCGATACGCCCGCGTCCACAATGACCGGCAGTGGAATCGGTGAGGCCGTAGGCGAAGGGGGCGGCGTGTCGGCAATGGTGGAACCAGTCGACGTGGTTGGTGCGGGCGATGCAACTGCGTTTCCGCCGCCCATAATGTTCGTGTCCACATTGAGCAGCATTTGTGCCCCTTGATTTCCGCCCAACACGACGATTTTTGAATTGGGTGATTTGGCAAGTTCGAGGGTTGCGTCAATACTGCGCCAGCGCAACAAATCTGGACTCACTCTGTTCGCAATGAGGTTATAATCGCGAATGCCTCCGGCTTCCGTGCGTTTACGCTCAGCTTCTTTTTCTTCGCGCTCGAGCTTGTATTTGTATTCGAGCATGAGCTGCTCTTGTCGATACTTTTCGGCAATGGCCGCCTGGACGATGCCCGGCAGATCGATATCCATGAGTTTTAACTCTTGAATGACGACATAAGGGCGCGAAGTTGGGCTGCCGTCGTCTTCTTCGAGCCTGCCGAGAACTGGGATTTGGCCTAGCTCTTGCAAAAAATCGCGGGCGCTGGAGTAAATCTGGTGGGCGGGACGCATACCGAACGTTCGACGCACGTGCGCATGAACCTCGGGCTCGATTAACCGATCAAAATAATCAATGCCAACGTCTTGGTGCAGAAAGCCGAGCATCTCCTTGTTTGGTCGATAACGAACGGCAACTTTTACATCCAAATTGAGCCCTTCTTCGCTGAGCACGGTAAATTGGATGGTTTTCGTTTGCAGGCGTGTTTCGTAGATCGTGAGGGAATCCCAAGGGGGAATGATCTTCAGTCCCTCGTTCCATACACGATTCGTTACCGTTCCACCCGCGAACATTCGATACATGACCGCATGGTGACCAGCGGAAATGTTGATGAAAATGCGCGGCCACAAGAAACCCAATGCCAGCAGCAGGACGATCAGCGTCGTGTACGCGTAAAACTGTACCGCCTGCATTCGACGCAGAAAGCGAATGTGGATCGACGTCTCCTTCGTTTCGTCATTGCTCGAGCTATTAAGTGGATCGGGATTCGTCTGGAGCGACTGCTCAGCCATGGTGGTTCTCGAAAAAAGTGGGCGAAATGGATTGGGGCCCTGGGATTGTGGATTTCCGAACGGTTCGTGAGCCGAAACATCTTATCATGTTGCGCGGGAGTACCAACTTTTTTTCTTCTGTACCGGAGGATCCGAATTCCCCTTGTCGCGCGATGAGTCCAATCCAATGGGTTTTGGTCCAGAGACCAAAGCAACGAGAAACCCTCCGACCGGCGTCAAGATGATTGAAAAGATGAAGGCGCCCCAGAACCCAATGCGCCGCGTCCTTCCTAACAGGCCAATGGTGATGACGAGCAGGGCGGGAATTCCAATTTTGAAGAGCGGCGCGAGTTCCATCGGGAATAGGTCCTTCAGGCAGGCTTGTTTGACTTCGTTTGCTGGTCTTTGTGGAGGTCGGTGACCGTCTGTCTGGCTTTCTCGAATTCGTCCTTAAAGTGACGACGCATCTTGTGCGGGTCGAAATCCAAAAGCGTGCCTCCAGCCTCGAAATGGAGGACGAATACTTTGCCCGTCGCGTGCGTGAACGCGCCGCTGATGAGCGGAACACTGACGATTCCAAGTGCGGTCCCCACAACCGGGATAAGTTTGGAAAGACTCGCTCCCACGACACTGCCAATCGCTACTCCACCAAGACTCGATAACAGCGATCCAATGATCTTCTTGGCAATGCTCTCGGTAAAACTCACATTGTAGAGATCGGAAAGTTCCGAGAGCATTTTGAGCTGCACACCTGTTATCGCGATAGCGTCGAAAAGCGGAAACGGTATGACACCAGCGCCAAGCGACCAGAGAACGTTTCTACGTACAATCGCTTCGGCTCGTCCAACACGTGAAACCGTATCCACAGGCGGAACGACTTTCGGCGCGGGTTTGGGTTCTTCTTTTGCAACCCCGGGCTTTGGCTCTTCTTTTGCAGCCGTGGGTTTGGGCCCTTCTTTTGCAGCCGCGGGTTTGGGCTCTTCTTTTGCAGCCGCGGGTTTGGGCTCTTCTTTTGCAGCCGCGGGTTTGGGCTCTTCTTTTGCAGCCGCGGGTTTGGGCTCTTCTT
>JANORL010001239.1:0-1692 GCA_031415295.1 Polyangiaceae bacterium | reverse complement strand
AGTCGATTGAACGGCATGATGGTCGGACGAACCGGCGTGTGAGAGGCCCGAACGTTACGCATGTTCAGCATTCGTAATAGTCTAACGAACCGGCGTGTCACGGGGAAGAACGAACCGCGACTGGCCGCTCACAGAATACTTGACTTCTCCGCCGTACCCAGGCAAACCCGCCCAGACCAACTCTTGGGGACCACCTTTATGCGCATGGACGTTTCCACCAATATCCAGCTCAGTGAGCCCGACGTCGACGACGGCCTCATTACCTGGTTCCGCATCGAAATCTTCGACGATGACGAGAGACCAGCAAGACCCGTCGGCCGTGTACAAGCAGGCAGGATTCACGCATCGCACGCATGTGACTGCGGCGAATCGATTTACGATGCGCTCGATGCGGACAGCGGCGAATTGGAGGCACTCTACGAGATTTTCTTCGAAGATGGCTGGCTCAAGGACGACTTGTCGGAAGGCTCAGGAAGCGACGTACTTTACGTGGCGGATATCGAAGTCAGGCCGGCATACGAGCGTCGGAACATCGATTTCGCTGTTGTCCGCCGGCTGTGCGATTCACTGGGCCAAGGCGCCGCGCTCGCCGTAATGCCTTACGAATCGCCAGAAGAAATCGCACGCTGGGCGCAACTTGGTTTCGAAGTTGCTACACCGGGCGCCGCGGAAGGATACCTCTATTTGCGGCTCACGCACCGCACGGCGCGCGTCGACGATTCCGAGCAACCGGGACATTTCAAGGTTTTGCCGAATCCAGCACCCGAAGAAGCGGAAAACCACCATTGAAATAAAATCCCAGGACTTACTTGCCGCACAACAGAATATCGGCCGCACTTCGCGCGTAATGCCTGCCGCCAGCAAATGCGCACGATATCGTTTCGCAGCTTTGCATTCGTCCATCGGTTTCCCCT
Organism: Polyangiaceae bacterium; assembly: GCA_031415295.1. Classification (GTDB taxonomy): domain Bacteria; phylum Myxococcota_A; class Polyangia; order Polyangiales; family Polyangiaceae; genus Polyangium. The sequence continues at coordinate 778 of JANORL010001239.1, read as the reverse complement.
GTTCATCCACAAAGACGAGCGTATTCCCATCGATTCGCTCCCCTCGCCTTTCGTGTATCGCTCTCCAAACGCGTAATGCTTCGGCAACGCCCAGCGACAAGGCCCACGCTCGCAGGAAAAGCTGCCAGCCACTTTTCTGTGTACATCACCATCACCATGCGCGTAGTATTCTTCGCAGGGAGGCTTCTCCATGCGCAAAACCATTCAACAAAGGCCGTGGCAAACGTTGGTCCCGTACGCACTGTTTGTCACGTGTTTCCTTGCGCCGGGATGTTCATGTGATCCGCCCGCAAAAGCGCTGGTCAGCGCGACCATTCCGTGCATTGTTCAAGATGAAACGGTGTCCGCCGTAAAGTCAACAGGCGTCACGACAATCGTTCCGGGTGCTTTGCCGGCGTCCTTGTCGTTCCCGGAATCAGGCGGCGCAGCGCTCGAGATTGCATTGGATGTCGCCGAAGGCCAAGGCGCACCACCAGTCGCGTTATTGTACGGAAGTGAAAACCTCGATGACAACGGCGCTGGCGTCGGCGTTTCCGTCAAAGGCGTTGACGCAGTCACGCGCTGCCCGCGCACGACGGTCATGGATGGTGAAAACCGCGAGATACGCTTCGACAAACTCGACGCATTCTGCGCCTTTGGTAAACGCTTGGTCGTGACCGCCGATCTAGGCGATACGATTCATTATGCAACCTGGCCGGATAAACAAATCAGAGTTGTCGGTAGATTTGCAAAGGAAACGGAATCATCATTCGAAGCGTTTTTGCCCAATGGGTCAAAA
>JANORL010001238.1:0-5115 GCA_031415295.1 Polyangiaceae bacterium | reverse complement strand
GAAAGCTTGCTGCGATTCTGTATTGATCGGCTCCGACGGCGGGGTGACCGACGACGCGGGCCCAGGAACGACGCTACGTTTGTGCGGCGCTTGTAATGGATGAAGCGACCACGCGATGGTTGCACGCTTTCACGCATCGGCGTCGTGCTGCCTCGCCAAACCTCGATACGCTCGAAGTTTGTCCCGACGCAGCCCTCGACGCCGCTCGTTTCGTGTGGCATCGCCGCGTCATCAATGAAGCCCGCTCCGTCGATTTGGCGCGGCAGATGCAATGCACCGCCGCGCGGCTGGAGGGGATCGGCAGGGAGTTCGTCGAGGCACTTGGGCGGCTCGAAGAAGACGAAACCTCGCATGTCGAATTGGCCACGGCCGTACTGAAAAAACTGAAAGCTCCAACCGTGGCCTTTCGGGCGGATGCTGTCACCGTCCTTTTACCCGAAGAACCCGCCACCGTATCCATGATGCGTCTGGTCGTCACGGGTTTATGCATTTGTGAATCCGTCAGTGCCGCGCGGTTTGCTGCCGTTCGTGAACACACGGACCTCGATGGATACCGCGCTTGTATCGAATTGTTTTACCGGGATGAACTTACGCACGCGGAATTCGGGTTTGTCGTGCTCCCGCATGTCGTGAAACGTTTGCGTGACGAAATGGGTGGCGCATGCGCGGACGAACTCATAACGGGTGAATTGCAAACGACGTTGGGGCATATGGATCGGGTCGTTGGATTGGATTTCGAGCGTAAAGGCGGTCTTCCGCCCGCCAGGCCCCAACCAACGCAGAATCCAGGCGTGGTCGAGCCTGCGGTGGATGCCATTGCATTCTATCGATCCATTCACGAGGATATCTTGCCACGACTCGAATCGCTGGGACTCGGTGGCCGGGAAGCGTGGAAGAACCGCACGGCGAGCTGATTGCCGCGTAGAAAAAAACGGCGATCAACAAGCGGGACGTGATGTCGAAGCATTTTGAAAATAATGCTCGCCATTGCGAACGATGTGTCGCGAATTACGAATCGTCGCGCGAGTTGGTCACGCCGGCAAAACAAACGAAGCGATTCGGTCAACGCCGTCCACGCCACAAGCAAGTGCAATTCTTGTCAACGGCTTATTACACAAAACACCGCGTCGACATTCACACGGGTCGGCCGTAAAGCACACGTCCAAGTGCCATACACAAAAGAGCCTCGGTTTGCGCTTCCGCCATATCTTCACGGGGACGCACTTCGCATACAGCCGTCACCGGAAACGATGGCAACAAAGGAAGCGATTTCGCGGCATCGTCCAATAAATACAGCGGGAAAACGTCGCCTCCCGCAAATACGAGGTCTGCACGCACGCGTAATGCTCCCAAAATCATACGGCGCTTGTAATTGCGATTTTCAACAAGAATACGCTCGACGTGATTCGCCAAAAATCGAGGCGGTACATTGAGCGTCCCACTCGCCGTTTCGATTTGTTTTGCCAAATTACGCAATGTTTCCGGCGCGGGCGGCAACGTCGCCGACAACGCTTCTTGCGCCACCGCAATCGTACTCAGCATACGTTTGTCCGTTCCCGCTACGGAAGAAGCAACTGCCACAGAAACACGCAATGCATCGAGGTCATCGAATTTGGGAACCAATTCACCCGCGCACAAAACCAGCGGCGGATCAAGGTCCGACAGGTCATCGAGACTTTCCCCGAGCGCACGTCGAATATCTGCGGGCACTTGTCCTTCGGCACATGAAAGCACCCGCAATACGATTTCACGATCGGGATCTGGCGGCAGTCGTTGCGGTTCGTCCGGGCTGAGCGGCGATTTCGTTTTGGGAATCGCCGCCCATAACGACGTCAATCGTTTCATGCTCCGCAATCGAGGCGCAATTTTGGGCTCGAACGTCAACAAATCCACCACGGCGAGCCGACGAACGGACGTTGTAGAATTACGCGACGGCGCTTCGCGATGTTGTGGACCCGATCGCACATCGCGCGCTTTTTCATCGTGCGCCGCGGCATCGGAAGCCCCTTGCACGCTCAGCACATTCGCGCCCGATCCCGTTTGTCCGTCATGGGTCCGCGTCGACGGAGCGTTCGTATCCCGCGCACGAAGCCCCGCCATCAATGAAACGGGTTTGGCGGGCTCGACCGGCAGAGGTGTGGAAGGGATTTCCGCCCAAGGTTTTTGCGGAGCCGGAGCTATGGGCGTTTGCGCGACTGGCTGCGAGGCGATCGACACTGGCGACGGCGGCGTCCGCAGCGCATTCGGCGCGCCCAGTACGCGTCCAACATTTACCATTGCCGGCGGAATGGCCGGCGAAGGGGGGCTTGGTGGCGGCGCAAGCATCCCGTCGGGATAAGACGGTTGTCGAATGGGTTGAGGTGCCGGAGTAGCAAACGGCAATGGTTTTTCTGGAAATGACGGCGATGATTGCGACACAGAACCGTCACGACGCATGGGCGTGAGCGTTGTAATGGTTCCTTGACGTTTGTTAGATGGTGGCGGTCGCAATGGCGGAGCGCCTGAAAATGGCAAAGCATTCGGCACGGTCGTCGGAACAATTTTCTCAAAATCTTCGGGACTGATGTCCCGTGTCGTATCGAGCGAATCGTCGATTTCATCGAAATCGTCTTCGCCCAAGGTTTCCGCGCCGGAAGCCAACTGGACGATATTCTGAATTTGCTCCGGTCCAAGCGTCGTGCCCATGGGCGTCGTCACCACGACGACTCGCCACACGCCACGTGTATCACCAATGGGCAAATGCCCGCGAAATGTCAGCGTACAGAGGGCCCGGTCCGAATCGATGACCAACAAATCACCACGCAATCGCAAAGGCTCTGCATGGCCTAACACAACAGCAACAGGCTCGAGGCCCGATAACGTCATCACCAAACGCGCATGGCGTTGATGCAAATTTTCAAGCACGACGCGTTCATTCGCCGCAAGTGGTCTCGTGAGCCATTGGTCCGCAGGTGCCGATTGGAAATAATTCGTCGGAAATCCGAGCGGCAATGCCTCGCGCGCTGGGTCCGCGAGCCAGGCCCGATCACCGAGCCGCAATTCTTCCGATCGCGTCCGAAATGTTGCGGGTAATGGACCCAATCCAATCGGCGGCAAATGATTCGTCATTGTATTGACTTCACAAGCCACTGGCAAGAGTTGGGGTATCGATCGCCGCCCTCGCCCATCCGGGCGACTGATGTCCATACCCATAGGATTGTCCGTATCGGGACCACCGGCTGCGTATTCGTATCGCAATGGAAACCGGCGCGCTCGAGGCCCCTCCTCGATTCCACCATCACGCAAGAACCGCGGAGCGTGCGCCTCGACTGATTTATCCACCGATCCCACAATGACCCGGGCAATGATATTTGAAACGGGTTGATCTTTTGGGGCAAACGCCGAACCGACGACCACCACTTCGGGAGCTTTCTTGAATGGGACGAGGTCGCTCGGAACGTGCACGCTTCGTGCCGAATCGTCGTCCCAGTGTCCATCTTCCTCTTGAATGGGAAGGGGTTCGTCGACGGGCGCTACGATACCCGAGCCCAGCGAATACGTAATTTTTGCGACGATGGTACAAACGAATTGCCCATGGATGTCACGAAATACGATGGACCCAGCAGACAGCGGCCCTTGAGACGTAACGAGAATACGCGGGGTCATGCGAGCGTCGCTGACGTGGGCATACCACCGACGAATACGGTTTCGTCACCCGTTACGACCGCCAAGTCGTCACTCGTCATATCGGCAATGCGGGCAAACGGATATTTCCCCACGTAAACTGTCGAACTTCCTTCCAACACGTATCCGCCTCCATCGTGAAGGCATTCTTCACTTGCATAACCCACGAGACGCGTGTTACTCCCAATGGCAACCGTGGGAAAACCATGCAAAAGCTTGTTTCCCCCGGCGCCTGCATCGGCCGCCGGATCGGCACTTGCCGCTTGTGCAGGTGGCTTCACACCCGCATCGGCCTCGGCCTTCTTCAAGTCATCACGCGTTTTCATGGCCGGCAGCGTTTTGCCATCCGCCTTTTTTTTGTCGAGAATGGCCCCCGCCCGCTGCATCTCGTCATTGTTGAAATACGCGTTTTCGTATGAATACGCGCCGTTCCGTACCCTGTCGCTTTTCGCGAGCTCCCCCGCCCCATCGAACTTTTCCACTTTCAAACTTCCGCCTCCTGCAGGCGTCTTGTTTGGCGTGACCCCCGTGAAACCGAGATTCTCATACACTTTGACGCTCACCTCTGCCTTGTTCGCATCAGCGTCATCCGGGCCCCGCTCGAGCACACGCGCATACGTCGACGCAATGACATTGCCTTTTTCATCGAGCCTCGATACTTTCACAAATGTCCCGATCGGCGCAATGTTCGACACGAGGTAGGGCAGATCCAGCGAATTTGCGTAGAACATCTCATTGGATTTGTTGATCCAGGATGCCGTTGTCTCGTGTTGCCAAAACCCTTCGTACGCCAAGCCTTTCTTGTTCAGATACTTCCACATCGGCATTCGGTATTCGCGATAATGGTTCTTCCATGCGCCTTTTGCGTCCACATTGCCGAATTCCCGCAATCCATCGACCTTGCCCGTGAGCAAACTTTCAAGCGGCGCAGAGCTCGTCCATGTCGTATTCCCTTTGGCATCTTGAAATGATTTCGCTACACTATGAAACCGATCTGCTTCCTGTGCGGAGATCGTATTGCTATATCCTTTCTGCGGCAGAGTGGAATCATCTTTTTTTGCATTCTCCATAGCGTCGACGACCGCCTCGCGCCAGTCTTGAATGGTTTTCTTTTCATTTCCGGCTTGTTTCGCCCATTCTTGGTGCGACAATTTTTCAAACTGCGCGACCGTAATCCCATCGCCACATACCGCCGCACGGCATACCTGCGCTCCGCCGCTTGCCCCAGATTGTGCAGCCTTGGGCGCCGCAGCTTTAGGCGGTGCAGCTTTGGGCGCCGCGGCTTTGGGCGCCGCAGCTTTGGGCGCCGGCTTGGCAGGAGCCGCCTCGGCTTTGTTTCCTCCTAATAATTTGCCAAAGAATCCCTTATTTTGCTCCTCTCCACCCAATCCTGCCAGCAACAATCCACACACGGCTATTGCGCTCAAACGCTGCGTCATCACCATTTTCAAC
>JANORL010001237.1:0-7269 GCA_031415295.1 Polyangiaceae bacterium | reverse complement strand
AACGGAATGTTCGTCGAATTCTAAAACGCCCAAATCGATTTTCACCTTACGCTTGTGGGTGGCAATCGTTAGAATGGCATTCTGTTCTTTATGGTACTTGACGAGTGCTTGCAGGTCGATATTCGTGAGCAAATCGCCATTGAGGGCCAAAAAGGTATCGTCGAGACCTGGCACGAGCGACAACGAGCCAGCGGTCCCGGTGGGTTCGTCCTCGATGACGTAACTTAATTTGATTTGCGACGTGAGGCTCTTGCGATGGTCCAGGTACGCTTGAATGAGGCCTGCCAGGTGCCCGAGGCAAAGCGTCATGTCGGTGATTTGATGCTGGATGAGGCGAGTCATCAAGACTTCGAGTACTGGAACTTCCCCGAGCGGCATAAGCGGTTTGGGAAAGCTGACGGTAAAGGGATGCAGGCGTGTTCCACGTCCGCCCGCCAAAATCACGGCTTTCATACGGAATAGGTCTCCAACGCGTAATCGCCTAGATTGGCGCGAATGAAATCTGCGGTGCGTCGAATGCCTTCTTCCATGGACACTTGGGGCTTCCAACCGAGCAGTCGCATGGCCTTTTCCGGCTGACACAAAAGCAAGCCAACTTCGCTTTTCTCAGGCCGGACGCGAACGTCGTCGCATTGTATCTCGATGGATTTGCCGAGCACCGAAAAAACCGTTTCGGCAAGTTCCTTCATCGAAACGGCTTTGCCTTGGCCCGTGTGAATGGTTTCACCTTCGATACCTGGCACTTGGGAAGCACGAATGAAGCCGTCCACGGTATCCGTAACAAACGTCAAGTCGCGCTGAGGTGTGAGCGATCCCAGGCGAATGGGGTTTTTCCCACCGAGGACCTGGCTGATGATCGTCGGGAGAATGGCGCGGGCCGATTGACGCGGGCCATATGTATTAAATGGCCGAAAGGTGACGACCGGAAGATCGAAGGATCGATAATACGATTCCGCAAGTTTGTCGGCGCCGATCTTCGACGCTGAATACGGAGATTGACCTTGGAGCGGATGATTTTCGTCGATGGGTGAATAGATCGCCGTGCCGTACACTTCACTCGTGCTGGTTACAATGAGCCGTTGCACGCTTTTCTTGCGACAAGCTTCGAGAATCGACAAGGTGCCTTCGATGTTCGTTTGTATGTACGATCGCGGCGCGTGGTACGAATAGGGGATTCCAATGAGTGCGGCCAAGTGAAATACTGTATCGTCGGTTTGAATGTGCCGCTCGATGAATTCGCTGTCCCGTACATCTCCCGAAACAATGGTCAAACGCGAGCGTAGTTTTTCCGGAATAAACCCCAAGTGGCCAATGGCACCGCGGCTGTTGTAACGAACGAGGGCTTTGACGTCGTGCCCCGCTTCCAGAAGTGCCTCGACGAGGTGGCTGCCGATGAAGCCAGCGGAGCCGGTGACGAACATCTTCATTGGACTAGCAACTCCCGGGTTTTGTACGCTTGTCGCATCGGAGCGGCGCGAGTGTAGCGCACGATCGACGTCGTGCCAGCAAGGAATTGCTCAAGAAAGACGCAGTGTGGGTCGTTCGTCAGCAAACGCATGAGAACGGCGGGGCGCGCGGCTGGAATTCTCTGCGAATGCGGGAGTGTGTACGTCGATGTACCAGAAATGTGCGAAGCGTCGACCAACGGCAACGAAAACAGTAGTCCCATTTTTTGAAACGCGTTACTTGTCGAAACCGAACCCGTGCTGTTTCTGAACATCGTCGTTTTGGTCGTCCTCGCGGTGGCGGCGCTCGTTGCCCTCGTCGTGGGGGTCATTTACTTGCACCAAGGATTGCAACTGCTCCGCTTTCGCCTGAGCAATCGAACGTTCGCCAAGGACGACGCCCGAGAAGATGATCCCGCACTGGAAATTCCAGCGTTGAAAGGCACGCTCGAAGAAGAGCGAGCGCGTTTGGACGAACTATGGAAGCTTTTTTATCGCTCTGGTCTATCGATTGCCAAACTCCGGGCTTCCGATCGTTTGCGCGACCAACTTTCGTTTACCAAACCTGAATGGATCGAATGGGAAGAATGGCGCGGATGGCAACGACTTGCGACAAAAGGCAGTGAAGCTGTTCGCAAGCGAGCTCGTGACCATGCGCGTCGCGAAGCTGATCAACGAGTTGCACGGCTCGCGCCCGGCGACCTTCCCTTGTGGCTTGCACTTTACGACGACAAGGAGCATCCGCCATTAAAATTGCGTTGGGCAAAGATACATATGGAAGGCGACGGCAAAAGCGCTGCCGTACGGGTCCTCGAAGAACTTGCCACACGTGATGACGACACGGGGGCATTCGCGCTGTACGAATTGTTTCGTCATAGTTGCCACTACCCGACACGAGAAAAGGCGCTCGGTTATGCCAAGCGGTGCCTGGCGCATCCGCTGAAGGTGCGGCACGAGCTGATACGTCGCAATTTGTCGGATATCTTTTGTCCCGACCTTGACAAACCCGTTGAATTGGGCTTGCATTGGGGCGTTTCGGCGTCGCGGGGAGCCAAACTCGTCGTGCAAGTGCGAGCGCTCGACGTGAAAGGTTCGGACACTGTTTGGCTCGACAATCCACAAGTGCCGCTCGAACAAGCCGTCGTCGGCGACATCTTATGGGAAAGCTCGATCCCCGCGAAGACCTGGTCAATTTTTGCAAAACCAACACATTTTTTTAAATTGCCACCCCTCGAAGGACCATTACTCGTTGAAGTTACCGCGCAGTTTTCGGCGCCTGTTTTGTGGTCCGATTGTATGGGCGACGAAGAAATGCCCATCGAGATGACGCAGCATCGTGTGCCGAATACATCGTTGGATGCTGTGCTAACTCTCACGGAAAACAGTGTGAGTACGTGGGTCGTCGACAAGAAGACCAAAGCTCCGGTCGGTAGCGTGCCCGTGACCCTCATGCGTCGTGACGAGTACGGCACGATTGAAACGTTTACGAGCCAAACCGATGCGTTAGGGCTTTTCTCGTGGAAAGGAAAAGCGGCGTGGCAATTCGGTGTGCTTATCGAACGGAAGAATTCGCAAGGTCGGATGGAGCACGTTTTCTTGACCAATGGCAAGGACATCACGACGACCAAGCCGCCCATACCATTACATCGATTTTACGTCATGCTCTCCCGGCCGCTGTATCGTCCCGGCGAACGTGTCCAAGGAAAACTTTTTGCACGGCAAAAAGGGCACGAAGGCCAAAGCAAAAGACTTCCAGCGAAACAAACTTACCAACTCGAAGTTTTCGGCCCGCGCGGATCCAAACTCACGACGATTTCGTGCACGCTTTCCGAATTCAGTAGCGCGGCATTCGAGTTGACGCTTCCGACTGATTCTCCGCTCGGGCAGTATTCGTTCAAGCTCGCACAGTCGACGGCGTCCATCGAAGGATCGTTTCATGTCGAAGAGTTTGTCGCACCCGAATTTCGTGCGGAGCTTCGGACGAAAGACAAACCTCGGTGGGGGTGGACGTGCACGCTCGAGTTCGAAGCGAACTATTTCTTCGGCGGTCCTGTGGCCAATGCAGCTGGAACGCTGGACATCAAGCGTACGAATTGGCGCTATCGACATGTCGAGCATGGGGCTTTCTCGAAATGGTTTCGAACACCGAAACATATTGCGTCTTTGCCGTTCAAAACAGATGCACGAGGTCGTGCGAGCATCGATGTTTCATGGCACGGTCCGTGGGACTTGTTGTGCCGCTTCGACGGCTGCGATTTCGATTGCGTGGCCAATGTGCGCGATGCATCGGGCAAGAGCTGTCAGGCGACGTTGCGATTGTCCGTTCCGCGCGTCAGCGTCGTCGTATCTGCCAAACCCGTACGAACGTTGCGTTTGCCCGGAGAAACACTGCCCGTCGCCTTGCATTGGGAGCCAGCGGGTTCGACCGATGATTCAACGCGAAAATTGACATTGACGTTCCGCAAAGGTTGGACCACCAAACGGTTTGTCTACGAGGTTCGTCGCTCGGACGCCGAATGCGATATGCCCCTCGATTTGCCCCCAGGAAGCTGGGAAGTGTCGGCACATGTCGAGGGACAAACGCGGCGTATGCAGACGAAGCACACGTTTACGTTGCTTGGTTCGGAGCTCGAACAGAAGCGTCGCGAGCTCCTCGTATCGAATGATCCAACCGACAGCCAAGGGACGATTCGCGTCGCCGTGATGGGCCCCAAAACGTATTGCACCAAAGAATTGCTCGTGTGGAATCGTGGACCGCGGCTAGGTAGCAAAGTGCTAGATCGCTCGAGTCCTACGATGTGGGTGGAGCTTCCATTTCTGGCGGGAAATGAAGAACAAGTGCACCTTGCGCTTTGGTATTTCGATTCGCGCGAAGAAGGTTTGTTCCATCAATCCACGATGGCCGAAATCAACGCCCCGACGATGCCGACCGAAGCACCGGTCACCTTGGAACTCGTTTTTCCCTCGACGACCGTGCGTCCTGGTGCGGATACGACGATGGAGGCGAAACTAAGCGCTGCACAGGAAAAACCCAGTGAATTGACAGTGACGGTCATTGATGAAGCAATTTTTTCGCTCGTTCCTCCACCCAAAAATCCCATTGTATTTTTTGAAGAATCGCCACCACATCCTGAATCGTTTGCGGCGTGGAGTGTCGTGAGTGCCCAAGCGCAGACGGGTCGCCAAGTGCTTGCTCATGGCTCATATGATCTGCCCAATGAAATGATTCAACACGGAGTTGCTCTTGGAGGGCCGATTTACGATGTGCAATCGCTGTCCATGGCGATGCCATCAGCGGCACCGATGATGATGATGGCTTCGCGAGCGCCGAAGTCCGCGAGTCCTTTGCGGGCTGCGGCAATGGTTGCAGCCGCGCCCATCGCCCTCGTCGGAGCTGGCGCTGGGCTCGTTGCCGAAGCCATGTCGAAAAAGCGGGAAAGCGCCGAAGCATCGGGCGGAAGGCCAGAGGATGTTCCGGCATCGAATGCGCATTCCGCGCCGGTGTTATTGCGTAGCGATTTTTCATCGGAAGCAGCCTGGATTCCCAATGCAAGGTTTACGCGGGGAGCATCACTTACGTTGCCTCTCACGCTTCCAGATACGCTCACGACGTGGAAAGCTACGGCAGTATTGGTTTCATTGGCGCACGATCATTTACTCGAAGCGCACGCACACGTTCGTACACAAAAACCATTGATGATCCGTCTTCAGGCGCCAAGATTCTTTCAGGAACGCGACGAGCTGGCGTTACGAGCAATGGTCGATTCTCGGGCCGAACACGTGCTTTCGGTTGACTTGTCGGTGGAAGCTCATGGTTTTACGCTTCCCGAAAATGCACGTGCGTCTCGAATGCTCGAACCAAATGGACAAGCTCGTTTCGACGTGGATATCACCGTGCCGACATTTGAAGGTAGTGACGTCGTTGTCCGCGCGCAAGCCATTGCGACAAACGCCGAGGATGCATCGGATGCCGAGGAACGCACAATTCCATATCGCCCGTACGGAGTTTTGCTAAGAAAAACGTTTTCCGGTGTGCTAGACGAAGAACCCACAGGCGCCTCGTTCGACTTGCCCGAAAAGCGGAAGAAAGAGTACACGCGGCTTGTGGTGCAAATTGATCGCGGTCCTATGGATGCGATTGTTCATGCGCTTTCGTATTTGCGCGAATACCCGTATGGCTGCGTGGAGCAAACTTGTTCACGCCTATTGCCGCATTTGGTTTGGGAACGTTTTATGCTGCGTGACGAGGAGGAATCCAGCGTATATCGCAGCGCTCGACCCAAAATGCAGGAGGACGTAGTTCAAGAAGCTCTGCGCGGCATCGACGGAATGCAAAACGCGGACGGTGGTTTTGGATGGTGGCCGGGTAATCCGTCGGATTTGTGGATGTCTGCGTATGTCCTGTTTACCTTTGTCATGGCATCTCGACCGCAGAACGATAATTGGCTACGCGCACGAAGTTACCTCACGCAACAATTGCTCAAGCGAAATCATTCGGATGATGCAGATGTTTTTGCCGTGTTTGCCTTGGCCTGGACGGGGGCGACGATCAGCGAGCGTGTGTTGGAGGTGCTTACGTCGCGCTGGGATCGTTTATCGCTTACGGAAAAAGCAAAACTCTGCTGGGTCTTATATGCACAAGGACACGAGCGCGCACAAGAATGCGCCGATGAGGTACGGAATGCGCTGGTCGGTCCTGCCAAACGTTTCTTGAAGCAAGTTGCGCGTGACGAGGAAAATGACTTGTTATGGTTTCAACCTGAAAGCACCGAAGCCATTGCGTTTTTCGTACTCGCGCTGGTGCGTGAGGCACAAAGCGAAAATGGTCCACGCAAACGTCTTTCGTTTGACGACGAGACGCTCGATGTGCTCGTTTCATTCTTATTGCAACACCGCAAAGGGCAACGCTGGCACAATACGCGCGATACGGCGTTGGCGGTTTTCGCATTGATTACGTACGAAGAAACGTTGCGCGTTGCGGGTCCGGAGCGGCACGTCGACGTGCAGATCAATGCGGCGACGAAGCGTATCGCGAAGCTCGAACGCCTAGGTGCCGAGCCTATTTCGATGCAATTTGGCGACGAGGATCTGCGAACAGGAAACAACGAGCTTTCGTTTGTCCTCGACAAGGTTTCTTCCGGGGGGCCCGTAACGTTTCGGCATTTCACTGCAGAGCTCCAGGTTTACACGCAAGAAGGCGAAATTGCTGCGCAAGGGGAGGGGATCGAGGTCGACCGGTCGTATTGGGTGCTGAACGAAAAGAAAGAACCGCAGCGACAATTGCGTAATGGTGAGTCGATCCAAATCGGAGAACGTCTTCGCGTGGTCCTCAAGGTCAAAGCCACGAAAGATCGAACGTATTTACTTTTGGAGGACCCCAAATTGGCCGGTTGCGAACCGATTGCGAAAAAGAGTGGCCGTGAGGTTTGTCACGGGCATACTGCGCATGTGGAGTTACGGGCGGATCGAACGGCGATCTTTTTCAACGCAATCGGCACGGATCGTCACGAAGTGAGTTACGAAATCGAGGCGATCTTACCGGGACGTTTTACCGCAATGCCGGCGCGTGTCGAGACGATGTATGCGTCGCGATGTTTTGCGACGAGTGCGTCGTTTGCGCTTTCCGTTGTCTAACTATCGTGTCGCCTTCCGTAGTTGCTCCATTTCCTCACGCAAGCGGGCGACTTCTGCCTCGAGTTGTTCACGCGTTGCCGCCTCTTGCTGTTGCCGTTGTTCAGCGAGAAGACGCGCTGCCGCCTCTTGCTGCTGCCGTTGTTCGGCGAGAAGACGCGCTGCCACTTCTTGCTGCTGCCGTTGTTCGGCG
>JANORL010001236.1:0-7069 GCA_031415295.1 Polyangiaceae bacterium | reverse complement strand
CTCGGAGCATGGGAGGGCAAGTCGACCAGGCTCGCATCCTGTTTGCGACCAATTTCGCCAGCTCGAGAAAGCGCCAGACGGAAAAGAACCGGGCCAATCATTTCATTGATGACGATTGTACCGAGAATCAGCGTTGCTGCGGCTGGCCCCCAAGGCGTAAACGACGACGCGACAAGATTCGCAAGGCCAATGGCGACCCCAGCTTGTGGAAACAAACCCAAAGGAACCCAGCGCATCACCGCTGGGTCGACGCCGGCAATACGCCCTCCAATACGAGCGCCGGCGAAGATCCCGAGCGCTCGAGTGAGCGCAGCCATCGCGGCATAAGGCGCGACGGCCAAAAACGAATGCAGATGCACTTCCGCGCCCACGACAGCAAAAAAGACTGCGTACGTGGGCATCGCCGCAACTTGGGTCTCCTGAATGACTTCGTGACCACTAACAGGACTGATGTTTTCGAGAAAAAGGCCCGCCGACAAACCAACGAGAAGTGGATCGAGATGCAGCGATCGACCGCCTTCGGCAACCACGAAGAGCACCGCAAATACGAAAAGGCCTACGCGTTGGCGAACTCGACGAATGTAAAACGCCGATAACAAGCCCACTGCGATCCCCGCCGCTATCGAACCAAAGATATGTGCTGCGAGTGCTCCGAAAACCGATGTCGTTCCCGTGGATGGGAATGCCGAGCGAGCTGCAGATTCCGTAAATGAAAACGCAATGACGATGGCCATATCGGCGAGAACGACGATCGACAAACACATTTCGCTGACCGGCCCTGCTGCGCGCGTTTCCGTCAAGATCCCCATGACGACCGCGGGCGACAACGCACAAAGCACGGTCGAGCAGACAAGCGCGACGGCCAAACGTTGAGGCTGCGTCATGTCAGCCGTGAATTCAATGCGACCGAGCACCAATGCAAAGAGACCGAATAGGAGAATAAACGCTGCCAACAAGGCGCAAATGCTCACGATACCAATGCTGCGGATCTTGCTGCGCAGATTGACAAAATTGAGTTCACAACCCGCCGTGAGCGCAATGAGACCGACGGCTACCTTCTTCACGAGCGTCAGATCGTTGAGCATCGACGGTGTAATAAGCCCAAGAACTTCTGGGCCAAACAACGCTCCGCATAGAATGAAGCCCGTGAGATGCGGCAATTTCAATTCATGAAAAATGTGGGCCGTTTGCATCGCGGCTAGAAGCAAAAAGCCAAATGCCAGCGCTGCTCCGGACCCGGTAATCGTCACGTCGGCCGGCAAGAAAGATCGCGCTGCAAACGAAATACCCGCGACGAGCAGCAGAACGACGGCGGCACGAATCATGTGGGCACCTCTTCGTCTTTCGTCGGCTCGACGTCATCCTTCGGTTTGTCACCAACAACGGGCTGAGGCAGCGGCAATGGCGTGAGATCCGCTCGTCGCCGTCGACGCCATTCGAGCAGCCGTACGACGACTTCAGAAAGCACTCCACCAATGATCACCGCGTTGATCGCCCACCGAACTCGCTCGGGTCCGTGACCTTCGTAAAGCGTCGCGGCACTAACGATGACGACGATCGAGATAGGACTTTGCGGAGCGAGTGCGAGCGCGAGCATACCCGCGGAGGGCAATTCTTTGGGCCCCGCCCGTTTTGACCAGATAGCTCCGAGACGTTTTCCGGAAACTCGTGCCAAGACAAACGCCGGTGCAAGAACCCATCCTTGCCATTCACCAGGACGCCATGTCGCCCCGACGACGAGCAAAAAGATGAGATAAATCGGCCGCTCGACCATGATCAGCGTAGCGCGTAATCCCGCCAAATCGCGCAGCGGCAGATTCGCCAGAAGTGCGCCGGCAATGGCACAAATGACCGGAACACTCAGCGCGAGATATCCCGCAACACCAGCCGAAAGCGCGACGGCGCCCAGCAAAAGTGCCAACTCTTCCGCGGCGTTGTGCGCTCCACGTAATAGAATGTAGGTAATGATGCCCAGCGTTCCGCCGAGACCGATCGTCACCAAGAACCAGGCACTCGAAGGCAAAACCCACTGAATCCCCGTTCCTTCGGGCCGATACAAAATCGCGACCAATGCGAGAACGCCAAGCCCGACGACCTCGTCAATGCTCGTCACTTCATCGATCATCCGCGCGGCTTTGAGGCCCACACGGCGCTGCCAAACCTCCATGCTAATCGGCGCACTTGGCGCAGCGCATGCGGCAAGAACCAATGCATCTCGGGCGAAATCGTGCTGCTCCCACGGCACGCCCATTCCAATGAGCGCCATGCCGCAAAGCACAGCGGTCGTGAACATCGGGACAAACGATTCAATGACGATGACCGGCCCAAGCGACGCGGGAAGCGAATCAAGCTTGCGTACGTCGAAATGTAAGCCCACGACAAACCCAATCCAACCCAAACCAAACTCGAATGCTGGCTTGAGATCGCTCAGGACGGCCGGCGTGAGAACTCCAACGCTATCGAGTGAAAAGATTGCGCCCATGCCGAGAAACGGCAGGCCAGCCGAGATGAGAACGGTGACGCCGAAGCGGCGTTCGAGAGCTTTGAACCGGGGTTGTGCGAGCAATACGGCGAGGCTGAACGCGATCGCAAGTCCTATGACAACCCTTGGAAGCCCAGCCTCGGTCATGTGATCCGAGTATCCGCTAGAACGACCGGGGCGGCTCAAGAAAAGTGAATGTCCAACGAGACGCGAGACGAAAACTCAACGTTCGTTCACCACATCGTCAGACAAACATCCCATTTGCGCCGATATTAGGCATATTTTTGACGAACGGTACGGCAGGAAAAACCCGACAACGATTCATGTGCGTCACGTGCGTGGAGGTCGCGTACTCGATGCGCGTGTACGAGGACGGGTCGCAGAAGCTGGTCGAGGCGTTTCCGGACCACTCGGAAGTGGACTCACGGAGCGGGCTCGCATGAGCGCTCCTTCCGCTTCGATCTCCACTCCAAGCGTTCGACAACGCCGCACGAGCCGCTCGAGATCCACATCGGGTCCAATCAAGAGACCGGCGGGCGGAGACGGATCGATGAACATGTCGGCCGCAGGTCGTCGCGTGCGCAGCAACTCACGTACTTCCTGATCCTCGATCCACAAGAAGGCAGACACTTGCACATAGGTCGCACGACCGAGCACGACACTCGCTTGGTCGAGCATCTGCGAAATGTTGTCGGGGAGGTTCGTTACCGCTTCGATACGAGCGCGAACGGTTTCACCTTCCAAACCCGCGGCTAAAGCGCGTCCGACGGAGGCTGCCGCAATGACGACATCGATCTTGTCACCAATACGACCGACTTCGGCAAACGGGACGAGGGCCAAGGCGTGGGCGACGCGTGTCGATGGGTGGATCTGCAGAGTGTAGGTATCGACAAAACAACTGGAGGTCATGTCAACCGGAGGCTCGGTTCCTGCGAGCAGTGCGCGACCACGTGAAGTGAGGCGCAGGGCGACGTCGTCGTCGAGTTCACCTTCGCCACCGAGATCCAAAACGCCGAGAGCTGGCAAGGATTCGAGGGCGATACGGCGAAGGATTTCGCTGACGTCGATAGCTTCGAGGCCTGTACGTTCTGCCCAGCGACGAACCAATCGTTCAACGCCGCCAATACGATCATCCGCGGCGAGATACCCACGCAGCGAGGACCACGGAATCCAGCGACCTTCACCGAGTTCTTGCAGGGCATCGATCACCATCTCGCGGAGCGCGCCAATGGGGCTCGATTCGCGGCCTTCTGCAGCGGATCGTAATACTTCACGCTCGGGTCGCGCTTCGTCCCACGCACCACCTCGACGCCACGTATCGAACAGCACGCGCGTCACTTCGCGAATCGCAAACGATCCTGGAGGGGTGACGAGCGATGCGGCTGATGGCTCCCACAAGCCGATGGCTCGAGAAAGCGCAACGGACAACCCCACGGTTTCCACATCGCGTCCAATGCGTTGCGCGAAACGCAAGATGAGCGAACGCGGCGTTCCAACACCGACACGAACTTCGCTGCTTGCACGCGAATCATTCGCTGATTCACGCATGGCAAGAGCGAGTCCGACGGCGAGCATGGCGGGATCGGAAGCAAACCTAGCTCGGCGCGGCGCGTGATCTTCTTCGAGCACAAACGAACGAATCTGTGCGCGTCGCACTTCCCGAAGCTTGCGCCGTTCAGCACCGACGATGTGAGCAATTTCCGTCGGAATCACGTGACGATTCGGATGGATGGGAATCAAGAAAGCTCGTCGTTCCAGGGCAAACCCGGCGCCTCGACGACTGGCCGTCACCCCACCAGCACCACGCAAACGCATGGGCTCTCGTTCCAAATCCAAGAGTTCTTGCGTCTCGACTTCGCCCCCGACAGCCTCGATGGATTCCAAAAGGCGTCGTTCAACGGGCGCCAAACGATCCACTTCGAGCTTCAATCGTTCGGGATCGGACAGTTGTTGCCAGGCAACTTCAAGGGACAAAGCGATCGGTGGTGTTGCAGGACGACCCAAGTAATGAGCAGCGATAGCGCTCGCCGATTCGAAAGAGGCTTGCGACAAAAGAGCCCTCAATGCCCGAGGATCCTCGCCTTCCCACGTTTTGATCTGCACGAGAAATGCGATGGGCAAAACGAGTTCAATGCCCGCATCGATCTTGCGCGCATACAAGATGCCGCGACCAACCAGCGGTTCGAGTCCCGCAGGCAACGAAGTCACCACGAGCGAACCACCAGCTTCGGCCACGCGAAACAAGAGTTCGCGACTCGATGACTGCAAGCGCGACGGATCGCGCACGTCAGGAATGCCCACGAGGGCGCGAGCGACCTGAGACGGCGTATCAATCCGCTTCTGCGTATCGATACGAATGCCGAGGCGACGTACGAGCGCGCTCAACTCGGAAGCAGGAAGAGCACGCAAGATGTGGTCAAGACGCCGCAACGGCCCGTCCTGTTCATCGTCAACCGATGCATCAGGGGCTGCGGCGAGTGCCACATTCGACGACCCTGCGGCCTGAAGAGGCCCGTCATCATCGTCTCGTCCACTGGTGGAACTCATGTTTCGCCTCCGAGGCTGCGGGTTGGCCAACGCCCAAAGGACGCTCCTGCCATCATTCGACACTATACGACGTAAACGGAGGCGCCACGAGAAATTCGAGGTGGTCGTCGTTTTTCCTGGACAGCGTGCTCTCGAAAGCATGTTTGTCGGGGTCAATTCGTTCCCAACGTTGTTCCCAGCGAACCGCGTATCTCCGATCATGCACTCGTTCATGCAGCATCGGGGTCGCCAGAGGTACGTCGGGGAACACGCTGCAAAGTAGGGAGATGCCTGACGAGCATTCCCCGTCTACGATGCACCGCGGAGGCGATGTGATTTTACGGGATGCCGTTCATGGGCTCGTGGCGTTCGAGAGCGAAGAAGATGCGATCGTTCCGCGTTTGCTCGGCACGCGCGAGGTGCAACGTCTCCGCCGAATCCGCCAACTCGGTTTGACGTCGCTCGCCTATCCAGGCGCCGAACACTCGCGGTTTTCACACGCGCTTGGCGCAGCGCACGTCATGAAATTACTGCTCGCTCGACTTCGTCAAATCGATGGCGACTTGCCGTTTTGGCAACGCGTCACGAGCGAACGAGCACGCGATGCCGTCGCTGCGGCGTTGCTGCACGACGTAGGTCACGGCCCGCTGTCCCACCTGTTCGAGAGTGCGATGCCTGGAGCCGTGGAACACGAAGAATGGACCGTACGCATTTTGCTCGATCCATCGTCGGAAGTGCACCGAACGCTCGTCGCTGACGACCCAGGTTTGCCCCGAAGAGTCGCCGATTTGATACAGGGCAAACACGAACTGCCGTACCTCGCACGCGCAGTCAGCGGCACGTTCGACGTGGATCGTTGCGACTACCTGCTACGCGACGCGCACGCGACGGGGGTCAACTACGGCTCGTTCGATCTGGACTGGCTGCTCCGAAGCTTGTGTTTCGGCGTGCCCGCCACTCCCGACGCAGCCCCCCCGTTGGCCATCGACGGTGCCAAGGGCATCCCGGCGATCGAATCCTTCTTGCTTGCCCGGTTGTTCATGTTTCAGCAGGTCTATTTCCACAAGACGGAGCGGGCTAGTGAATGGATGCTGGCCAAGATCTTGGAAAGAGTAGGCCGTTTGGCCCAGGAGGGGACTCGCCTCAGCGCAACGCCTCGCGCCATCTCCGACATCGCGCGCACCGGCGAGTGCTCACTCAAGGACTATCTGGCGCTCGACGACGCGACGCTGTGGGTGGCGTTGACGGCATGGTGCGAAGCCGCCGACCCGGTGCTGTCTGACCTCTGCCAGCGTTTCGCGGCGCGCAGGCTGTTTAAGACCTACGAGCTGTTCGGCGAGCAGGCCACACCGAGGGCGCGACTGCTTGCGCACGACGCGCTGAAGGCGCTCGCGAGCGAGGCCGGCCTCGACCCCGAGGTGTATGTGGGGCTCGACGCGGCTTCCACGGTGGCTTTTGACGACTCCGCTGAGCCGCTGAGCGTGGTCTTTCCCAACGGCGTCAGCCGCGCGCTGTCGGACGTTTCCTTTTTGCTCGGACGCCTGCGGGGCGAACGCATGGAGCGCGTACGCCTACTGTTTGCGCCGGAGTTGCGCGAACGCGTGGCTTCCAGCTTCGGTCCCGAGAGTGTTCCGTGAGCAGGGGACGGAGCGCTCGAATCGCTGGCGCTTGCGCGCTTTTGACCTGGCTGGCCGTTGGCTCCGCGCGCGCCGAAGCGAGCACGGAGCCGAGGCGCCACTCGCACGTGCCGCTCCCCGGCTCCGACGGCGTGTATGCTCGCTTCGACGGTGACCTAGCGTTCTCCCTGGCGGTCGGCGCCGAGTTCGAGACCGGCGAGCCCAGGGCCTCGCTACGCGCCGCAGGGCACTACCTCTGGACCGCCGGAGCCTACCTTCGCTACGCGGACGCGCTCGGCGGCGCCGGACCGCGTGCCCAGCGGGTCCTATCCTTCGGCGTCGACCTTCGGCCGCTGTTTCTGCCCCGCTTCGCCCTGGACAACGAGCAGGGCCCGGCGTTTCTGGATCTCAGCCTCGACTCATTCGCGCTGACCGGCGGCGCCTA
>JANORL010001235.1:0-3277 GCA_031415295.1 Polyangiaceae bacterium | reverse complement strand
AGGCGGCGTCGGCCAAACGGCTCCAGTCTTCCACTTCGTACAAGAAACGCGTTCCGCTAATCAGTTTTCGATTGTACGAGGTGCTTTGCACGAATACTACGAACTTTTCCAAACTCGCCGGCTTGATCCGCACCGTTGCTCCTGGCGGCAATCCAAGCATTTCCCGCGCTCGTTCCCCGCTGTACAAATCCCCCGTCTTACGATCCATGAGCACCACTTCCTTGTGCCCCTGAATCGTCTCCGTCTTCATGAATTCGTAAAACCCGCGCCCAGTCTTGAAGGTAAGACCGTTCTCCAAGACAAACTGCTTGATCGGCATGTTGCCGTCCACGTCCAGGAACTGGAATCGACCCGGCGAAACCGCCCGCAAATCCGTAGCCGCAAATTCCGTCGATGTTTCCCGCTTCATCATCGTCCCGAACATCTTGTCGAGACCTCGATAGACCTCGATCGTTGGCAGCGTGTCACCGGCGGCGTTTGCCCGTGTTACTTCGACCGTCGGACCCTCTGACGTAGCGGATGAGGCAAAACCCTGACGGTTCGAGGACATCATGGCAATTCGTCAATCGCCTTCTCCTTACCGTACATGACGGAACGTATACGATATGCCCCGGACTTCGTTTCGTTGGTGCTGCGGGCATAACAGCGATGCATTTCACGGCGAACGTATGTAATTGTCGCATTGACTGACGAACCCTCGCAATGCGTGCGCGAGGGGGACGTATGTGCCCGTTTGCGACGCATTGGATTGACGTCCAGGTCGCCATCTCCGCTCTTTCCAAGACGAATCGTAACTGTCGTGTGCATATGCCGTGGCAAGGTGTTTGCTCAACCCGTCAGCACGCCGGCAAAACAACCGGCGCAAACAAGCAACAAACAATCGTTCTCGCAAAAAAGGTGTCAATCATGATGATGCGCATTTTCGCCTATGGTGTTGCTACGGTGGCATTCGGTTCTCTCGCGTTGATCGAAGCAACGGATTCGACAGCATTCGCAGGCGAGCCTCGTCAGATCGAGACCTATGAATGCAAGGAACAGATTTCCTTCGAATCTTTCCAAAATGCTTGCAAGAATCCCGCGGCGAACGGCTGGCAAATTCGTCCGCACCAAATCGATGTCATGTGCACGAAGCGAGAGCTCGTTTGGCTTCCCTCGCGCACGTCTGTGGACGTCAATTTGACCACGTTCGTCGATATCGACGTTAGGTTTGGTGGTAAGAAAAAGTGTGTCGAGGATCGAGCATCTTTTCAGAGCGACATCATGGAGAAAGCAACTTGTTTTCAATTCGAGCAGGTCGAGCGAACGTACAGCCGGACAATCGCGGCCAATTGTGACGATCTTGCGAAATTCAACAGTGCCGTCGAGCTTTGTGATGCGACGTTGAAGGGCGCGGCCGCGGGATGGGCACTCATTGGCCAAAACAAGACCGACAACATCGTGAATTCGTGTGATGGTCAAATGGGTGATTCCTCGAAGCCAGCGCGCCCGCCCCAGGTCAATCCAAAACCCGGAGAAGACCATACGCGTGGTGGTGGAGATGAAGACCGGACCCAGTAGTCCGTTCTAGAAAAGGGCCATGGAAATGGCCGATATCCACGTCGGCCATTTCCTCTCCTCACGGATCATCTCATGAGGCGCAATCGAGGCGCTGACATGCAAATATACCTCAATAGGAGATTTCATCATGACCATCTCGCGCCTTTCGACGTCCCTCGTGATTTTTTGCGTGGCGGCTTCGCTCGTTGGATGCGGAAATGCTGGCGATTCATTGACTAGTGAAAATGCATCAACCGACGAACGAATCGCGGATACATCCCAATTCGTGGTCGGCAATGCGCCTCCTTACGCGTCGTCGCTCACGGTCATCGAAGGTGAATTCACGGCGCAATCCAAGACGATACCATGGTCATCGTGGTGGTTTCCCACGTGGGACGATTTCCTTTATGCCGACAAAAATGGGATCTCGTCGCCGCTCGAAAAATATGATGCTTACAGCAAGCTTTTTTTAAATCAAACGACGAGCGCTGCGGCATACGAGCGAGAATTTGCCGAAAGCGACCGTGCCGATTCATGGACCGGTTTGTGTTATGCCTGGGCCCTTGCGTCCATTATGGTGCCGGAACCGAAAACACCCCGCAATTACGAATCGCTACGTTTCGAAGTTGGCGATCTCAAGGCTCTTTTGCTCAAAACATACGAAGGGGTCAAAGATGTTCGAATCGTAGGGGATCGTAACGACAATTCCTGGGACGACATTTATGCGGATGTCGCACCACACTATTTCCACCAAGTCATGCAGGTGGAACTATTTCAGAAAACCCGTCCCTTTATTATCGATAGAGATGCTGGGCACGAGGTCTGGAACATGCCGGTTTACAAAGCCACGACTCGAATCACGCGTGACCAAAAGGACCGCAATGTGGTTCATGTCCGCACGGTGATATTCGTCGCGACTTCAGACGTCAAAGTATACGACTTTGTGGGTACGGAAGCAACGACGCGCGAATACACCTACGACCTACAAGGCAAATGGCAAGGCAATCAATTCACCGTCCAAGGCAGCTCGTGGACCGGTAATTCGCGAGCCGATCACCCCGATTTCCTCATTCTGAAACCAGAGAATGTAGATCGGGCCAGCCTCAATCCGCAAATCGACATCAACATTGTCGATGCGATTCTTGGCAAGACCGAATGACGCATCCATCGGCGCCCAATAAAACCATGCACTCGCACATCCGTATGCCGAGACGACTTGGTTTGCGCTTCATGGGGAAAACGTTCGCCGACAGAACAGCGCCCGCAGTGGGCGGATGAGCCATGTTCGACCTTGAAATTGTCGCATTGACTGACGAACCATCGCAATGCGTGTACGAGGGAGACGTATGTGCCCGTTTGCGACGCATTAGATTGACGTCCACGTCGCCATCTCCGATCCCGTCCTGCGTAATGACAACACTTCGTCGCGCACACGGCGCGGCGGCGCCATGCCTCAGGCGAAACCTTCCCGAGGCAAAGCGACCAGCGGTGCAGGGGCAAAAGGGAGAGCGGCGAGGGAGCGGAGAAACGCGCGCCGAATCATGAAGGACATGGATGGCCCAAGTCCAAGAAAGTTCAAGGCGCCCTGAATTGGGGGAATTCAGGCGGCGTCGGCCAAACGGCTCCAGTCTTCCACTTCGTACAAGAAACGCGTTCCGCTAATCAGTTTTCGATTGTACGAGGTGCTTTGCACGAATACTACGAACTTTTCCAAACTCGCCGGCTTGATCCGCACCGTTGC
>JANORL010001234.1:0-1654 GCA_031415295.1 Polyangiaceae bacterium | reverse complement strand
CCGTCATGGGCCGCATCGCGGGCTCGGAAACGACGCACTCGCGCAAATCGTTGCGAATTCCGTGCAGAGCCTCAACAAACTCGCGAATTTGGTAGGATTGAATTTTCGAGGTATCCACGCCCGTGCCCGCGTCAATCGTGTTTTCTGAATGCATTTGTCCTGGATTACCGTCTTCGTCTGGATACAAATCCTCAATGGCAATGCGGCCTTGGTAATACGCCAGGAGCTCACGCTCACCAGGCTTGTAGTCGCTCGGCCCAAGAGGTATACGTTCACGGGCAGCAGGTGCAACGTTGATTGGAAATCGAACGGGCTCGTCGACCGCATGCCACATGATCAATACGATTTGCTCCTTGATCATTACACCCAACGTGTCACCATCCAGCGCGACGCGGTGAATTGTAGCAACGGATGTCGCTGCATTCGCTAAAATCGTTTTCCCTTCTGGAATAGATACCGAAAAAATTCCATCACTGCGGGAGCCGACCACTTCAATAAGCAATTCGAGCGTATTGGGATCAACGTCCGACGGAGCAAGAAGTATCGATTTGATAAATGTTGGCCACGGATTTTCGGCAAGCTTTGCCGCTGGAACCGCTAGTTTTCCGAGCGCTTTGCCGTCGAGACAAACAGGGTCACCTGTCACTTTTGGAAGCAGCGTTGTCAAAACATCGCGCGCCTTTCCAGTCCGTACCAGAATGACACCCGCTTCAATGTTCGATCCCTGCGGATCCGCAAGAAAACCGAACCCCTTGGCCGTAAAGTTTGCCGATCCGAAATAGACAAGCGACGTTCGAGCGCCTTCGATAAGCACCAGCTTTGCGTGCAATTGGCGCTCCCGCAGCATATCGTCGCTCGCCCCGTCAAACTCCGACTTGTCCACACGAGGATCGACAGCGATTGCTCTCGCATTCACCAAAAAACGTCGCCCGTCGAATGCTCCGAGCTGCTCAGGCAATACCGGTCGATATCCCGATTGCGTATGTGGAACAGCCGATGTCAACAAATTCAAATCGGCTCCCGTGATCGAGGCTCGTGCGGAGAGCGCTTGGAGAAATGTCTGTAATGATTGAGCTGCGTGGGTTTCGGACCAAAACGGTGACACAATCGTGATTTTCTTGATTCCTTCGCCCGTTGGCCAACGCGACGACACCGATTCGTACATTCGTGTTGCCCCTCCGCCCCAGGCGAAGTCTTCCTCAGCACCGAGAACAGGTACATTCCACGCATCGAGCCTCTCTCTGGCCAGCTCTAGCACCCGACTCGCGCCATCCGTCCACCATGCCGACAATAGCTTCGGCATTGGCTCAATGGCCGCACGAATCAAGCTGCCTTCGGCGGGATCATCCTTCCTCGCCACGAGCGAAAGAGCCACTTCCCGATTGTGCCGATATCCTTGCGCAGTGAGATTCGCACTGCCCACGAAAAGCCGCACGGCATTCTCGTGCACGACCACGAGCACTTTGGCATGCAGCGTTTGGCCTGCAGCTCCAACCGCCGGAATCAATTCGACACGCAATGATCTGGGACGGCCTTGATATCTCCGCGCATCCATGAAAATGGAGACGGCGTCCAGTTTGGCCAACTCACGCTCCATCAAAATGCGGCTCGTGTACCGTTGGTCATCCCACGCACCCAATCCGAGAAGTGTGGG
>JANORL010001233.1:0-8773 GCA_031415295.1 Polyangiaceae bacterium | reverse complement strand
GCCGGAGCCCACTTGGCAAGTCGTTTGTATGGCAAACGAAGTGCCGATGCGGCGTATGGTTTGGCGACGGACGGTGAAGGCGATCTGTATTTGGCTGGAGAGTATTACGATCGTATTGCGTTTGGAGCGGTGGAACTCGTTTCCAAAGGCAATGCAGATGCATTTGTCGGCAAGGTGCGACCGAACCTCGAACCCGCGTTTCAACAAGGGTGGGGTGACAGCGAGCGACAAACGGCGTATCGGGTGGCGGTCGATGGGACGGGGCGGGTGTTCGTCGCGGGTTCCGTGGATGGAACCGTCGATTTTGGTCTCGGCCCGACCTACGATTCGGGGTATTACGAGACGTTTCTCGTCGCATTGCCGCGTTGAACGGAAAGCGTTTACAGGCTGAGCATTTGCGGTATGCTCCGCGCGTGACCACCGCGTCTTCTCCTACTTCATCGAATCCTACGCCCTCGAGTAAAGCGAAGTCTTCGTCGACGACTTCGTGGGTTCGCACCTTGACACGCGGGGGCGAGTTCTCTGGCGTTACGATTTCTGGAAAAACCCACTTCACGGATGATTTTTATCACTTCGTGATGGATGCTCGCTGGTCCCTCGTGCTCGTGTTCATCGCGTTGGCGTACATCGCGACCAACACAATTTTTGCGTTCTTGTACTTATTGGGAGGCGACTGCATTATTGCTGCGCAGCCGGGGTCGTTTTCCGATGCGTTTTTCTTCAGTGTGCAAACCATGGCGACCATTGGTTATGGGGCAATGGCGCCGAAAACCATGTATGCCCATTTGCTCGTCACGGTGGAAGCGATCGTCGGTCTTTTTGGCGTTGCTTTGGCGACCGGCGTCGTATTCGCCAAATTTGCGCGACCGACGGCGCGCGTCACGTGGAGCGAAGTTGCTCTGTTGACGAAGCGAAATGGCGTTCCGCACTTGGTTCTTCGTGTTGCTAATGCGCGAGAAAATCAAATCGTCGAAGCGAGTATTCGCCTGAGTGCGCTCAAATTCGAGGTGACCAGTGAAGGCGAACGTCTGCGGCGATATTTCGACATGCCGCTCGTTCGAAGCCAAAATCCGATATTCGCCATGACGTGGACAGTCATGCACCCCATCGATGAAAACAGTCCGCTTTATGGAATGACGTTTGCCGACATGGCTGCTGGTCGTATCGAGGTTCTGGCCAGTTTGACGGGACTCGACAGTACGTTTGGGCAAACCATTCATGCCCGATTTGCCTATTCCACGGAAGACTTTCTAGAAAACGCGAAATTCAAAGACATCGTCATCGAATTGCCTGATGGAACGCGTCAAGTGAATCTCGATCGAATCAGCGATTGGGAACCTCTGCCACCGATACCTAGCAGCACGAAGCAGCTCGATCCGTTCACGACGGTGCGTTAAATTGCATTATTTTCCGCTGGACAGGCGTCCAGTTTCTGCCTAGAGGGTGGTTCTCAGGCTGCTACGCATTGCGAATCGTCGGTCGGGCTTGCTCAGCGTACGATGTACGCTTCCGCCGCCCGGGCTAGTTCGCAACGCTCGCAACGCCTGAGAACCACCCTCTAAAACTGACTGGTCTAATGACTGTGACGACCGACTCGAACCAAGCTGCTACGACGACTGCCCCTTCGCTTCCTCCGTTCGATCCGGTGCCGATACTTTCGGCCGAGTTGACGTTGCCTCGGTCGGGTGTATCCGCGGTCGTGGCGCTTCTGGCCGAGGGGGCGACGGTGCCGTTTATTGCGCGGTATCGCAAAGAAGCGACGGGCGGTTTCGACGAAGTTCAGATTCGTGCGATTGAGGAACGCCGTACGTATTTGGTGGAACTCGACGAGCGTCGGCGTGCTGTTCTCGACGAAATTGGCAAGCAAGGAAAACTTACGCCGGATTTGCAGAAAAAACTTTTGTCTGTGGCGACAAAAGCCGAACTCGAGGACTTGTATTTGCCGTTCAAGCCCAAGCGTCGAACGCGGGCGATCATTGCGAAAGAGCGGGGGCTCGAGCCGTTGGCGGATCGGATGTGGTCGCAAGCCAAAGACGGAAATCCGGATAAAGAAGCGGAAAATTTCGTCAATGCGGCCAAAGAGGTTCCGAATGCGGCGGCGGCGTTGGCTGGTGCGCGCGATATTTGTGCCGAACGAATTGCCGAAAATGCCGACGTCCGCAAGCTCGTCCGTGAAGCCTACATGCGTGACGGTATGATTCGCGTGAAGAAAAACGAAGAGCACGAAGGCAAAGCGACGAAATTCGATACGTATGCCACGTTCGAGGGGCAAGTGGCGGGAATGCCGTCGCATCGTTATTTGGCCATTCGTCGTGGCGAGGCCGAAGGGATTTTGCGGGCATCCGTGGACCTCGATGGGGAAACGCAGCTCGGGCCGATGAGCAAAATGGTGGGGATCCAGGGATCGTCGCCTTGGGCCGGGGAACTCGCCAAAGCGGTCGGGGATGCGTACAAGCGGCTCCTAGCGCCGAGTGTTCAGATCGACGTACGTGTCGAAATGAAGCAAATATCGGATCGCGCGGCGGTTGATGTATTTGCGCAAAACCTTCGCGAATTGTTGTTAGCGGCGCCGTTTGGGCGACATACGATTCTTGGAATCGATCCTGGTCAACGTACGGGATGCAAATGTGTCGTCGTTGATGATACGGGCAAACTCCTGGCGAATGAAAATATTTATTTGGTGCAAGGGGACGGCGCCATTGAAAAATCCAAGCGTTCGATTCGGGAACTTTGTCGGAAATACGACGTGTTTGCTGTGGCGATTGGAAATGGCACCCATGGCCGGGAAACCGAAACGTTTGTCCGAGATCTCCTCGTTGCCGAGGGCCTCAAAGAGATCATGTGTTTGTCCGTGAGCGAAACGGGCGCGAGCGTGTATTCGGCGAGTGACGTGGCGCGTGAGGAATTTCCGGAATTGGATTTGACCGTTCGTGGCGCGATTAGCATTGCGCGACGATTGCAAGATCCTTTGGCGGAACTTGTGAAGATCGACCCCAAGAGTATTGGTGTGGGGCAATATCAGCACGACGTGTACCAAGTCTTGCTTGCGAAAAAGCTGGATGAAGTGGTCGAAAGCTGCGTGAACATGGTTGGCGTGGAACTGAATACGGCGAGTGCTCCGCTTTTGGCGCGCGTGGCGGGTATTGGTCCATCGTTAGCCAAAAAAATCGTGGCCCATCGGGATAAAAACGGGGCATTTTCGAGTCGCAAGAAGCTTCTCGACGTGCCGGGACTCGGGCCGAAAACTTTCGAACAATGTGCGGGGTTTCTTCGTGTTCGAGGGGGCGAACATCCGCTCGATGGAAGTGCCGTGCATCCCGAACGATATGCGCTCGTCGAAAAAATCGCGGGCGATCTTGGCGTGCCGATGGCGTCGATTGTCGGCGACCTGAAACTGATTGGGCGGATTGATGCCAAGAAATATGTCGGCAATGACGTCGGTGAATTCACGTTGAATGACATCGTGGCGGAATTGAAGAAGCCAGGACGAGATCCTCGTGCGGTATTCGAGGCGGCTAAATTCCGCGACGACGTGCG
This sequence comes from Polyangiaceae bacterium, assembly GCA_031415295.1. Taxonomy (GTDB): domain Bacteria; phylum Myxococcota_A; class Polyangia; order Polyangiales; family Polyangiaceae; genus Polyangium. Next base: position 5,236 of record JANORL010001233.1, on the reverse strand, counting down.
GACAATGGAAGATTTGAAATTGGGGATGGAACTCGAAGGGATTGTCACGAACGTGACGGCTTTCGGGGCTTTCGTCGACGTGGGCGTGCATCAGGATGGATTGGTGCACGTATCGCAATTGGCGGACAAATTCGTCAAAGATCCGAGCGATGTTGTGAAAGTGGGCGACAAAATCAAAGTGCGCGTAATGGAAATCGACATGGCGCGTAAACGTATTGCGTTGTCGGCTCGGAAAGACGCTCGTCCGGATACTCGACAAACTCCGCAAAATGTGCCGCAGCAAGCGAAAAGCCCACAACCTCAGCAGCGAGGACAAACGCAAGGCAAAGGGCAACCGCAGCAGTCGCAACAGCAACAACAGCAGCAAGCGAAGTTCACGAACAACCCGTTTGCGAATTTGTTGAAGCGTTAAGCGATCCGGTCGTGCTAGGCTTGCTCGCGATGGGTGAGCCAGCACGAAAACTCGAGACGAGCGACGCAGTACGACCTGTTCCAACGTTCGAGGAGCTTTGGAGGGAGATCGAACTGTTGCCGGAAGGTGTCACGGGCGAGATTTTGGAACCGGGGGTCATCAGTACGATGGGTCGACCGCGCGCCAAGCATCGACGTTCAGCGCGTGCGTGCCAGTGGTCTCTGCGCGGGCTCGATGCGGGAATCGGCGGTACGGGTTGGTGGATCGAGCAAGAGCCAGATGTTCGTTTTGGTGATCGGACGACGGCGCCAGACATTGCCGGTTGGCGCGTTGAACGTTGCCCAGATCCGCCGGACGGATCACCGATCATCCTCCTGCCTGATTTTTGCTGCGAAGTCCTTTCGCCATCGACCGAGCGTAAAGATCGCACCAAAAAACTTCCGCTCTATGCGCGATCGGGCGTGGAATGGATTTGGCTTATCGATCCTGATCTTCAGTTTGTCGAGGTGTATCAGTCCGTCAATGGCCATGCGATGCTCATGGACAGCGCCGATGGAGAGGAAACGAAACGCCTTGCTCCGTTCGATCTAGATATCGATTTCTCCCGGTGGTGGCTCATTCAGACAAAAACCGAGCCCGCTCCAGAATAGGCTTGCTTATGGTTTGTCGGCGGATCGCCGCACCATTTCGCTAAGCAACTCCGTCGGATCATCCTGGCGCATCAATGCTTCGCCTACGAGTGCCGCGTCTGCGGGACCGCGAGCAATACGCGCGACATCGTCCGGTAAAACGAGTCCCGACAAGTGCACACGAACGCAATTCGCGTCGATATGCGTGAGGACATGCGCAGCTCGTTCGTGATCCATCACGAGCGTGTCCAAGTCTCGCGCATTGACACCAATGATCTGCGCGCCTGCTGATTCAGCCGTTTGCAATTCCACGTCGGTCGTTACTTCCACCAGTGATTCGAGTCCCCGCATTCGTGCATGATCGATGAGCGAGTGAAGTTTTTCCGCTGTCACGATTTTCGCAATGAGTAGAACGGAATCGGCACCGGCGTTTGCCGCCCATTCGATCTGTACGGCGTCGAGGATGAATTCTTTGCAGAGCAAACGAGGTCGTGACGCGCCGTAGATGGCGTCGAGTGTTTCACGACAGGTCGCGAGGTTGTCATAGGAGCCACCAAAGAAAGGTTTGTCCACGAGAACGCTGATCATGACGGCACCTGCTTTTGCGTAGGCGTCGGCACGTTGCGCTGCGGTCATCACCTTCGACAACGGGCCTGCCGAAGGTGACCGAGGTTTGATCTCGGCGATCAAACGAAGAGGTTGTCCCGGCAAACGACGTAAGGTTTGGAAGACCAATCCTCCAGGTTCGTACTGCCGTGCATCCGAAGGTTTGGCGACGACGTTGGCGACCTCGGCCCGTTTCGAATCGAGGATACGCGCGAGTAGGTTTGTCTGCGGGGACGTCATGCTGCCGAGCGGACGATGGTGGTCGTCATGCGTAACGTTTCGAGCTTGCGAAGTGCGTTTCTGCTGTCGATCGCGTGTGTTGCTTCGGCTGCGAGATCGGGGAAGTTTTTTTCGTCATCGACTTCCCGACAAACAGCAAGGGCCGCTGCCGCATTCAGGATGATTGCATCGCGTGCGGGATGCGTTGTTCCTTCGAAGATCGCGCGGATGACGTGGGCATTTTCCGCAGCGGATCCTCCATCGATGGATCCAGGAGATGATGGTTTGAGGCCAAACGATTCCGGATGGATGACTCGTTCACGGAATTTGCCGGCGGCTACTTCCGTCACGCGGGTTGCCCCGAAGGGGCTGACTTCATCGAGGCCGTCGTCGCCACGCACGACCCATGCACGGCGAACATTGAGGTCTGCGAGAACCTTGGCAAGCACGGGGCGGAGCGCGTGATTGTAGGTACCCAAGAGTCGATGGGTAGCGTGAGCAGGGTTGGCCAACGGTCCGAGCGCGTTGAAGATCGTGCGTACGGCAAGTTCGCGCCGCGCGACTTGGCTGTGGCGCAAAGCCGGGTGATGCGCGGGCGCGAAGAGAAATGCGATGCCTGCGGAGCGCAGCACGTACACTTGTTTGTCCGGGTCGATGTCGATGGGAATGCCGAGTGCTTCGATGACGTCGGCGCTTCCCGAGCGGCTCGAAACGCTGCGACCGCCATGTTTTGCGACGGGGATGCCGGCCGCGGCGACGACGAACGCTGCGGCAGTCGACAGGTTGATCGAGCCTTTGCCATCGCCTCCGGTGCCGCATGTATCCGCGACGATGGGCAAACCGTGATCGACGGGAATCATATGAGCACGAATGGTTTGTGCCGCGGCCGAGATGATGTCGGCATGTTCGCCGCGCATTCGCAGGGCGACTGCGAAGCCGGCAACTTGCACGGGTGTCCATGCACCCATGAGGATGGCGTCGACTGCTTCGCGGATGATGTGCGGCGTGGGGCCCGTGTCATTCGCAATCTCGTCGAAGACTTGTTGAAACGCGATGTTGTGCCCGTTCACGCGGCGGCTCCTTGCTTGTGAGACGCATGTGTTTTGACTGCGTCGAGCCAGTTGCGGAGCAGTTCCATGCCGCGGATCGTCAGGATTGATTCAGGATGAAACTGGACACCTTCTACGGGAAAACGCTTGTGCCGTAGGCCCATGATCTCGCCTTCTTCGGTCCATCCGGACACTTCGAGATCTGCGGGTAAATGACTGTGATCGACAATGAGTGAGTGATAACGCGTCGCGACGAATGGATTGGGCAAACCCGTGAACAACGTGCGCCCATCGTGGTGAATTGGCGATGTTTTGCCGTGCATGATGCGTTCGGCACGAACGACATGCCCCCCGTAGACTTGTGCCAACGCTTGATGGCCGAGACAAACTCCGAGGATCGGTTGGTCCGCAGCGAGGGCTTCGATGATCGCGAGACTCGAGCCGGCTTCGTTGGGTGAACACGGGCCCGGGGAAATGAGGATTCCATCGGGTGCGAGGGCTCGGGCGCCAGGGGCGTCGATGGCATCGTTTTTCCGGACGTCGCAACGAGCTCCAAGTATTTCGAGATATTGGACGAGGTTGTACGTGAACGAGTCGTAATTATCGACGACAAGCAAGTGCATCAAATGTCCCCCCAAAAGGGCGAGCTTAGCAGTTCCAAGTTGTGAGGCTGGGCGCGGACGTGCTTTTTTTATCGGGAAATCAAGGGAAAACGTTACAAACTTGAAGTGTCGACGACGGAGAAACGGAAGAGAGCGATAAGTCGACGAGCCACGATCCGTCGTAGATGCGGTCATCACAGGGCTCGTGAAATCGCTCTGGCCGTTTGGTTGACATCGGACGCATCACGCCGGTAACGTGCGCTCTGGGCGCTTACCCCATGTCGCCCACGATGCCAGGCGTTGCTGCGAAACCCCAATCCAGCAGTGACACCGGTGTCTGGACCTCTCGCGGTCGTACACGAATGGCGGAACGCGTCTCGCTACGAGGAGCCGATGGCTGACGACAAGAGCAAGAAACCGAAGATCAATCTCAAAGACCGGCTCGGTAAAACCAACATCGGTACGGGCTCCGTGCCGTTGCCGGTGCCCGGTGGATCGCAGCCGTCGAGTCCCGGAGCGCCGCAAGGGATCGCGCCGCCTCCAGGCATCACGCCGGGAATTCCGGTGCCGCCGTTTGCAGGGGCTAGACCCGCAGCGGCCGAGCCTCCGGCGCCCAAGCCCACGGTCGTGCAACAGACGATCAAGGTCGAGGTTGGCGAAGAGATCATCAAGGAGCGCGAGAAGGCCAAGAAGCAGACCATCGGGGCAGCGCTTGGCATGGCGCTTTTTGGTATCGCGATTGGCTACGCCGTTGGTGGTCAGGCTGCAAAAGCCGATCGCGGCAAGGCGGTCATTGAGAACGCCAAGGGCCTCATGAAGGACATCAAGGGCGCCAATGACACGATGAAGGACCTCGACTCGAAACTCGGGGACGCCATCGAAAAACTCCAAAAGAAGGAGTACCCGGCCGACTTCTCCGGTCAGCTCGCGGGCATCAACATTCCGTTTGACGCGACGAAGGTCGATGGTGGCGCTATCTCCGGCTTGAAGCCGAGCGCGCTTCGTCAACTTCTCAAGTTCACCTCGAGTGTCGAGAGTCTGAACGAGAAGAAGGACAAACTCAAAAAATTGATCGACTTCGTGAAGGCGCCTGTCGACAAGGCCTGGAAGGAAGAAAAAGAGCCAGTGATGAACTTCTCGATCGTCTTCCGATCGGACCAGAAGGGCGTCATTGCCGAGTTTGTCCCGAACAAGGATCCCTTCGACATCAGCAAAGATTGGCCCGCGAACTATTCCGTCATGAAGACGGAACGTGGCAAAGCGGCTGAAAAGAAAGTCAATCGGTACACGAAGGGTGACCTTCCCGGAAACGATGTCGTCATCCCGATCGATCCGAGCACGACGTCGGTCTTCACGAGTGGGGAAGTCGTTCGTAATCTGAAGAAAGCCTTCGCCGACTTGCGTACGGAGCTGAAAGGCGACGCCTCCGATGAGCAGAACCCAATTCAGGGGACCATCGAACTCGGCGATGGCTTGTTGACCGAGCTGCAGAAGGTCACGCAAGGCGGCTAATCACAGCGTTTGACCGTGACAAACCTCTCGCCCGCCTGAACATCGAGTCCGGCGGGCGAAGTCGTTTTTACGCCTCACCCCCCAGAGATGAAAGCGGATCACAACGATCTCGGGGGTATGGGGGGCTATGCCCCCCCATCGTAAACCAGTTCATGATGGGGGGCATAGCCCCCCAAACCCCCCCATGCGCTAACCCCTCAATTCTCT
>JANORL010001232.1:0-3051 GCA_031415295.1 Polyangiaceae bacterium | reverse complement strand
AAGTGGTTGGCACCTTTGGAGGGAACGGGTGCCTAAACGAGTGCGCGCTACTTCACGGTCCAGAGCCCGTTTCCGCCACACACAGCAATGACGAGCGGTTCCATCGGACCGTCCGTGTCGCCGCCATGCGTGCAAACCTGTCCAATCGTGGCGCACCCCATGCCGTTGAGCGCGGTCCATTCGGCAGAGGTGTGCGGGTCGCACTTGATATCGCCAACCTGCTTCTGCCAGCCGCCGACGTCGCAACGGAAAACGGTCGCCGTACTTTGGTTTCCAAAGACCTCCGTGTGAAAGCAGTACGCCTCGAAGTTCGCGTCACAGCATGACGAACCGACCGCCGTCATGGCTGCGCAGGACGCAAGCTCGGCGGGCGTGGATCCCGAACCTCCTTCGCCCATGTGACAGTCTGAAGAAGACGACGACGTTTGGTCATCCGGTGACGAACTGCACGCCGAGAAGGCAACGCCAAGACCCAAAGCCGCAAGGAAAAGAGGATTGATTTTCATGCGAGCCCTATCGCATGCATCGTGCCCGCTCGTAAAGGCAAAACGCAGTCATTTTGTGGTTGAACCCCTGTGCCGAAACGAGTCGTACCTGACTTGAATGGCGCGGTCGTCAAGACGCTCAGCGAACCAAGCGCGTGGCTGGCACCTTTTTCAGCAGCACCTTTTTCAGCAAACACGCAACTTTTTTGTCCCCCGCCCTTCAAAGCGGATATCATCGACAACATGCGTATTCTCCCTGCTTACACGGTGGGTCTTTTCTCGGTGGGTGTCGGCCTCCTCTTCAGCTTCAGCGCCGGATGCGGCACCGACGTGAACACCTCGGGCGGAGCTGGAGGTGGCAGCTCGTCCTCTTCTTCCGCCTCTTCGAGCGGTGATCCAATCACCGCTGTCCAAGCTTGCAATGACCATTGCCATAAGCTCGAAACGCTCATGTGTTCCTTCGGAGGCGACTGCATGACCAACTGCGATAGCGTCTTGAAAAACGTGCCGCCCGAATGCCAAGACGAAGCTGCCGCGTTTTTCCAATGCGCCTGGCTCAATACCACCACGTGCGACGAACCCATGGCATGCAAGACCCAAGAGCAAGCCCTCGATACCTGCATCGCCACCTATGGCTGCTCATCGGACAGCACCTGCTTCGGCGGAATGGGCATGAACGGCGAAATGTCGTGTGGCTGCGACGAAACTTGCAAAGGCACCAAGTATTCGACGAATTGCACCACACCCGCGGGCGGAGGTATGGCCACCTGTGATTGCCTCGTAAACGACATGTCCGTCGGAACTTGCCAAATGGCAGACCCCGCCGGCTGCGGACCCAAAGATACGTGCTGCAATACCGACTATTTCAAGCTCTAGAATCGCTCCCAATACCCACCACGTGACCTGTACAGGGCACCTCGAGTGACCAAAGCAAGACCGCGCCTATGAGCTCGATCGTCCAACGCGTCCGTAAACTTGTCGCGCTCTCTGGCTCGCCCAATGAAAATGAAGCGCGAACAGCCGCTTTTGTTGCTTGTCGCCTCATTCGCGAACATGGCCTCCATATTGGAGATTCGGCCGCCGGCGTCCGCCACGTCGAAGTCGCACCCGAACGACCAAGGCGCCGCGTCACACGTGGACCCTACAGCCGCGCACGTCATTTGACGGGCAGACCCAGGTGCCACGAGTGCTCGGAACCCATCCTCGTCGACGACGCCTGCGTCGATGCCGACGATCTCCCGGTCCATGGCGATTGCATTCCCAGCGGCGAACGCCCATGAAAAACCAAGATCCGCCAAAACTTTCCAAACGCTCCGTTCGGTGCTACGACCTGCCGCCGTGAAAACGCGCGCGTATACACAAACAAAACTGACCCATCGGCGCCAAACGCTCGAAGTCCCGAACACGGGTGCGCGGTTGGTCCTCGTTGCCGACACGCATAGCGCTCCGCATCCGGACTGTGCCACGCATATCGCCGCATTGCATCCAACACACATCCTTCACGCCGGCGACATCGGTGACCTTGCCGTACTCGAACAGCTCGCAAAACTCGCGAACCTGACCGCTGTACGTGGCAACATCGATGCCCACGCGTCCGATCTCCCCGACGCCATCACCATTGATATACGTGATCTCGACGGCCCGCTCTTCACGCTGCTGCTCGTGCATATCGCGGTATACGGCCCCAAGTTACGCGGCGAAATAGCAAAACTCGCGCATGCCGATGGCGCATCGATTGTCGTCTGCGGCCACTCGCATGTGCCCTTCATTGGGCGCGACAAAGGCGTCGTCATCGTGAATGCGGGCTCCATTGGTCCAAGACGATTCCAGCTCCCGATCGTGTTTGCGGTCATGGAGATCAGCCGCCAGCAGATATCGATGCACCACGTCAGTTGCGAGACCGGTCAGCGGTGGGAGCCGTGATGATGATGACGAGGTTCCATGCGTTATGCAACGCGTTGCAAAAAGGTGATACGACCGAGAAAAACGTTCCGATGTGCGTCAACCCCACGTGACAAGACAGTGGGAAACGTTCCGGAGGGTAGTTTCACCACGTGACAAGAGGTTGGGGAGCGTTTTGGAGACGCGTGTATACGGTATAGAAGCGTGCGGGGAACATTTTCCGCGCGGATGCGCCACGGCGTTTACCCTAGAACTTGACAGCCGCCCGAACATGCAAGTACCCTCGCGTGCTCGCGAGATCCGCAGGCAGGATGGGTGATTGTGTTCGAACAGGTTTTCCGCAACGTTCTCCGCAAAGAAGCGGACTGCCCGACGGGGCATTGGCTACTTCTCCTGAAGTGCACCGATTGTGGTGACGGAATGCGCAACAATCATCCATTGCTTCAGAATGTCAAGAATGGTAACAGGAATCCGGCATGAATGCTCGTAAGAATCCCCATGCAGCGTTGGTGGAATCGAAGCAAGACGAACGCGTTCACGAGACTACGAAGCTCCGCGAAACGATAACAACGATTCGGGAGATTATGCGCAAAGACGTGGGGGTAGGAAGCGAGATCCATATCCCCGAATTCTCCAATTCTCGTTCGCGATCGTCGAGGAGCTC
>JANORL010001231.1:0-2378 GCA_031415295.1 Polyangiaceae bacterium | reverse complement strand
TCTTTGCAGCGGATACAAAGCGTCGTTTCGGGGCGCGCTTCGAGGCGTTTGGGAGAAATTTCCTCCTCGCACGTCTCGCACATGCCAAACGATCCGTTTTCGATCTTGACCAATGCTTTGTCGATTTTGTCGAGGAACCCCTTTTCTCGTCCGCGCAGGCGAAACGTGAAGGATTGCAGGTACTCGCTGGATGCGAGGTCCATTTCATCCGGTAGGTCGCTGGCATCGAGGGCCATGTCCTCGCTCAGCGTCTGTTTGGCCTTCTTCAGGATCTCGTTGCGCTTCTCTTCCAGGAGACCCTTGAACCTCTTGAGTTGCGCTTTGTTCATGTTGCACTTCCCTCGACGTATCTGCCTCAATGAGCCCTTCCAGGACGACCCCGCGGCATGCAACTCGAGCACCTGGATGACGAACGACGCGCGAACGGAAGGCTCGGGGTCGTATTCCCGAGCACCCCTGGTTCAGCTGGCAAAGGGCGCGAAATGTTAGGCGACATGTCGCAAATCGTCAACATCAGCCGCGTATGACCGTGGACGCAAAAAGAGAAATGGCTGGCGAATACGCTGTTTACATTTCCGAGTCCCCTTGAATTTCTGCAGTTTGACGATCGGCTCGGCACATGGAACAACGGGTTTCACCGTGCTGGAATTCGACCCTGACCGAAAAACCACTCTTCCGCGTGAAGCGGCGACTGTCGTGATTGTCCGCGATGGCCTTGAAGGACTCGAGGTTTTCTGCGTGCGGCGGCATGCGCAGTCGGCATTTATGGGAGGGGCGCTGGTTTTTCCTGGTGGAAAAGTCGATGCCAAAGACCAGGATCCACGTTGGTTTGACAGGACAACCGCCCCTGATTCTCGAGCTGCGCTGTTTTCATCGGATCCGGCGCATGCTCTGGCACTGGCGGTAGCAGCTTGCCGCGAAACCCTCGAAGAAGGCTGCATATTGCCGACGTTATCCATCGTTGCCGCAGACGTTCTTGGGGAATTGTTGAGGGAGGCGCAGAACGAAGGGCTTTTGGAAACACTGATCCGCCGCGAAATCGTGCTCGATGTCGCTCGTATGGCGCCGCTCGCTCGGTGGGTCACGCCCGAAGCGGAATCACGTCGATTTGATGCTCGTTTCTATCTGCTGGCATTACCTGAGGGACAAATCGGAAAGCACGACGAACATGAAACGACGATGAGCATGTGGGCCAAACCCAAAGATGTCCTCGACGCAGCCGCAGAAGGGCGTTTCTTTCTCGCGCCTCCCACATCCCGAACTCTGGAACTTCTCGCAAACGAGCGCGACGTGCACGGTGCGTTTCGTGTGGCTTCGCGACAAACGCTGCTGCCCGTATGTCCGGAGTTCGTGGCGGAAAACCCTCCTTTCATCGCTTTGCCGGGTGATCCGGCTCACTCCATTCGCGAAAAACGAGTGGACGGGCCCACGCGGTACGTCCTGCGTGACAGTCGATTCGTCAGTGAGGACGCTCCAGAGGACGGCAAAGGATTCGCTTCAGGGAACGGTGTGGAATCGAAGGACGGCCAGGGGGCTGTCGAAAAAAAGCCGTAAGTGTCTGAAAAATAGGGGATTTCTGGCACGACGGCGCAGCATCGGCAGTTTGTCGATTGCCAAGCAGTAGGGGAAAAAATGGAAGAAAAAGAGACAACGAATCAGCCGGAACTGTTCACCGCGAGCGATGTGGCGCGTTTTTGCCAGGTCGATTTGAAGACGATTCACAATTGGGCGGACAAGGGGGAGATTCGACACTTTCGCACGCCTGGTCGCCACCTGCGTTTCCGGAGACTCGACGTTCTCGATTTTCTCCGCAAATACGGATATCCGATTCCTGACGTGTTGCGCTTGGGCAAACCCAAAGTCGTCGCGGTGGACGACGATCCGCAAGTGCTCGCATCGCTCCGGAAGTCGTTGAGCAAGAGGTTCGAACTGACAACCTTTCAGGATCCGTTCGACGCTCTCGTTGCTGTTGGAAGCATTCAGCCCGACGCGATGATCTTGGACGTGAAAATGCCAGGGCTCGATGGCGTCAAGTGTCTGGAACGACTGCGCTCGATTGACCTGACTGCGCACATTCGCTGCATCGTGTATTCCGATGCTGACGAGATGAAGAAAAACGCGACCGACGCGGGCGCATACGACTTCATCAAGAAGGGCGAAGCTTCCGACCTTCGCGATTCGCTCGAACGCTTGATGGGCCTCGAGCGGGAATAAACTCTGTTGAGGCTTGCCCGCAATTCGCGCCTCACCCCCTAACCCCCCTCTCCAACTCCGCATTACTTTGCAATGCTGCGTGGAGAGTCCCGACGAGGCTTCGCCTCACCCACCAGAGATGAAAGCGGATCACAACGATCTCGGGGGGTATGGGGGGCGTAGCC
>JANORL010001230.1:0-12490 GCA_031415295.1 Polyangiaceae bacterium | reverse complement strand
CTCGAACGGCCCTAGTCAGTGCATTCGTCGGGCTCGCTTCGCGACCCGACTCTTGCCCTCTAGCCAGTTTACGATGGGGGGCTACGCCCCCCATACCCCCGAGATCGTTGTGATCCGCTTTCATCTCTGGTGGGTGAGGCGCCTACTTCCCCCGCCCCGTTACGTACGCAATCGCTTGAGCTTCATCGGCGAACACCGCGATCTGTTCAGCGCCGAAAAAATCGGCATTACGCGAACGACGTGTCGCCTGAAGCTTGCCCACCGCCGTCTGCACCAAAATCGCGACATGGGCAAACTCCATCACCATCTGCACCATCACCGGACGCAGCGCGACGAACAACGAGTCATCACCAATCATCGGTGCCTCGCGCGAATCCAGCACAAAGCCAAGATTTCGGCGTTCACGGAGCGGAACGAGCAACCGAAATCGCTCCACAAAATCCACCGCGACGTGGGGCCCCGCTTCGACAAGCGCCAACGACGTCCGTCGCAAACGTATGAACCCCGGCTCACGCGTCACGACCGCCGCATCTGAGCGGAAGAGCTCTTCCATCGTCCCGAGCGTGACGCCGCCGAACGACCATGGCAATAGCCGACTCACCTTACGCATGCGTCCGATCGTTTCCCTCAATGTTTTTCTTTTGCTTCTGATGGGCACAATCGGCTGCGTCGGTACGCCGTCGCCGCTCACGCCCGACGTGCGTGGCTCCGTCGGTTTGCCGCATTTCGGAGTGCTCACCGACGGCATACAACTGCCCAAACGTACGCACACCTTTCGTCTCTTTCGTGATGCTGCGCCGAACTGGGGCACGCCGCGTCTCATTGGAACCATCGAGCACGCAGCGGCGACCGTGCATCGTCTTCGTCCTGGAGCGCCTTTGTTGGTCGGCGATATTTCTGCCAAACACGGCGGATTTCGCACCGGTCACAAGTCGCATCGCTCGGGACGCGACGTGGATCTTTTGCTCTATTGCACGACGCCCGACGGTCGATCGATCCCGTCCCCCGGGTTTGTCGCGTTCGGTCCCGATGGCCTTGCCGAAACTGAAAAACACACGTTTGTTCGGTTTGACACGGAACGTAATTGGCAGTTTGTCAAGGCACTGGTCACGTCCCCCAAGGCCGACGTGATGTGGATCTTTCTCGCTCGACCGCTCGAGGCGCTGCTCATCGAGCATGCACGCGCGCGGGGTGAAAGCGACGAGATGCTTTGGCGAGCGGAAAACGTGATGCTTCAACCGGCGGACAGCGCGCCGCATGATGATCACTTTCATTTACGCATTGCGTGTACACAGGACGAACTCGTGCATGGTTGCGACGTGCACGGACCCGCGTGGCCGTGGCTTCCTAATCCCCCGATGCTCGGAAGCGTATCGGACGAAGAACTACTTTCGGCGCTGCTCGAAGGCCTCGCCTCACCCATCAGAGATGAAAGCGGATCAGAATGATTTTCGGGGGTTTGGGGGGCGTAGTCCCCCATCGTGAACTGGGTAGAGTGCAAGAGTCGGGTCGCGAAGCGAGCCCGACGAATGCACTGACTAGGGCCGTTCGAGCGTAAGCGAGAACGTGCCCGGCTTTCATTGCAGAGAGGCGTGAGCAGTGAACCCATGAATTTTTTAGGTCACGGTGACGCCCTCGAGGTATGTGCGACTCTGCCGAACGATCTAAGGTTTGACCTGGTGTACCTTGATCCGCCGTACGCGGTAGGAACGGCGATGACGGCGCGTATGGCGCCCGGACAAACTCGAGGGAAACGCACGCGTACGGGAGGGCCTGTGGCGTATGAAGATCGATACGATCCGGATGCGCTCGTGGCGATGTTGATGCCGCGATTGTCGGCGATTCGCGACTGCATGAACGCGGGGGCAACGATCTACGTGCACTTGGATCACCGCACGGTGCATGACGTGAAAGTGGCGGTGGATCGGTTGTTCGGCCGCGGGGCGTATTTGGGGGAAGTGATTTGGGTGCCGGGTAATGGCAATCGAGGTGCACGGGGGTTTGCCGTGACGCACCAGACGATATTGATGTATGCGCGCACGGCAGCGGAGCGCAAGCGCGTGGTGTACAACGCGGCGGATCCAGCGCTACGCGAGCCATTTGCGCCGACGAGTTTGTCCATGCACTTCAAGCAACGTGACGAAGCGGGACGGCACTATCGGGAGCGGGTGATTGGGGGCAAGCCGTATCGTTATTATGCGGACGAGGGTCGGCGGATGGGCAGCGTCTGGTCGGACATTCCGGCGATGGTGGCGAATACGCCGTTGGTCGAGGAAGGGACGGGGTATCCGACGCAGAAGCCGGAGCGGCTGCTGGAACGGATCGTGCGGGCGTCGAGTGTTGAGGGGTCGGTGGTGGCGGATTTGATGTGTGGGAGTGGGACGACGTTGGTGGCGGCGGCGCGACTTGGACGTCGGTTTGTCGGAAGTGATCAAAGCGATGTAGCCGTGGAAATAACGGCGAAGCGTTTGTTGGCACAAAAAATATGCTTTTCTCCGCTCGCGGGTGTATCGTTCGTTTTTAATGAGCAGAACGTGGACGAAGAGCCTTGTCGGCAAGCGCCGCCTGAACCTGGATTGCCTACTGTGCAAGGATAAAGCACGGGTTACGCGGCACCGGGTCGGTGGGGTGGTGGGGGTCGTCGTCTGTGTTTGCCATAGGAGAACGAACCAATGAATCTTGGAAAAACGTTGCAATGCGCCGCGATTTTCGCGGGCGCGCTAGGTGTTTCGGCTTGTGGCATTTCGCCAGGCGATTACGTGATGTATCGCGTGTCGCCGGGTACGACGGATGCATCCGCGGGGTGTTATTACCCGGATACGGATCCGCAACCCAACGAAGCGAGTGATTCGACGACGATTCGCGGATCCAGCACGTGGATCATCTACGCGAGCATCAACGATGCATTTTACATTGATAGCGGCACGAACACGCTCGAGGGCGTTGCGACGGATACGGGTTACCAATTCACGGGAAAGACGGTCGACGTCGATTACGACATGCCTGACGGAACCGGCTCAAAACGAACAACGACAAATTCGTTTACGATCGACATCATCACCGACGGCGACGCCATCTCGGGCACGAGCACCAGGAAAACTACCTTTGGTTGTGCAGGTACCACCTGCGGCGACAAGATCCCAACTTGCACCGAAACTACGGATTTCGTCGGCACTCACGTCGAAGAGATTCAGCTCAACCACGAGCTTTGATCTCCTCGCGAAAACGCACACCTCCCGTCACAGTGAATGCGAAACGCCGATTATGGCCACGTGACTAATGTAGGCACGACTTGTTGCGTGCTTGTGCCGTTGCCGAGCTGACCGTACATATTCACGCCCCAACATCTGATTTCGCCAGAATTCAATAACGCACACGACGACCTGCTTGCGAGACCAAGCATCTTCCCGTTGCTGATACCAATTGCTGTCGGAATGTAGATGGTATTCGTCGTACCATTCCCTAGCTGTCCAGCGCCATTAAAACCCCACATCATTACAGATGTTCCCACAACCGTACCACTAAAATTGTAACTGACATCAATCGCTGCAACATTTTGCAAGCTCAACGACTTGGGTACCAATGATTCACCTGCACCCGAAAACCCCAACTGACCCAGTAGATTGGATCCCCAACAATATACCAAGTTCGCAGTCCGTCCGCAGGTATGTTGATTCCCACTGGATACTTCCAAGATTCCGTTAGCTCCACTAACGACAATTGGAGACAGTTGGCTCATTGTAGACCCAATGCCCAACTGTCCGGCCGTATTATCACCCCAGCATTCAATGGCACCAATCGTTGTAACTGCACATGTGTGCTGAGCTCCGGCCGAAACTTGCTTGATGTCTGTTAACACTTGAAGCGGGTTCGAGATATACCCCATGCCTCCGTTCCCTATTTGACCATTATTATTCCCTCCCCAACAATACAGCACCCCCGTGGCACTCACCGCGCACGTGTGTGTATCCCCCACGGACACCTGCTTGATATTCGACAAGTTCGGCACCTTCGCCGGATTCGCATTGCCCTCGCCCCAACACCACAATTCGCCATTCTTCATCGCTGCGCAGGTTTTCGGCGTGTAATTCATCATCGTTGCACTCGCGCCCCCGTCCACTTGCACCGCCGCCGACGTCAGCTTTACCTTCGTCGGCACCGACTTCGACCCTAATGTCCCGTCCCCCAATTCACCCTTCTCATTACGACCCCAACAATACACGTCCCCATTCGTCATCACCGCACAATGATGGTGATACCCGCCCGCAATACTCACCGGATCGTTACACGTCGTCCCCGTACAAAACGCCCCACACTTGTTGTCACACACGCCACAATGATTGCGGTTGTCCTTTAATGACGTCTCACATCCCGGCGCACTCGTGCAATCGCCAAAATTCGCGTTACACGTAAAACCACATACACCATTCGTACACGTCCGCGTCGCGTTCGGTGCGACCATACAATCCGCCACCGTTACGCATCCCGGTACGCCCGCATCGCTTCCGCCCATTCCTCCATTACCCGCCATTCCACCATTACCCGCCATCCCGCCCATTCCACCTTGACCCCCAGCACCCGCCATTCCACCAACACTCGACGTGCTGCTCGATGACGTCTCCCCCGCCCCGCCCGCTCCACCCGCCCCACCATCGCCCCAATACGTCGCCTCCTCCCACCCCATCACCTGACGACAGCCATACGAGCCGACAAACAACGAACCCGCCGCCACTACACACTTTGTCATCGTTCGCATGTCAAAACTCCACTCCTGCTACTACTCCGCCATAACCAGGCGCGACCACGGGAATGATTTGAATCTCGTTCGCGCGAGGTTTTTCCTCGTGAACGCGTCCGCCCAAGATAAACATCCCCACGCCGATACCCACGAGCGCCCCACTTGCCAATAGTGTGCCTGTGGATACGTCGGCAAACGTGCCCGCTTGTCCACGCAACGAAACACCGCGTAACGTACATAAACCGGCGTTTTGGGGTGAACACTCGTCTTTCGATGCGTTGTTCTTGACAATCGCCGCAATCCCGAATCCACCACCAACGAGCACGCCGACAAACCCCGCCGCTCCAACGACAACGCCCGCACTACGCGCCGTGCTCCATGCAGGTTTGTCCCCGGGAAACACCACCTCGACAGGGACCGTCACCGGGCCGGGTCCGACCATCAGCTCTTTCTCGAAGCCAGGTTTGTCTGGCGCAACCGCATTTACGACATGACGTCCGGGATCCACCGGAATCGCCGCTCCAATCGCTCCCACACCAAGTTCTTGCCCGTCGAGCAACACCTTCACACCGGGCACTTTCGACGGCACCGAAAACGCAATCCGAGAGAGGCGTTTTTCGAGCGCCGCACGACGCTGCGCCGCATGAGCCTCGCGGTCCGTGTCCTTACGCAACGCGGCGAGTCGCTTCGCTTCGCCAAACGCTCCGTACGCGCTTGCTGTACGGCCGAGTCGCTCGTGACATTCGCCCAAGTTCAACGACGTTCCTATCGCTGGCTCGAACCGCTCGCTCTCCGTGAACTTGTCACATGCTTCCACGAATTTGTTTTGCGTCATGAGCGCTCGCCCTTCCGCAAAAAGTGCATCCGCAACCGCTTTGCTCGCACCAGGCTCGGCTGCGGCGGGACAAACCGCCAAGAGGCTTGCCAGAATGGTCATGACCACCGGAGATCGTCGCATTCGCTCGCGTCCGTTCATGGTGAAGGTTTGTCGGGACTCTTGAGTGTACAAGGGGGTCGCGCTCTCAGAGGGTGTTTATCAAGCGTTGCGAGCGTAGCGAAGCTAGGGAGGGCGGCGGAAGCGTACATCGACACCTGAGCACGCCCGACCGACGATACGCTACGCGCAGCAGACTGATAAACATCCTCTCCAGGGTGCACCAAGCGGAAAGCATCTGCGAGGAATTTTGCACTGTGTCTCGGACCTGGATACGATTTTCCCATGCTCACGTTTCTGCAGCCGAGAGTGCGCCTTTTCGCCCTGTCGATCCTTGCCCTTGCCGCATGCGACGCCAAGACTTCACCTCCGATCCCTCTTGCGCACGAGGGGAATCGGACCGAAGAGCCACGCCCGGCGCAAACCGAATCACCACAACCGGACAAGGGCGGTACAGGCGTAAGACGTGTTGCGTCGACCGAGGCTCCTGGAGCAACTCCGACACGAGCGTCGACATCGATAAAGAGTATGGGTGCGATTGGGGAACGGGCGTATATTTACAAAAAGCCCGAAGTGAAGGGTTTACCGCTGGGATACATACGCATGGGGACGAGCGCGACGCTTGTTTCGAGCGATCCGGTGGTGACCAAAGGTTGTCCAAGGGGGTACTACAAGGTAAAACCTCGAGGATATGTGTGTCATGATCCGCGTAAAACAACGCTGGATTTGGCTGATCCATATTATCAAGCATTGGCGCAGTTTTCGCCACCCAAAGGCGTGGTTTTTCCGTACAGTTATGCATTCTCGAATGGGGCACCGATGTACAGTCGCGTGCCTACGGCAGTCGAAGCGGAGAAAGCGGAACGAGCGTTTGGGGCAGCAGGATCGTTCGTGCAACTTGCGGCATGGTCGGCGGGGCATGAAGAATTGATTGCTCGGGGCGAAAAGATTCCCGGCAAAGACGCTGTGCCAGCGATTTTTGCCAATCACGGGCGCACGGTGGACGGCAATGGTGCGTATGACCCGAAACAATTGGTTTGGCGCGTCATTCCCAACGGATCCATGCTCGCTTATGCGCGTGCGTTCGAGCAAGATGGGCGCGTGTGGTTGGTGACGCCGGACTTGATGTTGGTTCCGGCAGATCGAATGCGACCGTTTCGACGGTCGAAGTTTCACGGAGTACGCGTGGGGGAACAGGTGAAACTACCGCTGGCGTGGAATCGAGCGACTTCGGCGATTCAGAAGTTCACGAAGGGTGAGGGCAACCAAATGGTGGCCACGGGTGAAACGATTGCTTCGAAGACGTCCGTTCCAATCGACGATGGCGCAATCAAAGTGGGGAAACAATCGTATTATTCGTTGCGCAACGAGCCTGGCGTGTACATTGCGGCGACGAAAGACGTGACGGTGACGCGACTTCCGAAGAAGCTTCCGACGGGGGTTGGTCCGAGCGACAAGTGGATCGAGGCGAAGATCGTGCCCGGAACGATAACGGCATATGAAGGAATGACGCCGGTGTATGCGACGATGTTTTCGCCGGGCAAAGGAGGCGCACCGATTCCGGGGTACGATCCGTACATCAATTCGATGACGAATACGGGGTTTTTCCCGATTGAGTGGAAGGATCACGTGTCGGTGATGTCGCCGGATAAAGAATGGCCACCGAAAAAGCTGTGGATATCGGAAGTGCCGTACATTCAATACTTGCGAGCGCCACTAGCGATGCACGTATCGTATTGGCATGAAGATTTCGGGAATTTGAAGAGTGCGGAATGCTTGAATCTTTCGGCTGAAGATGGAGCATTCATGTTTGGCTGGACGGACCCGCCGCTTCCGGAAGGTTGGGGCGGAGTACGTCCGGGCGACGGTAATGGCAAATCGACGCCGGTGGTGATTAGCGCGATGTGAGAGAGGGTGTTTATCAGGCTGCTGCGCGTAACGAATCGTCGGTCGGGCTTGCTCAGCGTACGATGTACGCTTCCGCCGCCCTCCCTAGCTTCGTTACGCTCGCAACGCCTGATGAACACCCTCAAGGAGCAGCAAGCAAGCAGAAGCTAGTTGCTTTGCCACGATTGACGTCATTCGGAAGGGATGATAGAGGGTCGCGAGCATGATCACTCGGTTGTATGTAAACAATTTCCGATGCCTTACGGCGTTCGAGGCGCTCTTTGAGCCCTTTGGCGTCTTGTGCGGGCCGAATGGCGCAGGCAAGAGTTCGGTGTTCGACGCACTAAGGCTCGTGCGAGACCTTGCCACAGGTGAAGGGTTTCTCGGTGGAGAAAGTACACGCGATATTCCGAGCCTCGACTTCACAACCTGGGGCTCGAGTAAAATTCAAGAGTTCGAATTGAGTGTCACGGCAGAAGGGCATAAGTTTGAGTACCTGCTTCATATGGAACAGGTTAGTCTTGACGTAAAACCCCGCATCATCCGTGAACGGGCGGTCTGTGACGAACGCGAATTGTACGATCGAAACCTCGAAGGCGTCCGGTTTCTCAAGGCTGGCGGTATTCAATCGGGATTTCCACTCGATTGGCGCCAAGCTGCCCTTGGATCCATTCAGGCAGTTGGCGAACGGCGTGATATCGGTATCCTTCAGGACGCCCTCGCGAAACTCCTAATTCTCCGACCTCATCCACGGGCTATTGAACAAGAAAGCAAATCCGAATCTCAGTATCCGTCGCTGCATTTGGAGAACTTGCTTTCTTGGTACCGTTTTCTTTCGCAGGAGCAGGAATGGACCGACGGGTTACGAGAATCCCTCAAGAACGTTTGGCCAGATTTCAAATCCTTTCGTATGGTCGAGGTTGGTCGTAATGTCAAAGCGCTACAGCTCCGCTTCGGTGGATCTACTGAGCGCAACACGACCGATCTCTATTTCGACCAGCTTTCCGATGGTGAAAAGGCACTCATAGGCCTCTACATGGTTCGTGCCGCATTGAGCCGAGGAGCTGTTCAAACGATTTTGATCGACGAACCCGACAATTACGTTGGGCTTCCGGAACTGCAACCGTGGGTGCTCGCTTTGCAGGAACTGCTCGACCAGGACCATCAGGCCATTCTCATCTCCCATCATCCGGAAATTCTGGACAATGTCGGTGAAGATGCAGGACGATATCTGTGGCGCGACAACCACGCATCGCCAACGAGAATTGGTCCTCTAAAAGTCCCGGAAGGTATGCGTGCGGGTGAAGCGATTGCGCGGGGATGGGTCAATGCCTAGCCGCACGCAAATCATTTGCCTCCATGAAGGCAAAAAAGGCCCCAGTGTCGACCCGGTCTTCATCAACAGTCTGATTCGATCGCTCAGTCCAGCATGGCTCCGCTCTCATTCAGGAAACAACCTGCTGCGATTGGACCCCTGCGGAAATCGGGCAGGCGTCATATCAAAGATGCCCAGCACACTGAAACTCTGTATTCACGCTGGCGGCAATACCACGCTCATGGTATGGGCCGATATGGATGACGACACCGCCACAGCCGAAGAACTCAAGAATCTATTTTGGCTGGAAGCGCAAAAATCAGGAATCACCCAGGAGGAATTCGACCAAGTCGTTTTCATCTTTGCGAAAGATCGCATCGAAAACTGGATCGAGTTTCTTTTGACGGGTGCGACGAACGAGTCGCAAGAAGGACCACGCGTCTCTCGAGCAGAAGCCGCGGATGCCGCGAAAATGCTGGCCAAGCGGTGTTTGCAAAACGCGGCAAGTCCTCCACTACCGCCATCGCTCGAATGGTCGTGCCGGAACTGGCGAAAGTTGGTCGAGCGAATGAAGGATTCGTGAATCCGAGCGTCTTCATTTCGTAGGGGAATCGTCGAGATAAACCCGCACCAAATATTTGTCACCGCTTTCGCTCACGATCTCGCGTAAAACCAAACCCTTACAAAGCGCCGTCACGTGCACCTTCCCCGGGAATTTCACCCATTGACGCGACGCTAAGCGTCGATCCCGTACATCGCGCAATTCGATATCGATGCCGTTTTCGTGTAGGTCGTTCGTCGTGATCGGTGCTCCCACGAATACGCCCTTCTCGGTGGCCGAATACATCGCATAGGTACAAGACCAGTTGAGGGTCGCAAACGGGCTAGAGCGACGCAGACAAACCTTCGTGTCTGACGGAACCGAGCCAACGTTCTTTTCGTCACGCGACACGCCTGCCAGCCGCACGGACCACGTAGCATTGGGATCGAGGTAATCGGCACACGCTCCAGGTACGCACTTTCGTTCTGAAGGACAAGAATCGCAATTTCGATTGGAAACATTGCACGTGACGTACTCGTTGCCAATGTTGTACGAGCTTGGTTCACAGTTTGTTCCACCACAACATCGCGCACCGCATGACAATGCATTTTCACCGGGCAACGGAAACGCTGGCCTGGTCGTCAACGCAGGCGTCGCGGGAGGCGCGGGCAAACTCGGCGCAGTCGCATCCGGCTGTAGTAGTTTCGACGCGGTGGTCGATTGCGGAGAAATCGTCAGTACGGCGTCCGAAGGTTCGGCATTCGAGCGCGTCGCGAAATAAAACGCCACACCGGCCACCAGAATGCCGGCGAAAAACATCGCCAGCAAGCCTTTGTTCGATTGTATCGGAATCGTCGACGGCGGAGGCGGAGGAATCCATTCGGGCGCCGGGAGCGGCGGGGGCCGATGGTATACGGGCTGCTGCACGGGTACTCTAGGATGGTGCGGCTGCACCATCGACGCCGCATAAGGCATCGGTTCCGTCGTGCGTTCTTTGGGCGGAGCCGTGCTCATGGCCAAATCCGTGGGCGCCGCAGCAATGGCGCCACCTTTGGCCACGCGTAACAAATCCGACCCGGATCGCGGTCGCCCATGCACCGAAATGGACAAACATGCGCGAATGGCATTGGTCGACGGCCCCGTCAATTCCGTCGGCGGCCACGGACGCACGCCGCGCGCAATTTCACGATACACCTGGGCAAACCTTTCGCGCGGAGCGTCCAATGGCAAACCCGTTGGGTGACGCCCCAACAGCAGTTCGGCACCTAAAACTCCAAATGCAAACATATCCCGGGCAAACCCATCGGCGCTGTCCACGCCATGATTCCCAACAGCCAAATCACCGGCCAGAAGTTCCGGCGCCAGATACGGTGCCGTGCCAAACACCGCGCCTGTGGCCGTGAGTGGTCTTGGATTGCCGAGTTCCACAGAAATACCAAAATCGATGAGTTTGACGGTGCCCGGCGTCGTCGGCGAATTCCAAAAAACATTCGTCAAAAGAATATTGTCGGGCTTGAGGTCCCGATGTACGATGTTTCGCTCATGAACGAATGCCAATGCATCAATCAATTGGGCGAGCAATCCATATCGATGCGCCATGGACAAACGTTGGTCGTGGAGCACGTCGGACAGGGGCACGCCATCAACAAAATCCAGAACGATGCCGCCAATGCCTACACGCACGTCATCAAAAACGCCATGACAACCGATGAGCGCTGGATGGACGGTCCGCGCGAGTGTATGCGCTTCACGCCGCGCGCGTTCGAAGTCATCGGCGGAAACGCGTTCACGTGCGATGAGTTTTACGGCACGAACGGGCCCGTTTTCGAGCAGGTCCTTGGCCTTCCAAACGCTTCCTTGCCCACCTGCCCCAAGAGGCTCGATGAGTTCGTACCGATCGATCCTTTGCCCCGCACGAACACGCATGGGAGGGTTTTACCAGATGTACGAGGTGAAAGGGAAGAGACAAAGTGAGGTCACTAGGCAATATTCACGCTCGCCGCCGAATTTTCCGCGCTGCCCCGTTGTTGGCGCGGGTGTACCCGACCCCTTCCGCCCTTTTGGTTCGACCGCATCGCGGACGAACCAATACCTGGGTCAAGGGGCATTGCCCCTTGCGCGGGTCGAGGGCGAGGAGCCCTCGTTCTCGATTGACCAACCCTCTCAAATCGCCGCGGCAAAATCCCGCGCAAACTCCATCGGACTCGGACGATCCGCCGGGTTCCTCGCAGTCGCGGCCCTTAACAATTTCGCCACGACGGCCGGATATCCGCGCAATCGCTCCGGCTCGTCGAATGGATCCCGCCGCATATGCGCAATGATCCGTTCCCGCGAAGCCAAATCATCAAAAAATGACCGGCCCGTCGTTACGTTGTAAATCGTTCCCGCCAATGCATACACGTCCGCACGCGGATCCAATTCCACCGGATCCAATACCTGCTCGGGCGCAATGTACCCCGGCGTTCCCGCGACAAACTTGCCGCCCACATCCGCTGGCACGCGTATCGCACGCACCATACCGAAATCAATGACCACCGTCGCCAAAGGCGGAACCCGCGCAGGATCTCGATGTTGCTTCGGATCGAAAATCACGCCGCCCGGCAATGGCAAACGTAGCCACAAATTCGCCGGCTTGATATCTCGATGCACAAGACCCGCACCGTGCAGCGCCGTCAAACCCGCACACGTCTCGAGAATCACTCGCCGCAATTCGAATAACGTCATCGGTTGCGCAAATGAGTATTGACGCAAATCGGCACCAATCAAGTATTCGAGCACCAAAAATGGCGCGCCTCCCGATACGCCACGATCGATGATATTGGCAACGTTGGGATGATACAAACCCGCGAGAGCTTTCGCTTCTTCGACGAATGATGCCAAAATGCCTTCCCGCTCGACATCGTTCGCTTGCGCCAATGCCTCGGCTTTCGGAATTTTGAGCACGAAGAATCGATCCGCGCCGGGTTTACGTACCAGCCAAACCGATCCAATGCCCCCCTCGCCCAAAGGTTTGACCAACTCGTACCCTTCAACAACCTTCATCTCTTGCTTTTTCGTCGACGGCGGAGGTGGCGG
>JANORL010001229.1:0-6702 GCA_031415295.1 Polyangiaceae bacterium | reverse complement strand
GTGTACGATGTGTAGACACCTGTGAAAAAGAAGAGAGCGCTGCGAGGGATCGAGCCGCTTGGCGCGTTGCTTAGTCGGGCAAACGAGATACTGCCCCCGAGTGGTGCGCCGGAATCACGAGCGCCGGTGTCCGCGCGTGATTGGGAAGCCGCCGTGGGTACGCGTATCGCCGCTCGTGCGATGCCCGCGAAACTCGATCGCGGTGTGCTCCATGTGCGCGTGGCGAGTTCGACGTGGGCGCAAGAGTTGTCGCTGCTTGGTGAACCAATCCTCGCGCAACTTCGCGCGCGCGGCGTGCACGTCGAAGCACTCCGATTCCGTGTGGGTCACGTGGAAGTGCCCGAACGCAGCAAGACGCGTGAAGACCATGTACGGACCTCACCTCCGGCCGTTGCACTTCCGCCACAGCTGGCCGAGGAAGTTGCAAACGTACCCGACGAGGAACTTCGTGCGGCGATTCGTCACGCGGCCCAGAAAAACCTGGGCTGGCAACGCATGAACAATCGCCTCAGCGGTTCCGACGAGACAAACGTTCGTCGAGATGAACCGGCAGCGACTAACCCGAAACCTGACGCTCGAGACCTTCGATTCGTTGGACCAGAAACCGATCAGCCGGACCAAGTTGCGGCGACAACTTCTGCATTGCCGCGATGTACGTACGGATGAGTTTGATGTCGTAGTTCTTGGCTTTTCGTACGACGGTGAAGAGTTCGTCGATGACGGCTGGTGGTAGTGGCGCATCGATCGACGTGTAGAGATCAAAGACGTAGTCGACCCATGAACCCTTTGTCGTGGCGGCTGCGAGGCGTGCACCATAAAGCGCTGCGTATTCGGCAACGCCGCCTTTCGGACGACTGCCTTCTTTGGTTTTCTTGAGGATCGCCTGGAGCAGAGACGCGAGGATTCGTTCAGCTTCGTCAGCGCGTCCAAGCGCGAGAGCCTTGTCCGCAACGCCGCACAAAAGTCGTACGGATTGAAAACGTCGTGCAGTCTCCGATGCGTGAAATCGCCCATCTGGAGGGGCTTTCGAGTCCATCGCTGCCGCTTCGATCGATGCGTGAATGTCGGCAACGTGCATGCCGCCAATCGTCTGCATCGCGCGACGTTGCTCTTCGTCGGCGTGCGAAATCGTTCGCGTGTCGTCCGTCTTGTAAACGACGATCTCTTGATTGCCGATGCGGATCTTGTCGCCTGGAACCAGGTCTCGCGACCCGTCGAGCTTTACGCCGTTGACAAGGACGCCGTTGCGACTTCCAAGGTCCTGCGCAACGACTCCTGAAGCAGTAACTCGAAGCGCGGCGTGCTTGCGCGAGACGAGTGGATCATCCACCGCGAGCTGACACTCGGGGCCTCGTCCAATGACGAAATCCCCGACGGGAAGCTCGATGTCATGGGCGAGGTAGCGAATCCGAAACGGCATCCCGCATCCTCACTTCAAACCACCGAGGCGTTCCAAACCCTCGAGGCGTTGCAGCACGAACCGCTCACTCGGGCCGAGCTGGGCCGCGCGTAACCGCAACGATTCGACGTAATTTCGCAGAATGGTCATGTCGAGCGACTTCACCTTGCGCACCGATGAGTACAGTTCGTCGACCACGGAACCTGGCACGAGCTGCTCGGTGCAAGTGTAGAGGGCAAAGATGTATTCGATCCAAGAACCTTTGCCTGTCGCTGCTGCAAGCTTTGCGGCATACATCGCCGCCTTTGCCGCCACATCGTTCGGCGGTATCGTTCCGGCCTTCGATCGGTCGAGCAGATCATTGAGCGAACGATGCAAAATTCGTTCGGCTTCTTCAGCCCGACCCATCGCGAGCGCTTTGTCGGCAAGGCTGCCGATGAACGACAACGCCGTAACGCGTCGATCCGGCTGCTGAGCGCCCAGGGATGGTAAGCGTGACGAAGGAAAACCCAACGACAGACTGCCAGGCGTCGTCGACTCGCTCCATGGTTCTTCGCGCAGATCGTCGCGTTGCATCATCGCTGTGATTTGCGGCGTCAACGTTGTCGCTCGCGTTGTTCCGAACGCGATCGATTCAGGTATCGGAATGACGTTCTCTTCCGGTGAACCTTCGAGAATCATCTCTTGGGAACCGATGGTGATCTTGTTGCCATGAGTGACCTCGAGGCGACCTTCGATCTTCGCGTCGTTGACACGCACGCCGTTGCGACTGCCCAAATCTTCAACGGTCACGCTGTCCGTACGCACCGTCAAAAGCGCATGTCGACGTGACACAAGCGGATCATCGAGCGCCAGCTGGCAATCCGCGCTGCGTCCAATCACGAACTGGCCGATTGGTACCTCGAGCTCGTGCGAGAGATACCGCAGTCGAACCGCCATAGTCGAGCCATACCAATGGCGCAAAGCGCCGTCAAAGTGGGTCTTTAGATCCGCCTTCTCGAGACTCGCCAGAAACCACTCGCAACAAACTCAGCACAAGCCTCGGATGCGTAAATAGGCCGTACACCGTGAGACGCTGCTCCGCCATGGCTCGAGCAAGATCCCACAACGTTGTTCCGTTATCGGCTGAATTTGTATGACGAAACACTTGAGGGAACCGGAGCCACGGGGACACGCGTAAACGCGTGAGGTTACGCAAGACTAGCTCATCACCGCAAAGCGTTACGGAAGGAATGCCCACTGCGCCTTCGTGCACGGTGAGTCTGCCGTGGTCGAAACGCATCGTGAGTACCGACTGCGTGTCTTGCGCAACGACGAGAACCGAGCCGCGAAGCGTGCGGAAATCGTGGTTTTTCTTGATGGAACCAGCGACGTTCCGACGAACTTGTTCGACAAGCTCGACTGCCAGCAGATTGTCTTCAGCACCAGGAGCAAGGTCGATGATGGGTTCCACGGTCGTCTCGGTCGTCTCGAGTCACGCAAGGACGCGAGCAGCGACGTCAAGCATGACGACGTAACGCAGCAGGGTCGAGTGGACTCGACGAACAAGCGTACGGACGTGAAACGCGCGCTCAGGAATGCGTTTCTGCATCGGTCAAAGACGCACCGATGTCACTTCGAAAGAAGCCGCCGTCGAAGCAGATGTCTGCTGCCGCGGCATAAGCTCTCGCGCGCGCTTCAGCCATCGATTCGCCTGTCGCCGTGACCGCGAAAACTCGCCCGCCGGACGTGACGATGTCGCCATCAACATCACGTGTACCTGCGTGGTACACGGCGACGTGGGGATGCGCGTTCGCTCGATCGATGCCGCGAATCACGTCGCCTGATCGAGGCGAAGTTGGATAACCAGCAGCGGCAAGAACGACAACGATGGCACTGCGATTTTTCGCAACACGCACAGCGTTCATGTCGAGTTTTCCACGAGCGACCGAATCGCAAAGTTCGGCAACATCACCCTCGACGAGTGACATGAGCGCTTCGCATTCCGGATCGCCGAAACGAACATTGTGTTCGAGAAGCATCGGGTCGCCGGCTGGGGTGATCATGAGTCCCGCGAAGAGGACGCCTTGCAGCGAACGACCTTCCTGGCGCATTCCATCGATGGTGGGTCGTAAGATTTCTCGTTCGATACGTTCGAGCAACGCAGGCGAGACGTGAGGTGACGGAGCGAAGACGCCCATGCCGCCCGTGTTTGGTCCCTGGTCGTCATCGAAGGCGCGTTTGTGATCACGCGCGACGGGAAACACGAAAAACGACGTTCCATCCGTGACCGCATGAACGCTGGCTTCTTCTCCCGCAATCACGTCCTCGAGCACGATGGTTTGTCCCGCCGCACCGAAGCGATTGTCGACCAGCATGTCGTGTGCAGCGACAATCGCTTCTTCTTCAGTCTGCGCTACGACGACACCTTTGCCTGCACAAAGACCATCGGCCTTGACGACGATGGGTGCACCTCGACGTCGGATTTCCGCTTCGGCTTCGCTGAATGTCGTGACGATCGCGAACGGAGCTGTGGGAATTTTGTGTCGCTCGGTGAACTGCTTCATGAACGCCTTAGAACCTTCGAGTCGTGCGGCTTCACGCGACGGACCAAAGACGCGGATGCCAGCTTCTTCGAGTGCGTCGGCGATGCCTGCACAAAGCAGTGCTTCGGGACCAACCACCACCAGGTCGACGCGTTCACGACGCGCAAGGTCGACGATCGCCTCGAGTTTGTCCGAGGAAGCAGTGGCGCGTCGGATGGGCGTTTGGCCAGATTTAGCCGAACACACCGTGCCTGCGTTTCCAGGACAAACGATGACTTCGGACGTGCGCGGACTGCGAGCGAGCACGTTTGCCAACGCATGTTCACGCGCGCCGGAACCAAGCACCAGAATGCGTCGACCAGACGAAGGGGCAGAGTCCATCACGCCGCGGCGCTACCACGCTCCTGTGTGTCGAGCGATCGAAAAACTGTTCGTCCGGTGGATGTTTCCAGGCAATCCCGCACGTGCTGCAATTTTTTCATCGCAGCCCTCGACAGGCTCGAAACGATCGGTTACAGAATGCCCGTTGCGCAGCGCTCGTAGCGTGAACCTCGCGGTTCTTCGTTACAAACGATGCGGAGACAAAGAGTGATGTGGGTCTGCCAACAGCGCGCTGTGAACCCCGCCAGGACCGGAAGGTAGCAACGGTAGCGGAAAGCGGGTGTGGTGGACCCTTCTCTTTTTGTTCATCCAAACCGCTCGCAGCTTGCCCTTACAACTCACGTCCGTACGCTACAGGCCTAACGTGGATTTTCTCTCCCCGGGCAATGACGGCGACGGGCGCATGCTCTTCTGGGTCGCGTTTGTCGCATCCGCTGCGCTTGCCGCAGTCGCGGTCCGTTTTTCTATCCACGAACCACTCGTCGCCGCCGCAATCCTCGGCCTCGCGTTGATTGCCGGGTTCTCCCGTTGGCTTTCGCGCCGACGACTGCTTCGAGTGTTGCGATCCGGCAACGTCATCGCCGTGTTGCAGAGTTGGTCCGCCACGCTCGAACGAATTCCGTATCCCGCAACGATGGCGCCACTCATGACTGCCACAGCGTTTGCCGCGCATGGATGGATCGCGAGCGCGCGAGCTGCACTTGCTACTGCCGAACGTGGACCGGCGTGGGAAGCAGCACTCGAGCATCGACTTTTTCTCGACACGATTCTGCTCACGCTCGAGGGCGATCGCGACGAGGCGCTCGAAGTATCCCGTCGTCTTGCGCGCATGCCTTTGCCCATCAAAGACAACGCCCTTCGAGATCGTATTTTGGCCATTCGTGTTGCCATCGGAGCGTTTGCCCGAGCGTTTGCCCATCAGAGTGAACCAGGCGATGCTGCCGTCTTGGAACGAGCGAGTGAACGCAGCCCGCTTGTCTTCTGGGCCATGCGTTATGCCGCTGCCGTGGTTGCCATCGACTGTGGCGAACATGCAAAGGTCGTCGGCCTGCTCGAAGGCGCGCCACACTGGCCCGAGGAATCTATTTTTCGCGTATTTCACAGCGAAATTGAGGATCAAGCGCGGGGCACGTCGTTCACCTCGTCGACGGGATGAAGCGTACATCGTCAAGCATTCGGCCCATCGCATTCTGACGTGTTAAGAACGTCTACTCATGAGTGCGCTCGAAGTTTTCAAACACGCCGATAGCTGGGCCAGTCTCGCTACGCTCACGGGACTCGAGATCGTACTTGGCATCGACAACATCGTTTTTCTAACGCTCACGACGAACAAGCTGCCCGAGCATCAGCAGCCACCGGCGCGTACCTTGGGTTTGTCGCTCGCGCTGTTCATGCGCCTTGGTCTGCTGTTTGGCCTCACGTGGGTCATGAGTTTGACCGCGAACCTGTTCTCGATAATGGGTCACGCATTTTCGGCGCGCGACCTCATCTTGCTCGGTGGTGGTTTGTTCCTCATCGCCAAGAGCACGCACGAGATGTTCGAACGTCTCGAAGTGGAAACGCATGAAGTAGGGGCAGCGCCCAAACGACGCATCTCATTTTCTTCCGCCGTCGTACAAATCGTTCTGCTCGATATCGTCTTCTCGCTCGACTCCGTCATCACGGCCGTCGGCATGGCGCAGCATCTGATCATCATGTCCACAGCAGTGGTCATCGCTGTTTTCATCATGCTCATCTTCGCCGGCGCGATCGGCCGATTCATCAACAAGCACCCGAGCATGCGCGTTCTTGCGCTGAGTTTTCTCCTGCTCATCGGCGTGTTGCTCGTGGCCGAAGGCATGGGGCAGCATATTCACAAGGGCTACGTTTACTTCTCGATGGCGTTCTCTCTAACCGTCGAACTCATCAACATGAAGCTACGTACGCGCCAACAAGCACCTGTCGAACTTCACAACCGCTACGAGGACCCGGTGAAATGATTTCCGTGTACCGTTTGACGACTGCGTTGTTTGCCGTGTGGTTGTGCCTTGGCGGGTGCAACGAACGTTCTGCGGATGGCGCACAAGCGGCCCCTTCGAGCATCGGTGCATCAGCGCCCGTCACTGCACCGCAGCCATCGACGACGCTGACGCAAGCGGCACCAGCCGCACCAGCCGCACCAGCCGCGCCTTCCGCAGCAGGCACACGCGTTCCTGTGGAACTGCTCGGACTCACGATCACCTCGGGCGTCGAGAAGAAGGAACCCGTCGATAAACTCAAGGCGATCACGCCTGGTACACGCGTCTACGCGCATCTCAAGATGCGTAATCGTTCGACGGAAAAACGCACCGTGCATGTCGACTTCCTCGTCAACGGCAAGCTTCGTACGCCGCTGAAACTCGACATCGAACCATCGTG
>JANORL010001228.1:0-11959 GCA_031415295.1 Polyangiaceae bacterium | reverse complement strand
CCGTGTGGAGCTTTCACACCCGTAGGTTGGATCTTGGGATCACTCGTCATGTGCGCGCTCCTTTGCTTGCGTCTTCGCGTGTGTAGGGCCGCGGGTAGCACACACGCATGCAAACGTCACGCGCGGTGGGAACCAAGCGCGGGGAAACGACGCTACCGATGCTCGACGAGGTCGTCTGGGACATCAAGATTCCTGCATGAACCCGTTTGGCTTTCCGCTACTGGCAGATGAGAACGTCCATCCAGATGTGGTGGCCGCGCCACCGCCAAGCTACGAGCCGTGCGGAAAAACGTCGAGATGATGAACCCGTACATGTTGTGATGGGCGCGCGACGATGCGTTTGTCGCGGCATGCGTTTGTCCGCGAGCTCTTGCGCTCGTATCGTTGGAGAGCAAAACATCTCGTTGGTTTAGAAAGCGTCGAGGAAACGTTCGCGGGCACGGTGACGGTCAGACAACGCGTCGGCTCAGCGTTACGATTGAACGCCCGTATGCACACGTCGGCGCTCGACGGTGTTTTTGTATGGTCGACGGCCGTGAAATCGAGGGGTGGGTGTCGTTCAGGAGCAGCGGTGCCCATTGCAATTCTGCGAGTTACGAAAGCGACCAATCGCTGCGCTGGATTCGCGCTTTCGCGGCTAATTGGTCGATGATGAATTTGGGTTATGACCGCATCCATCCGCTCGGTCGACGCTTCGTGTGCCACGTGGCCAACACGATAACCTCCCGACGAGTCGAATCGACCTTGTAAATCAGCCAATGGTCGAATCCCGTTACCAGTGCGCGACGCGCAACCATGTCGCGAACGCCAAACACCTGAGCGAATGACAGAGGATGCGCACGTAGAATGTCGATAATTCCGCGAACTGCTTCGTGAAATTTCACGCCTGTGCCGGGACGTTGCTCATCGAAGTCGACAATAGCCTCAACCAGCTGACGGCGGGCCCGTTCTGTCCAGCGAATCCTCACGCTTCGCGAAGTCGCTCCAAAACCGACCGAACGACGTCTTCATCGTCGACGAGCGGTTCGAGTCGCGCGCTTTGCTCCCCTCGTTCAACCTCTTGCGCAAAGACCTCGATCTCATGAACCGCATCGAGATCTGCGACGAGGTATGGGGCAACAACGGCCAAGTCGTCTTCCGAAAGAGCGTTGATGCGCCGGATGATTTCTTCGCGACCCATGGCTTGAGTATCGCCGAACGCCACGTTCATGCAAGCCCGAAAAGATCGGCTCCGGGGGATCGACCTCGAGACTGCGATAGTAAGCACAACGCAAATCGAATCATCGCGCCAGATCGACGGTTTTGGTTTGCCTGGGCGATACAACGGCGCCCGCCAAAGAAATGACGAAATGGTGAACCGACGTATCGGCGCAACGAGCACGGCATCCATGCAAACGCATATACTTGAACGCCTACACTTGAACGCGACTTCGCGCCTACTCGCCAGCCCGGTTTGCGCAGCCAAATGTACGCACCAAACCTCCGCTCGGCCTGCTGTTGCGTTATTCGCGCAAGCTCGAGCCGCGACCGTTGCTCGCGACAACACATTCGAATGCACCACGGCATCAGCAGTGCGTCATCGTCGCAGATCGACGGCGCAGCAATGCAATGGGCAGACCGATGCGTTCTTCGCGCTGATGATTCAGCACGGCAATCGTGAGTGTTGTCGATTCAATAGCCGGTCAGGGATTCGCCGCGACGTCGTGTGGCAATGGAATTCGTTCGCCACGTAGCGCGGCCATAACCGCACGCTTCAAGTAAGCTTTCGGATCGAGTCCGCAAAGCTTTGCGCTTTCGACAAATGCATAGAAAAGCGCCGCGACTTCCGTCGCTCGTCGTGAGCGCGAGCGGTAATGGTTTTTCCGTTCCACAACGATTCCACGTTGACTACGCTCCGTCAGATTGTTGTCGATCGGAATTCGCGGATCATCGTGGATTCAGGCGCGAGCGGTAACTCCGTTGGTTACAACTCGCGCCATATCACGACGTTACGACCCCATGGGCTCGCGTCTGCCCAAGCAGCAGATACGCACACGGAACTGCGAATACGTTCATCAGCGTCGAACTCACCAGGCCGCCGAGAATCACGACCGCCATCGGCCATTCGAGCTCCGCCCCTGGCCTCGATCCGCCCGCAATAAGTGGCACGAGCGCCAGCCCCGTTGCGAGCGCCGTCATGGTTATGGGCGCAAGCCGCTCGCTCACACCACGTAAAACCAGTTCTTTGCTGAAAAGTACACCCTCCTCGCGCTCCAGATGCAAAAAATGACTCACGAGCATAACGCCATTTCGCGCCGCAATGCCTAGCACAGTCACGAAACCAACGAGCGCGCCAAGGGAAATGATCCCGCCCGTCATTGCAACGGCAACAACGCCGCCAACCAGGGCAAGCGGCAACGTCGCAAAGACCAGAAGCGTGAGCCGCACCGTGCGAAATTCCGTGTGGAGCACAAGGAAAATGCCGAGTAGCGCGACCGCCGAAAGCGCCAAAAGACGCCGACGCGCATCCGAACGCGCCGCATATTCACCCACAAGTTCGGCATGATGGCCAGAAACCATCGATACCGAAACAAGTTTTTCCTGGATTTTCCGCGCCACAACACCAAGATCTTTGCCGCCCGCGTCACACGACACATCGATTCGCCGTTGTCCGGCTTCGTGTTGGACGACGTTCGGCGCCGGTTCGATAGCCACGACCGCGATATCGCCAAGCCGCGTCTCTGTTCCGCCCGGTGAAACCATAACCATGTTTCGTAATGTCGAAACGTCCGTGCGCAGTTTCGGGTCGCCCACCACGACAACCTCTTTCAACATGCCGCCTTCTGCGATTTCACCAACGCGCGTCCCTTGCAACATCGTCCGCAAATGCTGCTGCACATCCGCCGCGCTGATTCCAGCAATCCGCAAGGCATTCGGCGAAAGTCGGATACCAATCTGCGGCACGAGCACTTGCTGCTCGACTTTGATGTTTGTCGCGCCATTCACTGTGCCCATTTCGCGCGCTACCACCGCAGCTTCTTCTCGCAATGCGGCAAGGTCATGCCCCTGAATCCGCACGACGAGCGATCCGCTCCCACCGCTCAATGCTTCTTTCATCCGTTCGTGCAAATACGTCTGCACATCGCGTTGCAGCCCTGGATAACCATCGACGACACGTTGCACGTTTGCCGTGGCTTGTGCAAGATCCACCTTGGGATCAACGCTGATCCATAACTCGGCAAAGTTTGTCCCAACAACTTCGTCCGCCGCTTCGGCGCGCCCGAGATGGGATCCGAAATGGCGAATGCCATCGATTTTACGCAGTTCTTTACTCGCTAGAATGGTAGTCCGTCGCAGTTCTTCCAAAGAAGTCCCAGGCTTGGCAACCCAATGCATCAAGAAATCGTTTTCCTTGAAATCCGGCAAAAATGACTCACCTAAAAATGGAACGGCAGCGAAGGCGCCGAGCAACATCAGAAGCGTCGCGCCAAGCACGGTGCGGGGTTTTCGCAGGAGCTTTTCGACTGCCGGCAAAATGGCTGCACGAACGAGCCTCGCCACCGGAGATTCGCGGTGTGTGCCGGCGACTCGCGGTAACAGAACCAAACACATCGCGGGCGTTACGGTCAACGCGACGACAAGCGAAGCCAGAATCGACAACACGTACGCCGCGGCAAGAGGCCGGAAAAACGAGCCCGCAAGACCATCGAGAAAATACACCGGAAGAAATACGAGAATGACGATTGCCGTTGCGTGAACGACCGCACTTCGGACTTCGAGGGACGCTTCGAGCACGACCAAAAGCGCGGGGCGCGGAGATGGTTTGTCCCGTTCGAGCGCCAGCCTTCGCAAAACGTTTTCCACGTCGATGATCGCATCGTCCACGACTTCGCCAAGCGCTACGGCGAGCCCGGCAAGTGCCATTGTGTCGATTGTGCCAATGACCGCATTCATCGCGACGGCTGCGGCGAGCAATGACGCAGGAATGGCCACGACGCTGATGAATGCCGTGCGGAAATTATAAAGAAACGCTCCAAGAACAAGGATGACGAGCACGCACCCGAGCACGAGTGCTTCGCCAAGGTTATGCAATGCACGCTCGACAAAGCTCGCCGGGCGAAAGATCGCTGGATCGACATCGACATCAGGCAACCCGGGCTGAAGCGTTATGAGCGCAGCCTCGACAGCACGCGTCACCTCGAGCGTATTGCCCCAGGGCTGTTTTTCTACAATGAGCAACAGGCCCGGCTGATCATTGATGATCGCATCTCCAATGGGCGGCGGCGCTCCTTCTCGCACCTCCGCGATTTGTCCGAGTGGAACCGAACCGAGTTTTGCCCGGGGAATCGTGGTTTTCGCCAGGTCGTCTGCAGTCGTCACGCCCGGATGCAACGTGACACCCAATCGCTGCTGGGGTGTATCGACAAACCCGCCGCTCGCGGGCACCACCGCATCACGCACGGCGTTTTGCACTTCGCTAAGCCGTATGTTGCTATCACGCAAACGCGCTGGATCGACGACGACTTGGAGTTGACGCGGCTGCTCGCCCCATATCGCGACATTGGCTACGCCGGGAACAGCGAGCAATCGAGGCCGTATTACCCAACGCGCGAGGTCCGTCAAAGCCATTTGATCTTTCGTCGCCGAAGTAAGCCCAATCTTCATGATACGGCTGGTCGACGAAAGGGGCG
The DNA here is from genome assembly GCA_031415295.1 of Polyangiaceae bacterium. GTDB lineage: Bacteria > Myxococcota_A > Polyangia > Polyangiales > Polyangiaceae > Polyangium. The sequence goes on along the minus strand of JANORL010001228.1, from coordinate 7,289 downwards.
GCATCATCACGGGAGCACGCGCAACGGCGGGAAGCAACGCGGCGGCACGAGATACGCGTTCCTGCACCAACTGGCGCACTTGCAAAACATCGACGCCTTGGTCGAATAACAAAACGACGGACGACAAACCCGACACCGATTTCGATCGTAATGCCTGAACAAACGGCACACCTTCAAGCGACCGCTCGATTGGATCGGTGACGAGCGTTTCCACTTCCTGACTCGACAACCCCGGCGCTTCGGTTTGCACTTCGACACGCGGCGGCGCGAATTCAGGGAAAACGTCAATCGGAATACGAGGCAAGCGCGAAGCGCCGAGCACAATGAGTACAAGCGCGAGGCATAATACGACAAACCGCTGCTCGAGGCATGTTTTGATGAGCGATCGCATCATTTGCCGACTCCGAACTCGACGCCGAACAGTTCGGATGCGCCGGCACGAACGATACGCGTCGAAGCCGCGGGACCTCGAGCAAGAACCGCAAAGTTTTCTTCGATGCGCGATATGTCAACGCGCCGGCGTTCGTAAACATGTTCAGCTTTTTCGACGTAAATCCAAGCGCCTCCGATTGCGTCGAAAACGACAGCGGAAAATGGCACGACGAGCACGTCCGCAGTTTGGTTCGTCGAGAGAAACACGGCGACTCGTTCACCCGGCCTTCGTGTTGCAGTCGGTGGCAGTTCGTAATAAAAATCGACAACGGCGCTCGTAGGATCCGCGGTTGGCGGAGCCATGACCGAAAGCGCGACGACCGTAGCGTCTTGATTCGATGCCGTCCCGATCGTTGTAATGCGTGCCGAACCTTCTGCCAATACACGCGACGCTTCACCCGCATACACGGAAGCGCGCACCCATAATGCCGGCGAGCCGAGAATCTCGAAAAGCGGTGCACCTGCAGAAACAAGTTGTCCCGGCGCAACGGAAACGCTGCGCAAAAGGCCATCGCGTGGCGAACGAAGCGGAATGGATACATCGGCGCCGAGTGGCGCTTTGCGAATGGCACCCAATCGTTTGTCCGCGGCGGCGAGTTCAGCTTTCAAGACGTCCCTTTCCGCACGGGCTTCTTCGATCTGTTTTTCGCTTGCGCCGCCTTCTTTGACGAGTTTTTCCAGACGCTCGACGCGCGTCACGACAGATGCGAGCCGCGCCGATGCGATCGATACCGATTTTTCGGCTTGGGCGCGTACGTCGCGATCCGGTGGCGCAAACGGCGAAAGGTCGAGTAAGGTTTGTCCCCGCTTCACCATGGCCCCAACTTTCGGCAAAGCCGTTGCGGAAACCGTCGCCGAAAAAGGCGCAGCAAGAAGCATCGAGCCGCCCGTTGGCACCATGACCTCGCCGGGTACCGAAATCGATTCGGGCATAACCCGTTTTTCGACCGTCGCGAATTCAATGCCGAGCCGTTTTTCGGCGTCGGCGGAAAGCGTTACCGTCGACAGCGTCGTCTCGCCAGGCCGAGGCGTTACTTTCGCCGGCGGATCGGTCGAGGTCGGGGCACTTCCACGACGCCCGCACGACGTCGTGACGACTAGCGCAACAACCAGCGCCGTTATGGGTTTCCACCGTGCAAAACGATCAGCGCGCATCTTGTCTCCTCCCGACGTGACGTTCCAGGTTTGCCCGGGCACGCCGCACGGACAGTTCGAGCTCGATTCGCCGCAATCGCGCATCCCGAAGCCGCCGCGTTGCCTCCAGCACGACGAGGTACGGCTCGGCGCCGGCCTCGAAACTGCGTAGTGCAATCGTCGAAGCATTCTCGAGCAGCGGCAGAACCACGTCGCGAAAACGATGCATGGACGCGAGAGCTTGTGTCAATTCCAGCCGCGAAACACGTACGTCGGTCGTGATGGTTTGTCGGAGCAGCCGATACCGCAATGTTGTCGCAACGAGTTCCGCTTCGGCGCGACCAATGCCACCCGGATTCCAGTTGAAGATCGGGATATCGAGCTGCGCGCCTGGTAATGGCAAAAGCGGCAAACCTCCCTGAGATCCAATCGGTTTAACGTCGAAACGACCGAGAAGCGTAAACACCCGCGATTTTTCCCAACCGATACGTTCGCCCGCAGCTTCGGCGGAAATCTCCGCCGCCCGCACATCGGGACGCGCTGCAAGTGCAAGGGAAAGTAATGCTGTTTCGTCGGCAGGTTCGCGTTCGTCGAGCGTTGATCCGCTCGTGCCTAGTCGCGCGCCCAGGTTACTCTCCGCCAAACCCAATAACAACCGCAGTCGCTCCAGTGACGTAGCAAGATCGGTCTTCGATCGCTGGAGTTGATCCTCGGCGTCTTGGGTATCGGCTTCGGCCGTCACGGATTCGATCGCCGAAGTGTCGCCTGCGTCGCGTCGGGCTCGCGCAATTTTCGCGACGTGTTGCCATGTTTTCACGAGGTCCTCTCGCGCAGCGACCCTTGCTTTGGCTGCTTCGGCTTCAATCCACGCGTGACGCACGTCTCGCGCGAGATCAAGACCACGCAACACGAGACCTCGTGCCGTTCGTTCCACATCGAGTTTCGCAGCCTTCACGCGAAAAGGCCGCTGCACGAGCGCAGCTAAAGGAACGAGGACACCCAATTCGAGCTGCCGAGGACCCATGGGCAAAAGAAACGAAAGCGTAGGGTTTGGCAAGGCACCCGCTTCTGCCAGATCGGCCCGCGAAGTACCGAGTTGTGCGAGTTCCACGCCAAACGCCGCATTGTTCCAGAGTGCAACGGCGATGGCTCCGTCTTCGCCCAGCGCGACGAGGTCCGGAACATCGGGTGGCAATGACGGTTCGCGCATCGGATCGCCTGGTGCGTGACCCGACCCGCGTGCGATCTCGCGGCCAACCCACGCATGATCGTAGGGTGAAGTCGCGCATCCAAGCAGTGAAGCCGTCAGCACCGCAACGCAAGTGAACACCGAAAAACGCATCGCGCGCAGCAAAACACACGTGCCTGAACGTTACCTGAACGGCGCAAAACTCGGCGCGTCTCCTGGACGTCGCACGTGCTAAAGGATGCGGCGATGCGGGTGCTCATCGTCGACGATCACGAGGAAGTACGAGATCTGCTCGCGCGAACCTTGCGCCGTGACGGACACGAGACGTCTACGGCTGCGACGGCAAAAGAAGCCCGTACAAAACTCGAAAGCTCTTCGATCGATATCGTCGTACTCGACGTCGCCTTGCCTGACGGCTCGGGGATTGACGTTTGTCGAGACCTACGCCTTGCTGGAAATTGCACGCCGGTCCTTCTGTTGACCGCGCATGCCAGCGTGCCCCAGCGCGTGGCGGGGCTCGATGCGGGTGCGGATGATTTCCTGGGCAAACCATTTGCTGTCTCGGAGCTACGCGCTCGGGTGCGAGCTCTCGGTCGTCGCGGGCCGGAACTGCGCCCCCTCGAAATTCGTTGCCACGAGGCCGTCCTGGATTTTCGCGCGCGTCGGGCGGAACGAGCGGGCATTGAAGTGCCTCTCACTGCACGGGAATGGTCGCTGCTCGAACTGCTCTCGGCGCGGGCGGGGAGGTTTGTCGCGCGCACAGAGATCCTCGATATCGTCTGGGGCACTGACGTGGATGCGGTGGCGAGCCTCGAGGTTATTGTGGCGCGAATTCGGCGCAAGCTTGGTGAGAACGTTCTACGCACGATGCGAGGCCACGGATATGCGCTCAGTGTCGACTGAACGACGCACGTGGACGCTGGTTGGTCGCGTCGCGTTTGTCGCGGCACTCGCGGCTGTTGGTGGAGGTTTTTTCGCGTCCATTGCGGTGGTGACGCTTGCGGAGGGAAAGGTCGAACGGGCCGAGGATCGACGAATGCGCGAAGAAGCGGTCGAGATTCTCGCCGAAGCTTCCACGCTCGGGCCGGACGCGTTTGAAGGGCATATCGAGACGGAACGAAAAGAGCTCGAGCGGATGGGTTTACGCTTCGCGATTCGTCGCGACGGGGTGTTGGTGGGTGGAGACGCGACTTTGCCATTGTTTGCAAGCGGTTGCATGACGGTGACAACTCCACGTGAAAAACGCGTCTGTGTTGTCGAAAAAGGGCCTCTCGTCTGCATTGTCGCGTCGGATGACGTGCCTACGCTGGGAGGAAAATTTATCGTAGGCATCATCTTGGGAGCGGCCATCGTCGCGGCATTTATTGGGGCTCTTGCGAGTCGAGGGCTTGCGCGTTGGGCGGTTGGGCCTCTGGTGAGGCTCGGGGTGCGGCTCGAGAATGCGCCCATGGACGAATCCACCGATTTAGGCCCCGATGATGGCGTGCATGAGGTTGACGCGCTTCGGCGAACATTGCGGGATTTGTTCGATCGACGTGCGGAGGCACTACGGGCGGCACGATTGTTTGCGGCTGGCGCAGCACACGAGTTGCGAACGCCATTAACGACGCTTTCGGGTGAGCTGGAGCTACTTGCGGAGGAACCGCCGACGGGACACTTGCAAAGCATCCGAATTGAGGGCCTGCAAGCGTCGACGAGACGAATTGTGAAATTCGTCGAGCGGTTGCTTGTTTTGGCACGCGTCGGCGCGGCGGAAGGCATGCGCCACGATGCTGTGGAGCTGGGCGATATCGTCGAAGAGGTTTGTCGGCGTGCCTCCTGGATAGCGGCGGGACGATTGACATACGAGCCACTTGCCACGCCGATCGTGCGTGGAGACGAGTCGTTGTTGTCCGTGCTTTGTGAGAATGCGGTAAACAACGCGCTTTTGCATGCGTCACCGGCGGCGGTGCGTATCGTCATCGACGAAGACGACGTCGACGTTGTTCTCGATGTCATCGATGAAGGTCCGGGAATCGAGCCAAACGAGCGGGTACGTCTCTTCGAACCATTTCAGCGCGGAACTACGGTTTGTCAAGGCGCGGGGCTCGGGCTCGCGCTCGTCGGACAGATCGCGCGTGCGCATGGTGGAGACGCTAAGTTTGTCGATACCGATAAAGGTGCACACTTGCGCATTCGATTGCCACGGTGGACGCCGAGGCTGGTCAGAGCTTAGGTGCAGGAGCCGCCGCCGAACCTTCATCGAAAAATGACTTCGGCGCATCTGCCTTCGCTGTGGCGCTGTGAAGATTGTCCACGCACCAATTCAGCGGTCTCCAGACCGCTCCGAGTGCACCATGGAACCGGTCCGAGTGGTCAACCAGACCGCCTAACGGGCACATCAGGTGCACGACGAGGTATCCGCAGGACCGCTCCGAGTGGTCAGCCAGACCGCCTAATGGGCACATCAGGTGCACGACGAGGTATCCGCAGGACCGCTCCGAGTGGTCAGTCACACTGCCCATCGCGCTCCCTTGCACCGCTTGGCGACCTCGTTGCACGATTGCGACGTACGTCGTGTTGCATGTTTCCAAAAGTTGCGATCCCGTCCGCCGCGTTCGTTCGATGTCACAACACGACGAGGAGATACGAAGATGGCAGATATCAAACACGGCACCGTGACGGTGACCGTTCCGAATATGCTTACACCACCAGCAAATGCCGGCACGCTTTCGCCCGACGAGGTTCAACGAATACCAAAAGCGCCGCGCGGCATTGGTCTTGTGGGTACGCAAACGGCAGATGCGATCGATAAAGCGGGAGCCAAGCTGACCCTGCCGGCGGGCGTGACGTCGGCGGCGCTTTCGGCAGCGTGCGCGCGAGCGGACGGCATTGATCAAGTCATCGTTGATCTGGAAGTCGTCCTTGCGACGCTGAAACAAGCCAATTTGTTATTCGATGCGGAGGCGTGGGAGCTGCTGCGACGGGTCAATGGTCAGGTGAAAGAGCAAATGAAGTTTGCGCCCGAACTCGAGCCGATGTTTCGTTTGCTGCTCGATTTCATGAGTCGCGGCGTGCGCTCGGGTGGACCAACGCCGCCAACGCCGACCCCAACGCCGACCGAGGGTTGAGCGCGCGACTCACGTCATCCCGCCCATAACGTTTGGTTTTACCGAGCGTTACCCCACTCGTTATTGACAGCCCCAAGATGCCAGGCGTTTACCCATTGAAGCGCACCAATCGGCATCGGAGACGCAGTTCTTGCCGCGATGGGCCTTTCGCTCATTCCTTCACTTCCACTCACCCGTCCATCTGTTTGGCTGCGCTTCCGGGGGCAAATCGGAATCCCATACGAGCCGGAAATCCAAACCCTTCAGTTTGGCTTGCCTCCATCGCTGCACGAAACGTTCGGAGAGGTAAATGCTACCCCCCCCTTGTGAGAGTGGTTGTTTGAAGATATCCACCCCTTCTACGACGGAAGGGACGAACACGTGGTTGTTCGCCATCCAAACACGCCCATCCTCGTCCCGAGAACCCACCGTACGTTCATGGTCGTAGGCATCGAGCGTACGCGTATTGTGTAGCCAGAGTTCCACGCCTTCCTCGTCTTCGAGCGGCAAAAGTTCGCCGTGGGCGTCGAGCATATCGCGAAGAGCGTCGACCGCCGTGCGACGGAGGATGAGCGAATCGTTCCCACAAGAAGGACCGTCGGAGGGTCGAAATCTCTGTCGGAGGGATGGCCGGACCCGACGTACCCGAAGAGGTTTCCAGGTTGACGCCCTTGGTGAGCCGTCGAGGTGATGGAGCGTTTCCCATCCGTCATCGAGGCATTTAAGGGTCTCGTAACCCCTGCCGCTGCTTTGCTCAAAAATTTGCATGGTAGAACGTTCCATCGAGAAGGGTTTCACGGACACGTTTGAGCATGTTGATGGCCTGCTTTTGAGTTTTTGCTTTGCCGAGTATGTACGCAAGCCTTGCGTAATAATCCGGGTTGTCGAGTAACTGATGCACCAACGCGCCATTGGGATTCGGCGATTTCGTGGTCCAAGGCAAAAAAGCGCCGTTGTATTCTGCATTCATCTCAAGCTTGAACTTGGCGAAAAGCTTGCGGCACTTCTCGGCCCCTTTCACCTCGCTCGAATGTGCGACCATGTGGTGCGTCGATTCGCCAATCTTTTTCTCGAATCCGGCAGTTTTCAACGCGTTCTCCAACGCCCTCGCATTGATCTTCGATATCGCTTTTTTCGACGCATTGATAACTTTTCCAATACGAACGAATCCACCGCCTCCACCCATTGCGCCCGGAATGAAAATCGGAATGTCTTCCAAACGCTTCATTGCCGCGGTGAGCGCTTTGCCCCCTTTGGTCGTCGCGAACGTCAGCAATTCCGAACCTTTGCCCGCCACTATAGTCGCTGCTTTCGCTCCTTTGGTCACCGCCGACACGATCAATTTGGCGCCGCCCAGCGGACCCAACGCCACTTCCATCGCCACCAATTCGACGAGCATCACCCCCGCATCAATGGCGAACAGTTTCGCTTCTACCTCGAATTTG
>JANORL010001227.1:0-29689 GCA_031415295.1 Polyangiaceae bacterium | reverse complement strand
ATCGTCGGAGCACGGAAAATTGTAACAACTGGGATTGTTCTTGGGCTCTTCTTTGATCAACCCCTGAACGTCCACGATTTGAAGCGCTTTTAACGCGGCAATGTTTTGATCAATCGTCGCATTCGCACACGCATCCGCGATGGGCGCTTTGGCGGCAGCTTCCGCAACATCGGCGAGTTTGTCCAGGCGCGCTGCGGCCTCGTCTTTGGCCTTCGTTATCGCGGCTTCCGAACCCGGACATGGACCATAACAATTGGTTGCTTCTGCAGGCAATTTCACGATGAGTTCACCCACCGTAAACACCGTGAGGGTACGCAGTCGTGTAAGGTTCTCGTCCACGGACGCTTGCTCCGTGGACGTTGGATCGGGCTGAGCTGTGGTGTCCGTCGGATTCGTGACCGACCCATCGGCGGATCCCGCACAACCTGCAAGCGCACCAACAGCTCCGGCGACGAAAACAAATTTTAGGTCCATATAAACTCCGGGATGAAGGAAGCGACGGCCCCCTTTGGCCGCAACATAAACGGGATCCCGCTAAAAGTCACGCCTTTTGAAAAAAACATCGGACGAGCCCCAACTCCACCCACGACGTTATGGAAAACGGTTTACCGCGATGTTCCGCTCGAACCGCGTCGCGCTCGATCCATCGCGACAGCCGCAACGATAATCAAACCGGTCACGATTTGCTGTACCCAGTTGTCAATGCCCAAATGGGTCGATCCCGTGCGAATCACCGTCATCAGCATGGCTCCGAAAAGCGCCCCAGCGACCGAAGCTTCACCGCCCGCGAGCGATCCGCCGCCAATCACGACCGCGGCAATAACCTCTAGCTCCAAACCTGTCGAATCCGTTGGATCTCCAACGGTCAGCGTCGAAAACTCCATGACCCCCGCCAAACCCGCCAAACATCCTGCCGCTGCGTAGACAAACCATTTCACACGCGACACAGGCACGCCGCAAAGACGCGCCGTCGCTTCATTCGAGCCAATTGCTACGATATGTCGCCCCAAACGCGTGTACACCAGCATTGCCGCAACGACCACCGACACAAAAAGCATGATCCACACGCCAGGCGGAAAAATGGCCCAGCCAAACCCGTCGGGAAGTCCTGCTTGCAATACGTCGAGGCCCCTTGGCGGTGCATCAATCTTTTGACTATCCGCAAGCCCTTTCGCCAATCCGCGAATCGCACTCATCGAACCAAGGGTCACAATAAACGGCGTGATGCGCAATGCTGTCGACAGCACTCCATTCACAAGGCCCACGGCCAAACCCGCCATCACGCCGGCACCTGCCGCAACTGGCCCGGAAAAACCCGCCCGTAAACCAAGAGCCACCACGACCGTCGACAGCGCAACGGTCGATCCCACGGACAAATCGATTCCGCCCAGTAAAATCACGAGCGTCATGCCCGCAGCCGCGATGCCTACGACAACGGTTTGTCGCGCCATCGTCGCCAAATTTTCAATACGTAAGAACGACGGCGGAGCAAAAATGGCAAACAGAATGTAAACGAGAACGAGCGCTATCAACGGCCCGAGAAATGGATACGTTCGCAATAACTTCATGCCATCCCCGATTGCTCGAGCAAAATCGCCTGCTCATCGAGAGATCCCACGGGTTTCGCTGCCCCGAGCCTCCCTTTGTGCATCACCGCTACGCGATCTGAAATCCCCAAAATCTCCTCCACCGAACTCGATACCACAAGCACCGCTTTGCCGTTGACCGCAAGTCGATCAATGATTTGATAAATCGCCGCCCGACTGCCGACATCCACACCTCGTGTGGGTTCGTCGAGCAAAAACACATCGACATCGTGATAAAGCAGCCGCGCCAGCGCTACTTTTTGCTGATTACCACCCGAAAGTGCCCCCACGCGCATGTCGGGCCCCGATGCGATAATTCCCAATTGTTGAATGAATTGATTCGCTACATCACGCATTCGTGATGGTAGGACAAACCCACGCGGTCCCAAACCTTCGAGTCGCGATAACGTCAAATTGTCCATCACGGACAAACCAAGCGCTAACCCCTCGCCTCCCCGATCCTCACTCAAGAGCCCCAGCCCCTGACGCAAACGTCTCGCCGGCGATGCTTGGCCCGAAAAACTCGCTACCCGCACTGTACCCCGACGAACCTCATCTAAGCCAAAAATGCAGCGTAAGAGTTCCGTTCGTCCTGACCCTACGAGGCCCGTGATACCCAGAACTTCCCCGCGCCGCAACTCCAAACTCGCCGCTTCAGGCAAGGTCGTTCCCGCCAAACCCCGCACTTCGAGCACCACATCTTTCGGCTCGCGCACCGAACGCGGATACAGATCTTCCACGCGCTTGCCCGCCATCATCTCCACGATTTGATCGGTGCGCGCGTCATCGATGCGACCGCTTCCCGCTGCACGGCCATCACGAATCACTGTAAAACGATCCGCGATTCGACGAATTTCCGCAAGATGGTGTGAAATGTAGACGATGGCCATCCCCGCATCGCGAAGTCGTTCGACAACACCAAAAAGCGCATCGACATCGTCGGCCCCGAGACTCGATGTGGGTTCGTCAAGGAGTAACAATCGACATCGTTCGTCCGCAATCGCTCGCGCGATCTCGACGATCTGCTGTTCGCCCGGAGCGAGATCCGCAACGCGTGTATCTGGACGAATGCGGTTTTTCTTGGCACCTGAAGGATCAATCGCTTCGAGTGATCGCTGCATTTTCTCACGAACAAGAGCCCGAGAAACCACTCCGTAACGTACCGGTTCGCTGCCAAGGACGATGTTTTCTTCCACCGTCATGTGTGGACAGAGCGCTCGTTCTTGATGCACGAGACAAACTCCAGCTTGCCTCGCTTCGGCAGGATTTCGTGGACGATACAAAGCACCCTCGAGCGTGAGAGTGCCGCTATCGGGCACGATGGCACCCGCCAAGATCGACACGAGCGTGCTCTTGCCTGCCCCGTTTCCTCCGAGCAACGCGTGCACTTCGCCTGCGCGAACATCGAAGTCGACACCCACGAGCGCCCGCGTTGCGCCGTATGATTTCTCGATCCCGCGCGCCACGAGACGCGCTTCGATCGCCTTCACTTGTTGAGCCACGTAGCAAGATCAGGCGCGAGCAACGACTTGATCTCCGGCGAGGCGACGTTGCCGCGATCGACGACGGTCGCGCCTGTATCGATACGCGCTTCGATAGGTTTGCCCGCGAGCAGTTCCGCCATGGTGCGCACCGATTCGTACCCAATCTTGAACGGATCCTGCACGACGAGCGCTGAAATGTGACCTTCACGAAGCGCCGCGACGAGTTTGTCCGACGCATCGAATCCCACGAAGGATACTTTGCCCGCGAGGTTTGATTTGCGCAGCGCGAGCAACATGCCGAACGTCGTCGATTCGTTGGGGCAGAAAACACCTTGAATGCCACCAGTGGCTGCGTTTTGCGCGGCAAGCAAACTTTCGGCCTTTTCAAAGGCACTTTCCGTCGTCGCCCCGCCATACTGATTGTCGCTCACGATGGTGATCGTGTCGATCTTCCGTATGACCTCGAGAAACCCTTGTTCTCGCTTCTGCGTACTTGCCGACCCTTCTTGGTATCGCAAAATCGCGACTTTTCCCTTGCGGCCAAGCAGCGTCGCCATCTTTTCACCGGCCATGCGCCCAGCAGCTTCGTTGTCTGTAGCCACGAAACTCTTGTGTTTGTCCCCGGCAACATCCGAGTCGAAAATGACCACGGGGATCTTGGCGTTCACTGCATCCGCAACGGGTTTTTCCAGGGCCTTGTCGTTGAGCGGCGCCAGAACAATGCCTGAAACACCTTGCGCTACGAAACTCTGCACGACGTCGATCTGGCCTTTCAGATCGTCTTCTTCGAGCGGCCCCTTCCACACGATGTCTACGTTGATCTCGCGTGATGCTTTGATGGCCCCTGCATGAACGGCTTTCCAGAACTCGTGCGTCGTTCCTTTCGGAATGATGGCGATGCGGGTTTTGCTGCTTCCGCCGCGGTTGCACGAGACGACGAAGAGCAGCGCGACGAACAGGAGAAGGGCACGTAGGGTTCGAGGAAACATGAGGGCCCGAGTATAAACCCGCAGCGAGCAGTCATGCGAGTTTGCGGCGAAGGTTTCACGGGACCAACGACCGTACCACGACAGGTTTGTCAAGTAAACGTTGCGAGTAACGTCTTCTTATGAGGACAAACTATTTTGTGGTGACAATTCGCGTAACTTCACCGGGGTTTGGCAAGCATTGCTTCGAGTTCGGCGATACGCTTCAGGGCTTCGTTGGCCCGCTTCGTTTCTTCGTTGGCACGCTTCGTTTCTTCGTTGGCACGCAACAGCGCCTCCTCCTTCGCGGCGCGCTCAGCATCCGCGCATCTTTGCGCTTCTTCCTCCAGCGTTGGCCAGCGGTCCTTGCCCTCCCAGTCGTTCGCTATGACCAACTCGTCTTCGATGACCATCACCCATGCATCAAGCGCATCTGAACGATATGGCCCCGCTCCCGCATACTTCTGCACAAGCGCGTTGTTCGTTTCTCGCTGGAAAATTTGCAAAAGAACGGGTGGTTGTTCTTCGGTGTATCCGTACAAATGGGGATCGAAGATCCACAATTCGAACGTACCCAGCAAATCATGTTTCTCGGGGGAATCTTTGTAATCTTTTCTAGGCCGCGAATTACTGACGATTTCTATCGCCAATAGCGGCGGATAATTCCCAGCTTTCCAGGTTCGAAGGCTCCCAATATATCCCTTCTTGTTTCGGGCCGGAGGTCTATCGACGACGTACACGTCTGGATCAACGCCCACTTTCGGGAACTTGGGATCCCAACGGCACGTGAATTCGCAACCAACCAACAGATGCTCCTGCTTTGTACGTTTTCGCCATGCTAGCAGCGTGCTCTGCATGATGAACTCGACTTCCTGATGATCAGGTTCCTGCCCCACGTATTGGTTGTCCTCGATGTACCAGTCCGCAGGATACGAAGACCTTGCACGCGCATTTCTCATCTGACTCGAACTACGGTCCTGCGCAAACTGAGCCATGTACGACTTATACCATGGGTTTGACCGTGGTACCAGAAAAAACTTTGCGACTTGTATTTTTGAGAGTTTGCGCGATTCGCGAATTTAGGCGGGTCACTCCAGCACGGATTCCTTGACGCCGAACAACAATCGCGGTTTCCTCGGACGAACATCACCATGAACGATCGCCACTATCTCGGAATCGATGTCGGCACCGGAAGCGTACGCGCCGCCATTTTCGACGCCAATGGAATACGCCTCGGAATGGGCGTACATCAAATCACGTTGCACCGCCCCGAAACAGACTTCGTCGAGCAATCGTCGGACGAAATTTGGGAAGCCGCCTGCAAAGCCACCCGCTTAGCCCTCGCAGAAGCCGGTAATCACCCAGAATGCATCGTGGGAATCGGATTCGATGCTACGTGTTCGCTCGTTCTGTTGGACGAACACGATGCCCCCGTCACCGTGAGTCCGACGGGAAATGACCATTGGAACGTCATCGTTTGGATGGATCATCGCGCAATCGAACAAGCCAAACGTATCAATGCGGGCAATCACGATGTGCTTCGTTACGTCGGCGGCGTGATCTCGCCCGAAATGGAAACCCCGAAACTCTTGTGGTTATCCGAGCGTCTCGGCACGAGTTATCAAAGAGCTGCACGATTTTTCGATTTACCCGATTTCTTGACCTATCGTTCTACGGGCGTCGACGTGCGATCGCTATGCACAACCGTCTGCAAATGGACGTATTTGGGGCACGAACCCGGCACGAACGGAAGCATTGGACGCTGGGATGATACGTATTTTCGCGCCATTGGTTTGGGGGACCTAGTGGATGCCGGTTATGCACGTATCGGCACGCGCGTACGACCCATGGGCGAACGAGCTGGGGGTTTGTCCGCGAAAGCCGCACGAGAACTCGGTTTGTCAGAGGGAACGGCCGTGGCGATACCAATCATCGATGCGCACGCCGGAGGCCTCGGATTGATCGGCATTCCCGATGGCGGAAAAGCCCCCGACGAAGCAGCCATGGAAGAACGGCTCGCATTGATTGGCGGAACGTCGACCTGTCATATGGCCTCGTCGCGCGAACCTCGATTTGTGCCCGGCGTATGGGGTCCGTACGCATCGGCCATGATTCCCGGCCTGTGGCTCACGGAAGGCGGACAAAGCGCCACGGGAGCGCTCATCGATCACGTGATTCAGTCGCATGCACGAGGCCCCGAACTCGCCGAACAAGCGCGAAAACGAGGGACAACCGTTTATGCGCTGCTGAACGAACGATTGGATGTGCTTTCCGCGCGCGTGGCATTTCCTGCGGAATTGACCCGAGGTCTACATGTTTTTCCGGACCACCATGGCAATCGCTCCCCACGAGCCGATCCTACATTACGCGGAATGGTGAGCGGTTTGTCACTCGAGAACGATGTCGACGCGCTCGCGGTTGAATACTTGGCGACGATTCAAGGGCTGGCGCACGGAACACGGCACATTCTTACGGAAATGAACAAAGCGGGTTACCGTATTCGAACGTTGTTTGCCACAGGTGGCGATACAAAGAATCCGGTTTTTCTCCGTGAGCACGCGGACGTGACGGGATGCCGCGTGGTTTTACCCAAAGAACCCGAAGCAGTGCTGCTCGGTTCAGCCATTTTGGGCGCCGTGGCGTCCGGCGATCAACCCAGCGTTCTGGCCGCAATGGCTGCCATGACCGAAAGTGGTCTCGCGGTGAACCCGAACGGCGGAGACGTCCGAGCGTTCCACGATCGCAAACATGGCGTGTTTCTAAAAATGTACGACGATCAAATGGCGTACCGTTCGATGATGGCCAAGTAAACCAATTAATCCAGCGAAATCGCTACCGACGACACAGCATTGCCCGACGCCGGATCGAAGGCGGGAACGAGGGCGCCATACAGAATACCTTCGGCACAAATCCCCGTGGGTGCAGCCACAAATGTGTTCGCCTTCGCCTTGATCGCCCGCCCTGACGGTTCGAACGTCACGGTCACGCCAAAAGCACGTGCTCCGGGCATACGGCCACAGTGTATTTTCGCGCTGCGGGCCTGAAACTCCAGAGAACGCTGTGCCTCTTCCGCATTGAATCCTGGCAGCTTCGGTTTTGCTGGTGCGGCCGGTTTTGGTGGCGCGGCGGAAGCAACCGCCGAGAAACTAGACAATGGTGCGTCGCGAATAACGACCGGCGTTGCCACGCTCGAAGACAACCCCGGCGCTGGTCGAGCATCCTCAGCCGCACCTACCGAGTTCGTCGCATCAGGCGCAGGGGTTTCACTTGACGAACGAGGCGACGACGCGCTTTCTTGCATCGTAAGGTGCTGGCGCTCGGCTCGCGACGTCGCCACTTGCCAGGACACGACACCAATGAGAGCAGCTGCAGCGATCGCCCCGAATGTTCGCACACTCGAGCGTGCAGGTGCGACGACCGTAGGAACGGTTTGCCCCACGGACAAACCCGTCATGTGTCCAGACACGGCAACCGCGGCAAGCGCCGACGCATCGACCGTCGCCTCCATCCCGGACAAACCTGACACCGGCTTCGTCGCCGCCATCTCGACGTGATTCGCACCAATGGGCGCCGTCGCGTCAACTTCGAGTTTTCGTCGATGGCTGGATCCACCATCAGCCATCGCGAGTGACGCGAGGTGCGCGGGTGGTTTTACTTCGGCACCAAGCACCGGAACGAGCGCCAGCCAAGCTTCGTTTGCCATGGAAAAACGCCGCGTAGCATCGCGATCAACACACCTCGAGAACCACGCATCGAACCCCACGGGCAAGGGAACATCTATGCCTAACTCGACAGCTCGAACAGAAGGAGCATCGATGGGCTCGAAGAGGATCTCACGCATCAGCGCCTGCATGCTGACCGATGGATCACTCGCAACGCGCCAATACGATTGGCCCGTAAGCATTGTGAAGACCAATAGTCCCAGTGGCCAAACATCTGCAGTTGGAGCGATTTTCGCGCGAGGATCGGTCTGTTCGGGCGCCATCCACAACGGCGTGCCCATCGCACTCGTAGCCATCGTTCGCGCATCTGCCGTGAGCTTGGCAATGCCGAAGTCGAGTAGTTTGACGTCAAAGGATCGCTGCACATCGTGCGTGTGCAGCAAGAAAATGTTTTCGGGTTTTAGATCTCGATGGACGATACCCGCAGCGTGTGCGGCACCGAGGGCATGACAAACAGGCTGCAGAATTGCGCGAACGTCGTTCGGCGGCAGGGCACCACGCTTGGCAATCGTCGCGGAAAGATCTTCCCCATCGAGCAGTTCCATCGCGATGAACGGCGAACCCGTGGCGTCATCGATACCGGCAGCAATCACTTGCACGACGTGATCGCTTGGAATTCGCGCGCCAACACGCGCTTCTTGTTCAAAGCGCTCGCGAAGTTTCGTATCGCTCACGAGCGACGGATGCATGAGCTTTAGTGCGCGACGACGTCCGGTGCTGAGCTGCTCGGCCACGTAAACGGCGCCCATGCCTCCCGCTCCGAGTTGCCGCTCAATCCGAAAATCGCCCCCCAAAATAGCGCCTGAGCCAGGCAATTGCGTGGTCACGATCGCCGAACGTACCACAAGTCGCCGCGTACAGGGATGAAACGAGCGTCGGCAGCGCGAGTAATGGACTTGCGTAACCAGTCTCTACACGACACAACTCGCCGGCACAGTGCAGGCGTGCAGGAGGATCGACGTGATTTCGAGCAGCTGGCAAGATCGGTATCGGGACAAAATCTGCACGCCCGAAGCCGCCATTCGACTGATTTCTCCGGGCCGCCGCATCATGGTGGGATCTCACGCGTGTGAACCCAATCAGCTCGTGAACGCTCTCGTCACACACGGCGATCACTTGGCAGACAACGAGATCGTGCACTTGATGACGCTCGGATCGGCCCCCTACGTCAAACCCGGCCTGGAAAAACGATTTCGCCACACGGCATTTTTTATCGGATCAAACACGCGCGACGCCATCCACGAAGGCCGTGCGGACTTCATGCCTGTGTTCTTGTCCGAAATTCCGGCGTTGATTTCTTCGCGACGCGTGCGTATCGACGTCCTGCTCGTGCAGGTGTCCCCGCCCGACGCGCATGGGTATTGCAGCCTCGGTCTTTCCGTCGACATCACGCGTGCAGCGCTCGATGCGGCCGATCTCGTGCTTGCCGAAGTGAACGCGCAGATGCCCCGTACGCATGGAGACTCATTTGTCCACGTGGATCGTCTCGCCAAACTCATCCCGGTGGATTCACCGCTACATGAACACAAGCCCGAGCCGCTCGACGACATCGACATGGCGATTGGTCGACACATCGCGAGCGTAGTTCCGAATGGTGCGACGTTGCAACTGGGCATTGGCAAGATTCCCGATGCGACGCTTGCTGCCCTGGACAAACATCACGACCTTGGCATTCACACCGAGATGTTTTCCGACGGCGTAAAAACGCTCGTGGAAAAAGGCGTCATCACGTGCCGCCAAAAGACGGTGTTGCCGGGGAAAATCGTCACATCGTTTATCATTGGTTCACGGGATTTGTACGGCTGGGTCGATGACAATCCGTTCATCGAGATGCGACCAGCGAGTTTCACGAATGATCCGTTTGTCATCGCGCAACACGACAAGATGATTGCGATCAACGCGGCACTGGCGGTGGATCTCACGGGACAGGTGGCTGCGGATACGCTCATGGGCCGGTTTTTTTCGGGAATCGGAGGACAAGTGGATTTCATTCGCGGCGCCGCACGAAGCCGCGGGGGCAAACCCATAATTGCCATGCGTTCAACCGCCAAGAATGGCTCGGTGAGTCGCATCGTTTCTGCTTTGGAGGCGGGCGCGGGTGTCGTGACGAGTCGCGGGGACGTTCATTACATCGCGACCGAATACGGTATTGTTGATTTGTGGGGCAAGAACATTCGGCAGCGGGCGCTAACGCTGATTGAAATTGCGCATCCGGATCATCGCGCAGACCTTCTCGCAGCGGCGAAACAGCGCAAATACGTTTTTCCGGACCAAGTCGTGGTACAAGCAGCGTATCCCTGGGGCGAAGCGCGACGAGAAAAACTTCCGAATGATACGTCCGTGCTCGTGAGGCCGGCGCGAATATCCGATGAAGAAGCGTTACGCGATCTGTTTTACCGTTTGTCCGACGAAAACACGTACCGGCGTTTCATGCAACGCAATCGCGAACAGGCGCACGATGAAATGGTAGAACTCGCCGACTTGGACTACGAAAACAACATGGCCCTCGTGGTGACGCGTGTGGAGAATGATTCCGAGCAGATCATCGGGATGGCGCGGTACGACGTGGATCCCGCGACACGAATGGCGGATTTTGCACTCATCGTGCTCGACGAGCAGCAGAACTGTGGGATCGGTACATTGCTGATGCGGCGCATGGTGGAAATTGGCAAGGCGCGAGGATTCGCGGGGTTCTCGGCTGAAGTGTTGGTGCAGAACAAGCCGATGATGGCGATCATTCAGAAGAGCGGCGAAAAGGTGCACAGTGAACTGCGGGGCAACGCTTACCACGTCGAACTTTGTTTCTAAACGGTGAAAATCGAATTGGAACGATCCGCTTGACGCTACGTCTGTGCTGTGGCACTGGGCAAACGGAACATTTGTACCGGGTGCACTGAACCGGGAAGAAGGTTGATCGTGGTGGGTCGCGCGCTTGCTTGCACGTCAAAACATTTGGCGCTGAAGGTTTTTCTCGTTGCTGTATCGATCTCGAGCGTAACGTTGTGGTCGGGCGATGCGCGTGCAGAAAACACGAGAAACTGCACGAGCTGGCGAGCGGGTGGCAAAGGGTACGACAAGCTCGAAGTGCGCACATGCTCGCGTGCCAATGCCGAAGCGACGCAAGATGGTGACAAGGACCAGGAGGTCGACGTCGCATACGACATCGAAGTCAAGAGTGGCTACGACAAACCGATGGGCGTCCGGATCGAGATCTCGACGACGGAAGGCAAAGTCGAGACGGTCGAAGCCGACGTCAAAAGCGGTGTGCAAATCGCCGGTGAATGTAGTGTTTGTAACGACCGTGGCGACATAAAGAGCATCCGCGTCGGGAAAACACAGAGTGGTAAAGACGAACCATTGCGCAAGGTGAAAGGCACCATGCACATGGAGATCCTGGCGCGCGACTTACGCCTCACTGACGCCAATAGCAAACGTCTCGAGCAAATCGCCAGTCGATATTTCAAAGCCACCAAAAGCCGACTTGTGGTGACCGGCGGATCCCGTACGCCAGTTCGTCAAGCCCAACTCATGTACGACAAACTCGCGCATGGTGACGACATCGTGGCGCTGTACGAAAACAAGGGAGCAGCCACGGAAGTCCGTAATGCATACCGTGACGCGGTGGCCAAACGTTTGAAGCGCAAAGCCACCATTCGCGCGATGCGCGAAGTGATCGAAGGGCAAATGAGCCGCAATGTGTTCGTATCGAAGCATCTCAAGGCCAACGCCGTCGATGTGCGTTCGTGGAACATGAAGGGGCGACTCGAGCAAGCGCTCAAAGATGCCGTCAAAGCGGAAGCTGGCGTGACGATGATGGATGAGCGAGACGGCGCCGAACCACATTTTCATCTGAATTTGCTTTGAAACGTTCCGGCATTCGCCAATTTTTCCTTTCCGAAAAGCTCGAAACCAGCAACAATGCCATCATGGCCCGGGCCGCGATGGTTTGTGGTTTTGTTTTCGCGAGCTTGAACGCGTGTATCGGCACGCCGCCTTCTCGGCAACGCACGCCAACGCCTGCGCCAATCATGTCGACCGCGCCCATCGTGAGCGCATCCACGATTCCATCCGTACCTACGCCGACGGCACCTGTGCCAAACCCAGAGCCGACGCCTCCCACGTATCCAGGACGTGCCGAAGCTGCGGAACGGGTATTGTTTCTGGCGACGCACCTGCGTACGACGGATTTGCGCGAATCATGCCCATTGACGCTCGACGAAGTACCTCGAATTCGCTGTTTGATTTCGCTCCGTTATGCGGATGAAAAAGAATCGAAACAATTGGCACTGACGTTGTACGGAGAAACGGGCTCGCTTGCGGGTCTTTTGCCGGAAGAGACGAATCAGGACGGCAGGGGGAAAAAGATACAACTCAAGCCGGCGCGTCCCATTGGCAGGAACAAGGACCACTTGCAATGGATCCTCCACGCAATGCGCGAGTATGCGCGTTTTTTTCAGGAATTATCCAAACGGCAAAACAAACCGATCGTCATGCTTGATCGACCACTCGATTTTCGATTTTTTTATACGGAAGATGGAGGAACGCCAAGCGCATTCGCAGTCGGTCGGAACATTGGGTACAACTTGAATGGAACCGTCAACGTTCACGACGAAGCCGTGCGGGACACGTTGTTTCACGAAATTTTTCACTTGAATGATGTTTGGCAAGACAACTTTTCCGCCCGCGTACTCGCTCCCATTGAAGCCCGCATTTTGGCAACGTGTAAAGGAAGCCTGAAGTGCCTCGAGCCGTATGCGCCGACGGATACGACGATGAATGGAAAACCTTATGCGTTCATCGACGGTGGTAACGGCAAAGAATACGCAGCGGAACTTGCGCTCCGTTATTTTCGCGAGCAACGGCTGATGATCGACGGAAAGCCCCTGCCGATTCCGGCTTTCAAATGTGGGGCGCCAGAAAACAAAGAATCGATGGCGCTTTTGGTGGATGCTTTTTTCGGCGGGGTGGATCTGGTCCCGGAATGCGGATCGTGAGAGAAGCGGCGAATTCGGCCTGAACGAAACGGACTCATGTTTGCTAGTTATATGCACGTTCGCTGACCAACGTACGGACGAAAAAATCGTGCGTTTGTCGGAGAATGGTTGCACGGACGAACACCCGTAGACTACAGTACGCGCCGTGAACCCGACTCACCTTGCGCCCAACATCGAAAAAATCCTGCAACGTCTCGCCAGCGGAAAAGTTCGAACGACACCCGCCATGCTGATAACAGCGGTATCGGGTGATGCGGAACGTCTTGCCGATACGCTTTGGGCACTCGTACGTCATGGCAAAGGGGGTCTTGTGGGTCATGAACGCGCCGTGGTCTCGATGTTGATACCGGGAACGTTCGACGCGCAGGATTTTTTGGCGCTGCTCAGGCAACTCAAGGGCGCCCAATTGTATTGGTTCGAGGGGTGGCAAGAACGCGTCGATGGGCTTGGGTATTACGGTTGGAGCAAAGAACTCGAGGAGTTACTCGACAAACTCCTGACAACGACGACCGACCGCACGCCACTTGAATGGGCGGACGTGTCGGAGCCGGCGGGATCGGCGCTTCTTTTTGCGCTGGGCCGTCGTGGTCTTGTGGAGGCGCATGTTATGCCGCCGGATGCGCTGCATCGTTTTGGAAGTGCGTTTCTTTGGCGTGGATCTTGGTGTCCGGACCAATTTGCCGGATGGGAAAATTTGTGGAGTGGGTCGATGTTTGGCCGTGCGTCGTTTGCATGTCTGGGCGAAGTCAAAGAGGTCGGCGTCTATATGGACACATTGGCGCCTCTCGTCGAATATGCCACCCCATCACAATTGGCATCGTTGGTGGAAAAACTAGTTTGGCCAGACCGTCGAGCGATCCATTGGTTGGCGATGCGCGGCAAAGCGATCGTTCCGTATTTGGAATCACGTCTCGAAAAGCTGTTGCGAGAAGCGAAAGACGGGCATTGGATTTCCGACAACGGGGGACGACACGTCGGAGCATTGGCTCGAATCCGCGCTCAAAACAATGAGCCATGGCCGTCCAAATGGAATACGCTGGCCAAAGCCATGTTGAAGCACGATACGGAAGGGTTAGGCGACGTGCTCGGTACGGTCGAAGCGAAAACGCGTGAAGAACTGCTTCTGGCCCACTTGGCGGACAACGAGAATTGGCACGCTAAACTCTGGCCGTTGACAGTTTTTCCGACAACACAACTGGTCAACGCTATCGTCGATATCCTCCGCAAAGCGCGCAAAACTGCAGAGTGGGATTTCGAGCGCGAAGCACTCTACAAGGCGCTGGGGCGAATGGGCCACGAGGGACAAGCTGCGCTCCTTTCGCTGCTAGGCGAGCCAGATCAAACCGAATATGTCTTGCCAAACCTCGAGCCAACGAAAGAACATGCGACAGAAACGATCCGCTACCTGCGTTCGTCCAATACAACGCTGGTGAATCTCGCCGAAAAATGTTGGTATGACCTCGGAAATGATGAACGAATCGAACTCGTTGATCAACATTTCGATTCGTTGCCTCCTGCATTTGTTGCTCGATTTTTGGGTCACACGCAACACCATTTACGGGCAGCGGAATTAGCGAATCGTTTGCCCGATACGGAAGAGACCCACCGTTGGCGGCACTTTTGCATGGTTCCGCCAAACGAATTGCGACCCGTCATGGAAGCAATGGCCAAGACGTCCCAACATGCAATTGAACGCGCGCGTGAAGCGTTGGCGCCTGAATTTGCCGAGCGTTGCGACTTTCGTTTCAGCCTAAAAGAAACGCTCGCGCAATTTGGAGCCGATGATCTCCCAGCGATCTTGCATGTTACGGCGTGTCGGTTGAACCATCGTCAGGAAACGGCCCGGCAGTTGTGTGCTCACTTTGCGCCCTTATGCCCGGAAATTCCCTGGATTGCTTCGTTTTGGTGGGGTATTGATGGCGGTTCGACACTGGTAGGAGCCGCCGCTGCACTTGGCGAATCATTTTTGCCTGCATTACATGCCCGTGCGTTATCGGATACCATTTCCGACGAGGCGTGGCTCGATGTGCTGCAGATCTTCGCCCAATGGGATCCCATCGGGGGTTTTGATTATTTTGCGCGTTTCGCCTCGCGGGAATACCTGCGCCTGTATGTGCAACAAGGTGTGACCGCGGCACTCGAAAAAGGTAGCATTCGCGCGCGCGAATGGCTCGCCCAATCGCTCATGAGCAAAGAGCGAGAATTTGCGTTGTATTTCTTGAGCGAAAACGCTGTGCCCGAAGTTCTGCCCATTTTGCAAGCACTGGAAAAACAAAAACTCACAGCAAAGCCAAAAAAGCTATTGCTCGCGGCCCTCGCCGCGCAAAAAACCCACGGGTCCACCATTCTGGGGTCGACCCGGACGCTGTCCGCCCGCGTCATTCACAAAGTAAGTGGCTCGGTTGAAGCATTGCGAGTGTCTCGCGACGGACAAACGCTGGTGGCGCATGCCGCTGGAGCCGTTACGATTTGGAATGGCTCACGCGAAGCGACGATTGGCAATCTCGGAAATGTGCGCATCGAATTGTCACTGGATGGACGTTTCGTATTGGTGCTGGAAGATAATCACGTCAGTGTTTTCGATCCTTGGGAAAACGTCAATCGTCCTCGATTGATTCTGACAACAGACGATGATTTGGGCCTGGTCGTACCCATGCCCGGAGGGCGCGCGTTTACGTTATGCGCAGCGCACAATGCGAAAACTCCATTGACATTGTGGGACCTGGAAACCGGCAAAACCAACGCGCACAAGTTACATGGATTTCCTGCTCATGTGGCATGGATCGACGATGAGCGGTACGTCCTGGCGACAATGGACGAGAAAATGACGATCCGGCAATTCGACGGGGGCAAAGTCACGGGCAAGTTGCAAAGCTGGTCCGATTATGACGGAGGCGGGATTTGCATGGTCGCTTCGGGCCACGGGGGCAAACTCGTAGCAGTGCTATTTTTTGATGGAACGTTGATGATTTGGGATATTTCGGGGAGCCGGATCAAAGCATTGGGAAGGCACGCGCGAATTGCTCCGCGCGAGCTTGTGATGGATCCCGGTTCGTCCTGGGTTGTTACGCCTGGCGCGACGGAAGTGCGCACATGGAAAGAGGGTCAGCCGGCACGATCACTCGTAGGTTCGGGTCCGCCAGCAGTTCGTCGTGCTGAACCATTCGAAGAAGTGGGGCTCGCGGTGTTTATCCGGCCAAACATCGTGGTGGTAGGTGGGCAAAGCGTCGACGTGTGGGATCTAGAAAGTAGTCAACACGTAGGGCGATGGGACAAACCCGTGAGGACAATGATCTCGGTGCAAGGAAAACTGTTCGTCGGGGATACCGAAGGGAACATTTGGGAAGTGGACGATTGTTGAGCTAGCTACCAAAGTCTGCCAAACGCGTCACCTTGAATGAACAATGCAGTTGTCGAACATGACGTTCCGCATTGAAGTCGCAATCGCTTCAGGGTTACGTTTTCTGCTTGCGACGTACGAAAGTCCCAAGTAGCGTGCCAACTTCACGAAAATTACGACCATGACTTTGAAAGATCCTCGCTTCGACCTCAATCGCCGTCGTTTCATTGCCACGAGTACATCGCTCGGTGCCGCATTTGTTGCGGGTTGCTCGGGCAGCGAACGCCCCTCGACGGCGGCTCCCAATGCCTCGTGCGCTGATGCGACACGACAAACGTATCCTGGTGCCGACCTCGAAGAATCTACGATTTCGGATCTCCAGGGCCGACTTGGTAATGGACAAGAAACGTCGCGCTCGCTCGTCGAGAAATACATGGCGCGAATCGACGCGATGAACTTCCGAGGGCCGGAACTACGCGCGGTGCTCGAGCTGAATCCCGAAGCGCTTGAAATTGCTGAGAGACTTGACCGGGAGCGAGCAGCGAAAGGGCCACGTGGTGCGCTCCACGGCATTCCGATCCTTCTGAAGGACAATATCGACACAGCTGATAAAATGACGACCACTGCTGGCTCGACGGCCCTCGCGGGATCCATCCCCGCTCGAGATTCGACCGTTGCAGCGCGCCTGCGGGAAGCGGGCGCCATTTTGCTCGGCAAGACCAATATGTCGGAATGGGCGAATTTCAGATCGACGCATTCGAGCAGCGGGTGGAGTAGCCGCGGTGGACAATGTCGCAATCCATATGTTCTCGATCGTAGTCCCAGTGGATCCAGTTCGGGGTCCGGATCGGCCATTGCCGCAAGCCTTGCGACTGCTGCAATCGGCACTGAAACGGACGGTTCCATCGTATCGCCCGCTTATGCGTGTTCGCTCGTGGGACTCAAACCGACGGTTGGCCTCGTGAGCCGCGCGGGAATCATTCCAATTTCTTCAACACAAGACACGGCTGGACCGATGACCCGCACGGTCCGAGACGCGGCGATTCTGCTGGGAGCGCTCATTGGGGGCGATTCTCGAGATCCCCTGAGCGCGCAAGGGGTCAAGAATGGTCAGCATGACTATACCAAATACTTGGGTCGCGAAAACACGGTCGGGTTGCGCATTGGGGTGATGCGGAAGGGTTTATTCGGCAAGAGCAGCAAAGTCGATGCGATCATTGAATTGGCCCTGAAGGATTTGAAATATCTTGGCATGGAACTCGTAGATCCAACGGATGTGCCCACGATCGATGAACTTTGGCAAAGCGAAAAAGAAGTCTTGCTCTACGAATTCAAAGCAACACTCAATGCCTATCTGGCGACGCTTAGTGAACGCGTACCGGTAAAAAGTCTTACGGAACTGATTGCATGGA
Organism: Polyangiaceae bacterium; assembly: GCA_031415295.1. Classification (GTDB taxonomy): domain Bacteria; phylum Myxococcota_A; class Polyangia; order Polyangiales; family Polyangiaceae; genus Polyangium. The sequence continues at coordinate 12,186 of JANORL010001227.1, read as the reverse complement.
ACGACAAACACCGTGACCAAACGATGCCATTTTTTGGGCAAGAATTGTTCATCGAGGCGGAAACCAAAGGCGATCTGAAAAGCAAAGAATACGTGGACGCGCTCGAAAAATGCCGTGGTCTCGCCAAGACCCAAGGTCTCGATGCGATTCTCGATGGTCAAAAACTCGACGCATTGGTGGCCCCGACGGGTTGTTTACCTTGGCCGATTGACTTGGTGAATGGAGACAGTGAAGGTTTTGCAGTGTCTGGCCCACCAGCGATAGCGGGGTACCCGCATATCACGGTTCCTGCGGGCTACAGCTTTGGGCTACCTGTAGGCATTTCATTCATTGGTCGACCGTGGAGCGAGCCGTTGTTGCTGCGTATCGCCTATGCGTACGAACAAGCGACGAAAGCGCGACGAGCGCCGCAGTACCTGCCATCGGCGGAACTCGCGAGAATACGCTGAGCCTACTCTTCAATGAGTGTTTCGATAAGTCGAAGTGGGTTGCGAAACCCCGGCGGGCTTATTTTTCCGCGTCTGCAAGGGCCACGACACGGGTTTTGAATTCTTCGGTCGAATTTACTTTGGGGTAATCGACTGTTGGTACGGGAATGCCCAGAAACTTGCAGAGCGGGTCCCAACCTTCACTTACTTGGTAGACGAGCAATCGTTCTGAGGGAATGGTGCGGCGCACTTCGTCGAGGTGATTTTCGTACACGGCGGTGAGATGCGCCGGATCCTCGACGTTGCCGCCGAATGTGCCATCCAGGACGAGTTTCTTGGCCATGCTCTTTTGCGCTGCCCTGTGGGGTTTGTCTTCCGGCGTTGGCGTGCCAATGTCACGAAAAATGGTATCCTTGGCGCTTTTGATCCACGATTGGGTGGGCCGGTGGGTGAGAATGATTTTCGAGTCGGGGTAATCATTCGCGAGTTCCCGCCAGAAGTATGTCGATGGCCAATCGACTGTCGCCGCGTACCCTGCAAAAATCTTTTCCCAGTCGGCGTTACCATCAGCTGCTGCATTCCAAAGTTCAGCATGACCAGGATTCTGAAAAACCTCCATCATGTGATAGCAGCGTCCAATGCCCAGCATTTCCAGGGCGATTTTTAGAGATAACGTTCCGGTACGCCCAAAGCCAGCGCCTACCACTTTGAGAGTCATCGAGTATGCCTCCAGGCGCCGTATTGGCGCGGTTGAGACATGGTTTCACGGCGTTGAAGCAAAGTCGACGGGAATCGACCGCGACGAACAAGATTTCCAGTGTCACTCAGAATCTGTTAGTCGTCCTGCAACCATTCGTAATCGCCGAGAATGGGTCATGTCGGCAAACTTTTCGTCGTGCGTGGCAACGATTGAAATGCCACCCGCTCGAGCATGAGCATCGAGCACATCCGCGAGCATACGCACACCAGCCGCATCCAAGCCATTGGTGGGTTCGTCGAGCAACAGGAGTCGAACATCGCCTACGAGTGCCGCGGCCAAACAGGTTCGACGACGCTGACCGAGTGACAGGCTTCCCACGACTTGATCGGCATACGCATCGATTCCAACGCGATGCAGCAGCGAAGCATCCGGTAGACGACTTCGTTTTAATGACGCTACCAGCGCCAGAAGCTCACGTGGCGTCATATGCGGCGGTGCATCCGCAGTTTCGGGAACATACCCAAGATAGTTTCGTTCCGCCAAACGCAGCTCGAGAAGCGATTGCCCATCAAAGACGGCGCGACCAGCATCGGCATCCATGACGCCGGCGAGAATACGCAATAATGTAGATTTTCCCGCGCCATTTTCGCCAAACAGAGCGAGCGTTTGTCCCGCCGGAACATCCAAATTTATATTATCGAGCACCCTGCGGCCCCCGAGAAGCTTGACGAGACCCGTGACGGATAGCGTCATGAAATCCCCCGACGGCGACGCAAAATTTCCATTCGTTTCGGCATGATGGCCAAACTTATCACCGCCGCCATCACGTGCACTCCAATCGCGAGTTCTCCCCACCACGACGCCGATACGATACCGACGATCATCACGACGAGCGCTGATACCATACCTCGATCACCTCGTTGCGGAGATGCTCCGGCTTCGCGTGCCAAACCCGTCAATACGCAGCCAGTCGCAGCACCGAAAAATGCAGGAATCGTAATCACCCGAAAAATGATAACCGATCCGGGATCATGAAGAATGCATGACGCGACCACACCAAGAAGAACGCCGGCCAGCGCACCAATGCTTGCGCTGGCCAACCCCGATGCGATGACCCGCGTCCGTGCCGAAATGCCAAGAACATCGCAAAACCAATCTGAAAGACGCTCCGACCTCAAAACGGCACCACTGACGCCGGACATGGCCGGCGAGAGGGCAATCGCGGCAAGAGCAAGAGACAATGCTCCAAAGGATGAAGAAGCTTCAAGATCATGACCTCGAGCGGCGAGCGGCAAGATTAGCCCTGCCAAACTCGATAAGAAAACCATTCGCCATAAAACTGCCGATTCTTTGCGAATCACGTACGTGGTGTGCGCCAGGGCCAGGGCCATCGAGGGGGCGCGTACACGTTGCACGCCGCGCGCCATTGCGTGCATTTCTGGAGCGCGATCGATGGCTCGTTTGACAGCGAATACCGAGGTCAACACCGCCGTGAACAATGCGAGCCTGGGAAATGGTAAAAATGCCGATAATGCCCATCCGACCCAAAGGAGACCGTGAAGGAGCCCGAACGGGCGCGTCGCCCACGATGCGTGCAGGGTCAATGCACCAAAACCGGCGGCCAATGCGGAGGGAATCCCCTCACCTCGCCCCCAAAGAATCATCCAGGGCAATTCGACTATCAATGCACAAAATCCCGCGGATGCGTACAATATCGTCCGCGGCGCTGGGAGCCAGCGCAAATACATGGACGACGGCGGAATAAGTGCCAAACGGGCGATGGGAAAAACGAGAACGGTCCAAACGAGCCACAAGCCGATTGACAAAAGAGGCGTGGTTCGCATGGTGAATACGAGGTCCGCAGCACGCATGCCGGTTGGACCAAACACAATAAAAGCGACGACGAATACACCGAAAAAAATGGGTGTGCCGAGCGGCGCAGCGGCGCGTGCCGACAAACTCAAATACACACGTACGAGCTGGATGTAGCGCATTGCCCTAGAATCACGAATGAGCGCAGAATAAGCAGATGCGAACAAAGAACAACCCCCGCGTCTTGGCTGCTACGTCCGCCGTATCGAACCTCGAAAACGCACAATGAGCGCGATGAGCAAAGTTACAACGGTAAGTGGAATAGCGTGGCGCACGATTCCCTCCCGCAACGCGGCAATGCTGCCAAGCAAAGCCTGACCAAACAATCGACACAATATGACCCACAACAATTGCGACCCTACGAGCGCTGGCAAAAAGGTTCGTTGTGGAACGGCTGACGCTCCTGCCAAGGCGCAAACGATGGGGCCAGGAACAACGAATACGAGCAGCGGAGCCGATACACGGAGCGGAGCCAGGAGACTCTGCAATTTGTCTTCGGTCGAAAAACCTTTGCGAACCAAAAATTGAACGATCAAGGGCCCCTGCATACGGCCAAGAAAAAAGCCCAGCAAACTTTGAGTAATCGTTATGGGTACCGCAATTGCGTAATAGGGCACTGCCGCCGAAAGAGCGGCCACGATAACCAGATGCGCAATCACCGGACTGATCACCAAAAGTGCCAATGGCGCATGCGCGAGCAATAGGGGTGAAATGGCCGCTCCCATGATTCGTCCGGCCATCATCAGGACGAAGGCACCACCCACGAGTCCCATTTTTGCGCCCGGACCAACGGGCGACCGGTCGGGCGAGGGAGCCTCTTCTTCGTGGACGGCCACGAAGCGAGCATGTTACATGAAACGGTATCGCGCCAGTCATGACGATCATGCGCGTTCATTTTCCAGACTGCCATGCGCAAAGTCACTCGAAAAGCCGAAATTGCTCTCGCCTTCGCCCTCGGCATTATTTCCCTCGCGCCGTGCGCTCATGCAGCACCGTCGTCATCCGGGGCAACGTCCGTCACAATGACCCCGCAACTCGTCCACAAGCTCGACGCGTTTTCGAACGTCACGGTTTCGCCCAACGGACGGCTCGTGGCTTCTTTACACCGCGGCAGTATTTATGTGTGGGATGTCGAAAGTGGCACAATCTTGAGGACGCTTGCACCTCCTGGCGCGCCCAAGTTTGCCTTTACGAACGATAGTGCAGCTCTACGTTATCTCACTTTTTCCATCATAAATGGCAAAGGCACGCTGCTCTCCGGTGACTGGAACCTCATCACGGGCGAATTTACGCAAAAAGTCGGACCCTCCGGCATTTTCGTCAGCGCGGTCGTTCCCGGTGGTAAACGAGCCATTCTGGGGGAAAACCCAAGCGGCACGGTGCATGTTTACGATATTGAAAACAACAAGATTTTGCGTTCGTTTGGCACGCCACCCCCTGCGGGAACCCCGCCCAATCAACTGGATCCTCGCACGATCTCGGTCATGTTTGTCCCCAACAACGGGAACGTGGTGTTTTTAGAGCGCGTGAATGGCACATGCGAAATTTGGGATGTCGCACAAAGCACGTTGCGGTATCAAAACAAACGGAATGCCCCGACAAACCGACTTGCCATTGCTGCCGACGGTTCGCGCGCCGTTTACACCCAACCACCCACCGTGAACAGATTGAATACGCTCGATGTCGTGGATGTCGCCTCGGGAAAACTGCTCCGTAGCATGGCTTTCGGTGCAGACGCTCCCTCTGGGCTGGCAATATCCAGCGATGGTCGCAAAGTACTCACGGCGACGATGAACGCGTTTCGCATTTGGAATCTCGACACCGGCCACGAGATGGGATCCGGTACGGTGACTGAATCGAATCTCGCGACGGGACTCGCGTTCGTCTCGGATGAACGATTTATTTATGGCGCTGAAGGACGTTTGGATTTATGGGACATCATGCAGCGGGAGAAGATACGATCCTTTGCGACTGACAAACCCCCTGTCGTTTCGATACATTCCGCTGCTTTGACCCCAGATCGCAATCGGGCCTCCACGATCGCATTCGATGGAAAAATGGTGCATCTTTCATCATGGGATCTCGCGCGTCTAGGTTTGCAAACTTCGCAACCGATACCCAATGCCAACTTCACGGCCAAGATTGCCGCCAATGCGTCGCGCGCGTGGGCGCCCAGTGACAGTGGGTTTTTCGTCGTAAATCTGCAAACGTTTCAGCAACGAAATATCATGCGCGACACCGGTACGACGATTGGAACCAATTTCATCGTGTCCGGCAATGGGCAAAAATTGATCGTCACCGGACAACGTCGCGGTTCGGATCCCATCACGAACCGGACGTGGGGCGAAATTGTTCTTTCCGAATGGGACGTCGAATCAGGTTCGAAAATCGACAAAATTGTACGAAAACAAAGCAACGTGTCCGAAACCGTGCTCACTACGTCGAACGACGGGCGATTCGTTGTGACGAACAATTTCGACACATCGTCAAGACACACGGACATTCGCGTGTGGGACCTCGAGCGTGATTCATTGGTGCAAACATTCGACATGACGCGCGCAAGTCATATCGTGGCAACCTTATCCGAAAGCGGACAATCGCTGGCCCTCGCATTCATGGAGCATGGAAAGCCGGGCAAACACATCGTACAAATCATTGATGTTCCAACCGGGAAAGTGCGCACCAGCATGACGTCGAGTGTTCTCGGGTTGGTGCAATCGATGGTTTTTTCGCCCAATGCCGACAAACTCGCTTTGGGCAGCGTGACGGTCGAAGTATTTCACACGGCGACGGGCAATCTAGCGTTTACGTTTCGTGGCGATCCACAATGGGTCACGTCACTCGCGTTTTCCGCAGATAGCAGGTATTTGTTGATCGCTGGTCAAGGAGGTACGACGAAAATGTACCGCCTCGACAAACCAGCTTCCGTCACGATGCTTGCCTCGGGTGACGAATGGCTGGTGTACGACGACGACGGCTATTTCGATGCTTCACGCAAAGGAGGATCGCTCGTCGCCGCGGTCGAAGGACTGCAAGGTTACAAGATCGACCAACTCGCCGTACGCAACAATCGACCTGATTTGTTGCTGGAACGAATGGGGCTGGGCAATCCGGAAATCATCGCCCACTTTCGATCGCGATACCAAAGGCGCCTAGAGAAATTGGGTATCACCGAAGAAAGTGCCATACCGACGTTCCAGACAACCCCAAACGTGACAATCAACAGCATCGACGTCGAAGGAAACGTGGCGACCGTGAAGTTCAACGCGGTCGCCCAAGGTGTAGAGCTTCTGCGGTATAACGTTTTTGTCAACGATGTTCCGCTTTTGGGTGCACTGGGAAAAACCATTTCCGGGAGGACGATACGCCTCCAAGAACGCCTTGAATTGGGGTCCGGTCGGAACAAAATCGAAGTGAGCGTCATGGACGAGCGCGGGGCCGAATCTCTACGCGCTGTGCGGGTCGTCGAACGAAAAGAGGTCGTGAAGGGAGATCTTTATTATCTTGCGTTTGGCGTATCGAAATACAAGACTTCCAAGTACGACCTTGGTTATCCTCATAAAGACGTGATGGACCTTGGGGATGTATTGCGAGCTGGTGCTGGACGCGCGTTTGGCCAGGTGTACGTGCGGACGTACGTGAACGAAATGGCAACGGTAGAAAACGTGCGACGATCAAAGGAATTTTTGAAAACTGCGACCGTAAACGACACAGTGGTGCTGTTCATTGCGGGACACGGACTGCATGCACCAGATTCCGCGGCCGATTATTATTTTGCAACGCATGAAGTCGATCCGAAGCGCCTTTCGGAAACAGCGGCACGATTCGAGGTCGTCGAAGATTTGCTCATGGGGATTCATCCGCGTAAAAAACTCTTTTTGATGGACACGTGTGAATCTGGTGAACGCGAAAAAGACGAGGCTCCATTGACGGGAATTCCCGCGACAACCCAAACGTTGGTCGCGCGATCAGCTCGGCAATTGGAACTCGATGTGGCGCAAGCCAATACGCCGCAAAAAACATCGGTACCTAAAATCCAATATTTCGACCGTGAACGATATATCTACAACGATTTGACGCGACGAACAGGGGCCATCGTAATATCGTCGTCACGCGGTTCAGAATTTTCTTACGAGTTCGATGAAATCGCCAATGGTGTTTTCACAGAAGAGATTCTGATTGCTTTGACCGGCAAGCGTGCCGATCGCAACGGAGATGGATTGGTTTCAACAGACGAACTGCGAGCCCATCTTGCTCGGGACGTTCCAAAACGAACGGAAAATCAACAGCACCCTACGGTGGATCGCGATAATTTGGAGGTATCATTTACGTTTCCGGTGGTCGCTGCAGCGGCCGATATCGTCGACCGTGTGACCTTACCGGCTTGGGAGTCGAATTCGGGGGACAAGGCGTTTGGCAAGACGCCGCCTGTCGTATTTCGCCCACATGGGTGTGGGTGTGATGTGGCGGGTAGCGATGATTGGAGGCCGAGTGTTTTGTACGCGCTGGGGCTGGCGGCCGCTGCCACGTCACGCCGCGCACGAAGGCGGCACTGAACTTCTTCACGGATAAATGAACTCTGGACCCACGCAAGGCGTGTCGAGCGTCAACGTAAACGACAATGCATGCGCAGGATAGCCTGAAACCACGACCAAACCGGCTGGTTCGGTCCGCGGTTGCCCTGGCGCGCAAAGCGCACCATCGCCGTCGGCATCGAGCCATCCATAAACGATTAAGCCAGCACCGTCGTCTTTTGGGTACAACAAGGTTTGGCTCGTAGATCCGATCGAGGGAATGGTTTGGCGCGCGAATTCACCGAGCGGATGAGAGAGTTCCCCCACGCCAACGGACTGCGCATGGTGAAATTCGAGATGCACTTCGCCGGTCGAGGACATTCCCGGGGCTACGTCGATTTGTCCCGAAAGTGCAACTTCGTAAAGATTCGATTCCACATTGATACAGCCGGTAATGAAGGTGAATCCGGCCAACAACGCGATGGAAACCTTGCTCATCGGCCACCTCCAAAATGCAATCCGGCATGAATGCCAGGCAAAGCTATCGTGTTTGGTGCATCGACCCATCCGTAATCGATACCGATGTCGATTCCGACGGAACGCGAAATACCAAACCCCAAGCCAATCGTCGCCCAAGGTGTCCATTCGTGGCGAAATGACCAACTCGTGTCGGTGCCCGATGCTCGCTCGATGGTCGTGAGATCCGGGAGGAGGGCGTGTCGCGTGCCGAGCACGGCATACGGAACGAATCGTCGAAATGGGATGGCAATACGCACTCGAAGTTCGGCGTTGGGTCCGCGGCGAATTTCTTCCGAGTTCTGAAAGAGCCAACCAACGAGGGCATCGCCGGTGATACGAATACGCGGATGATCGACCCAGCGCATACCAACACCAAGCATGGGACGATTGCGAAGGAAAAGCACCGACTCGACTTCGCTCACGAGCGCCAAACGCTTCGTCAATCCCACTTGGGCTCGTAGTGCTGAAAATGCCCAGCCACCTTGAATGCTGAGAACGTAGTCGCCGCGCGACGGAGCACCTCCAATGGCATCCAAGACGGCGCGATTCACGGCCGGCTTCGGAGGCTCGGCTGCAAGGGACGTGGCCGAGTAAAACAAGAGACCGAGCAAAGAGGCGATCCCTGCAAATACTTCACGTTTCATGTTCATTCCGCAGCGTCCTTCGGGATAACGACGCCAAACACTCGGGCAAAATTGCCCGCCAATACGTCCGCCGCTTCTTGTTCCGTATAGCCAGAATCGCGCATCGCCGCGACGGTACGGTCGAGGTAACCCTTGACAAACCCAGGGCTTTGCGGGCCATCGCTGCCATAAATAATGCGACCCACGACCCCCGCTTCCCGCATGCGTCGCATTGCTTCTTTCAGGTTTTCCCCCGTTGGATCCGATGTCGCAGATCCCAGCGCTGAAGGTTCGAGGAAAACGTTGGGATAGGTTTGCGCAAGACGAATGCACGTTTCGAGCCCCGCATGTCGCTTTTCATTAAAATCGTATCCCAGGTGTCCCAGAATGAACCTCGCCTTGGGAAACATTTGAATGGCGGATTCGAGGTACACCGGATCCGTATATGCAGGCTCTTGCGACGTGCCAGGGAATGGGCTCGTGCCAGTGTGTAAATACACGGGTTTGCCCATCGAAGCTGATACTTCGTAAATCCCGTAATAGGCTGGCTCATCCATACGAAAATGCTGGTGAGCGTGCGCGACTTTGATGCCGATGAATCCCGGCCGCGATAACGTGGTCTTTAATTGGTCGATTTCCGCATTGCGGTCGGTGTTCCAGTGATCAACGCGCAAAGACGCGAATCCAAAGTAACGATCTCGGGCATATGCGAGGTCTTCGGCAACGAGTTCGTTCGACGCCACACCCACAGTCCGCGGGGCATAAATCGCAAAAAGCCCCGCTCCCCAAATACCAGCGGCGTCGAGTTCCGACAGGATGCTTTCGGGACTGAGCGTCCCCCTGGCAGCCGATTCCGCATCGACTCCAAGTGGAAAAGGAAATCGCGAGGCCAGAAACTTGCGCGTATCTTCGGGAACGTGGTCCCAATCGCCAGGATGAAGGTGGACGTCGACAACGGGCAAACGTTTGCCATTCCAATCGACACCTCGTACCGGTGAACCGCAACCTACTGGAATCATGGAGAAGATTGCGATCGACGTACAGGCAACAGCGGCAAGCCAGGGCGCTCGTAACGTCATTTGTCGATTGGAATTAGGAACCCATCGAAACATGCGCCGCATCATCTGCGAAATCGCGCGACAGTCAAGTTTTTTTTATTTTATGCGTTGCGCTGGGTTTCACGCCGACCGGCCTCCGACGTCAAAGAGGGTTGTTCACCCCTCGACCCGGACCAGGCGGTGGCCTGGACTTTTTCTGGTTCGTCCGCAATCAGGTCGAACCATAAAAAATCACCCGAGAGAGCCACCGTCAATGACGAGCGCTTGTCCGGTGATGCCCCCCGCGGATTCGCTAGCCAGGTAAAATGCGAAGTCAGCAATTTCGTCGGGTTCGAGCATTCGGCCCAGGGGAACGGATTTCGCTAATGCGGCTTCGTCGAGTCCCAAATCGCGCATACGTCCTTCGGCCATCGGCGTGCGCGTCCACCCCGGACAAATGGCGTTTACTGTAATACGCCGTGGCGCTGCGAATTGAGCCAATGACCTGGTAAAACCAATAACGCCATGTTTCGCCGTCGTATACGCCGTTTGATCCGGTACACCTTTTAATCCGAGCACCGACGCAATGTTGATGATTCGGCCGTGCCCGTCAGGTAAAAACGGCAAAGCTTGTTTGCAAACATAATACGTGCCGTGCAAGTTGACACCCATGACTTCGTGCCAAAATGAATCATCGTCCGCCGGGTCGAGCGAATTCGCACCCGCCAAACCTGCATTGTTGATGACGACGTCGAGGCGACCGAATCGTTCAATGATCGCCTGTACGGAGCGTTTGACTTGCTCGGGGTTTTTCACGTCGCACTCAAGAGCCAGCTCCACATGTGGCGAATCGATGGGGCTTCGCGCGCAGGCCGCAACAGCAAATCCACCGCGAGAAAATCGACCCACGAGCGATGCGCCAATACCGCGAGAGGCACCGGTGACGAAAACAACAGGCGCACTCATTGCGCGACGCCTCCGCCATCGACAGGAATGATGGCCCCGGTCATGAACGATGCCGCATCGGAGGCAAGAAACGTAATGACCCAGGCGATTTCGCGTGGATGGGCAAAACGTCCGAGCGGAATGGACGCTTGGTACACGCGCGACAAATCTTCACCTCGCATGGTCGACAATTCTTGGACGACTTTGCGAAGCATGGGCGTGTCTGTGCTTCCAGGCGCGACACAATTGACGCGAATATTTTTCGGTCCCCAATCGAGCGCGCTGCTCATCGTGAGTTGCGCGAGCGCGGCTTTGGATGCGCCATAAATCGAACTATCGCGCTTTCCAATGAATGCTTGATCGCTCGCATTGTTCACGATGGCCCCTCCGCCCGCCCGCAGCATGTGCGGAATGACGGCCTTCATCAGTAGAAAAGGAGCCTCGAGGTTCACTGTCAAAACGTTCTTCATTTCCGGAATGGTCGTTTGAAGCAGATTCCCGAGATGCGTCACGCCAGCATTGTTGATCAATATGTCGATATGACCTTCGCGCGCGGCCACGTCGTCGACGTGCCCCACAAGCGATTCCAGATCGCGCAAATCGACGTCGGGCAAATCAAAGCCGTGAACGGTTACGCCGTGTTCACGCAGCAAGGTGGCGACTGCTTCGCCGATCCCACTTCGATGCCCCGTCACGATGGCTACTTTTTTGTCGAGTCCAGGTAACACGGGGCGCGGCATAACACGAAACCACCACGCTCGCCAGCATTATTTTTCAAGGCATCGGATGCGCTTCGAAAAAATCGAGAATGTATTCGGTGGCGACGATGTCTCCCACGCCCATCGCGCTTCCACCGGCGGGCCATTCATGACTTCCGCCGTCGATGGTACAAAGCTCGACGTCAGCATTACATGGACCATAGCGTTCACATGATGCCGAACCTTTGGAATATACAATGGATTTTTCAGGTTGGCAAAAGTCTCGCGCCACCCAACCTTCGATTGTTTTGGGCACTGGCTGCGCCGTAACGGGATTGTTGTACGGAACCACGACGTCGCTCGTGCCGTGAATGTGTAATACCGGGACGGCTCGTTTGGGAATGCATGGATCGATCGCCATGGTTCCCGAAACGGCACCAATCGCGGCAACTTTTTCAGAAAATTCGCAAGCAAGACGATGCGACAACATGCCCCCATTGGAAAAACCACTGACGAAGATTCGTTTGGGATCGATACAATAATCTTCCTCGATCCGCGCCACCATATCGCGAATGAATTGCACGTCGGGTGTATTTTGTACTTGGGCCGTTCCACAACACGTTCCCGCATTCCACCCAGGTACGCCCAATGGCGCTTTGCCTTGCGGAAAAACCACAATCATTCCGCGTTTGTCCACGGCTTCTGCAAAATGCGTGATCCCCATGAAATCGTCGATCTTCTGCGTATAACCATGCAATGCTATCACGACCGCTACTTCTTTTTGCGCATCATACCCCGGCGGAATATGAACTCGATAATCGCGCATCTCGCCGCTCGTCGTAATCTTGAA
>JANORL010001226.1:0-3181 GCA_031415295.1 Polyangiaceae bacterium | reverse complement strand
CGGTAAAACGACGTCATCATCGAGTCCGGATGGCAAAGGGCCACCGTTGACGTTCTTGGAAGAAGTCACGCGGCAGATGAGCGTCGCCGGTGCATTGGCTTCAGGGAATACGACGCATTCGCTGAAGGATCCAAACGGGTCGCGAAGTGGGATGCCGGGCGGGACAAACGTTGGAGGATTCAGCTTTCCGCCACTGCAGGCGGGCGTGGCGATCATTCAGGTCTTGAGCAGCGTTGGACTAACGCCGAAAAAGTTCATTGAAAAGGTCGCTGAATTTGCGAAGAGAGGCCAACGAACGGTTATCAACGAGGTCAATCAAACCACGATCCAGATGGCCGATCAGCTTGTCAAGGATTACGGCCAGTTCGAAATGGCCAAGGGTTTGGAGGAGATGCAGACCATTCTGCCGTATTCGATCGGGCAGAAGTTTACGAAAGATCTCGGGGGGAAGTTCCAAGCGCACAAGATCTTCGAGAAGCAGGGCTTCAAGGAGTTTGGCGTTGAAGGGGTAGAGAACGCGCCGTCGATCATCCTCACGGACGTCGAGCACAAGAAAATCACGAGCGACCTCGCTGCGGCGTGGAAGGCGGCGGATGGAGGAAAACCCAAAAACTTGAAAGTCTTGTGGACGATCTACAAAGAAATTTACAAGACTAAACCCCACTGGCTCGAGGCCATCAAGCACTACTTCCCAGGGCAACCCTGACGCAAAAGCAACATGAAAACGACGCTATACATCAAATTTGATGCTCAGAACATTCCTGGGGGCGCTCGCACCATCCTCGACCCTGTAGGGCTTGGTGAGAAAGACGTTGACATCGATGTGTGGAGCACTGAGCGCATCCGGGTCGAAATAACGCTTGACGAGAACGACCCTCGTGTGCCGCACATCCTCGGTTTGCTCGACTTGTACAAAGAAGAAATGTGGCTGCGGCGCAGCGACATCTACACCGAAGATGAACTTCAAGCGGCTCCGTTGCTCGTTGTGTATCCCGATGGTTCCAAGAATTGCTTGGGCGGTCCGCGTGAAGGCACGTCGTACGACATGTCAAAAGCGTGTGGATATTGCGGCGCGGGAGCGCGACAAACCTCAGACATGTTTATCGATGGTGATGACCTGAAAACCATCAAGAACACGAAGCTCGCAGCAACCTACTACGACGACTTGTTGCTCGACGAAATCATGGCGGAGAAACTCATTGCCGCCAAACCTTCGGGGTTGTCCCTACGCAACGTATTTGCGAACATGAAAGACGGCAGCAAGCTTCAATTGAAGCGTAAACAATTGATCGCCGAACACACCATGCCTCCGATGGCGCCGTCGTCGCTGCTCAGTCGAGAAGATATGTGCGCGGTGTGCAAACGTGGAGGCATCATACCGGTGTGGGGCGAGCCAACTCGGTTCGTATACCGGCCCGAAGATCTGGTCGGGATCCAAGACGTGAACGTCACGTGGGAATGGATGGGCCAAATCAGGGAGTTCAAAGGCGATATGAGCAAAGCCTTGTTTCCGTATCCCTTGTTTCTGGTCACGCCCAAGGTAATGAATCTGCTCCGGGCACCAAAACGTCCCGACGAGATCAAGTTTGTTCCCATTTGGATCGAAGGTCAGGGAGACGCTGGGGCCAAACCGCCCTATCTTCCTGACCACCCACTCAACGCGTACTAACACTGAATCGCAAGGGGAAAACCGTGATCACATTCGACAAAGACAGCAATTTTGACGAAATGGACAAGTCTGAATGGTTCCGACAATACACCCGGTTTCTGGTTGATCACCCCGAACCGAAAACATATTCCCTTCGCCAAGTCGACATTACGCACGATACGCTCGAATCCGCCAGTGTGGCCGACATTCTAGAGCCGGTATTCCGAGCGAATTGCGACTGGGACACCATTGAAGAACATGACCGGAACCTCGCTCATTTGTCCGTCGGACAACGACGCTTGTATGCCGTGTGGTGGTACGAGGCCCAAGTGAGAAATGATGGGCACCAGATATTCTATTCAAATTCGTACGGCATGCTTTGGCAAGATGCCGTCGATGGGCTTGATGCAATCGGCGCCCATTCCACGAAACAAATCTTGCTCGAGTCGATTGCTCGTTTTGCCGAACCTCCTTCTCGCAGCCGGCCACGACGAAACGAACAGGCTGAAGGACTTAATTTCGACGATCTCGACACGCGGTTTTACACCGATGAGGAAGATCTCGAAGAACTGATGCGCGATTACATTCTGGCGCACGCGGACGACTTTTTATTCTCGGGCATACTCCGCTACGAGGACCCCGCGGAATTCAACAGTGTTTACGGAAGAAACGGCTTTCGGTGGGAGCGGGTGACGCGTTAACGAAAAAGGTGCCGACGCGTGCGCGTGCACGCTCTGGATCCGGAGCAAAGAGAAGAGCGCGCACGCGCACGGGAGACGGGAGACGCGGCGCTTTGGATATCGCGCGGGTGAGTGAAGCGCCACAACCTGCCCCGCAATCTTCCACACCTCCCGCATCTCCCGCACAAGGGAACGGCTGAACACCCCCGCACGCGAACGATCGGCTTTCGACTCGTTCGCCATCACCTCGATGTGCGAACGATCGGCCTTCGGGGTGTTCGGTATCATGTCCACGTGCGAACGGTCGGGCACGATGGGTGTTCAGCATCATCTCCACATGCGAACGGTCGACCTCGGGGATGTTCGGTATGATCTCCACGGGTGCTGTTCAACTTAGGCCCCGACTGTTCAAGTTTGAAATAAGCCGCTAGACAGCACGAATCGTGACCCGTAGGTTTGGCCCACCCGAAAGGGCGCCGCTCCGATGGACCTGTAGAATCCACCGAAGCGACTTGGCACAACCCCGTTCACGCGGAGTCGCACCCGATGCTTCGTCTAGTCCACCCTGCCAAGCAGGGCAAAGAAACTTGCGCGCGCAAATCGCGACGCTCTCCCGCTGTCAACGCAAATCCCGAAGAACAGAAGCGGATCCATGCCGCGATCAAGAATGTGGCGCGAGCCTATGGCGGTCGCGATGTTCTCGCCGAAGTCATGGGAGTCTCCGTCGGGACACTCGGCAACCGTCGGACGCGCTCCTACGGCTTCGCTTTCTTGCTTGCCCGTTATCGCCAGCCCGCCTATATCGCCGTCACTTCTCCTCGACATCGTCAAGACGTTGGGGCCGGGCCGGGTC
>JANORL010001225.1:0-6067 GCA_031415295.1 Polyangiaceae bacterium | reverse complement strand
TGACAATACCGCCTTTCGAAATCCAAATGGTGCCGGCTTCGTCCATCGTCATCCGGTAGGATTTCGCGGCGCTAGGAACCGTCGCAATGGGTGTCCATTTCCCGTCGTCGTATCGGACGAGCTCCCGATTGGCAACTCCATGCAGTTTGCCAGATGCCGAAACGAAGAGAGCTTTGAGGGAATGCGTCGGTAGCGGCAAGATCTCGAACTTGCCGTCGAGATAATGGAGAATGCCCTTCGATTCGATCCAAAGCTCATCCCCTTTGCCCGGCAATATTTGCGGAAAATAGTTGAGACTCGGGAGTAGATGCTTGAGTTCGACGATACGCGATTTACGATTTTCGTCCCAGATTTCGGCGGCGGGTCTTTTGTCATCATCACAGAGATTGCCGACCGTGACGAGCGTGCCTTTGCCCGTTACGCCAACGGCACTGAAGGACAACGCCGTGGAAGTACGAACTTTGTCGACATCACAACCAGCCACGTCGATATCGATCTGTCGAATCAAAACCGGTGGACCACGCAGGATCTCGAATCGACCTCCCAGACCTAGCTCGGAACCCGCAACGAGGGTGGTTTTACCAAGTCGAACCGTCCCGTAAAGCCAAGCACTGGCTCCACCGGCCCCGAACATAATCATATTGCCCTTGCCCGTGAGTGGATAAATGGAAGGCTGAAGCGCGCGACCATTCAGGGACGTAAAACGAACGTCGACGTCAGGCCAAACGCCAGTAACGTCGCTGATCTGACTGCCGCCGAGAGATTGATTCATTTCGGGCAACGAGCCGATCCATTCCACTTTGCCGTCCACGTAACGGCCAACCTTCAAACCATCCACAACGATGAATGCGCCTTCAATGGCATAAAAGGCAAACCCCTTCGTGCCTTCGAGAGGTTCGTCGGGTACGAGCACGGGCATGGCGTTTTTCGGCGCCTGGATCGGATTGGCTGCAACGCTGGCACTCGCACTCGCCGCCAGCGTTGCTGCACTCGCCGCGGAGGGTGGTTCTTTTTCGGGCGTTGGATTCGATTTGTTACACGAAAGGGCCAACGTGGCGAGCAGACCAAGCAGTACGGTTTTGCAGATCATGGTTGATTCGAGTGTGGCTGATTGTTGTTCCAAGGGAGTTCTCCCGAATGAAGTTTTATTTCTGATTCAATGACTGATTCCGCCGGTTTTTCGCCCAGACCGACGGTGGCAACACGCTGAAATGTCACCCACCACGTGATGCGTGCGGATGACGGCGCTTCGCGGGGTAACTCCAGCTCGACGATGTTCGGCTCAGACGTGACCCGGTTGTCCATCGTGAGAGTTCGTCCGGGGCGACCAGGGACAACCGCGAAATGCCGGGCAAGGTAGTGGGTTTCGCGGCGCACGATGTCCCCTTTGTCGGTGCGCAGCTCGTAACCGACTTCATAACGACGAAACAAGTCTCCGGTAGGCGCATCGTGTCCGGGGTTTGGCCGGACGATCTTCACCCGCAACACGTCGTCGGTGCGTTCGGCCGTGGCATTGATGTTTTTCCGCAACCAGTCGGGATCGCGCACATTGTTGAATGAATGCGATCGTTGTCCGCCTTCGACGGGCATATGGCAATCGGCGCAGGCTTTCGCGGCCGATGGCGAGCGTACGTGTTCGCGAGCCGTGGTTTGCATGAAAAACTCGTCACGATTGCCGCCTGGCATTGGAAAGCGAAACTCGTGACAGTTTGCACATGCGCCTTGGTGCGCAAACGCTTTCGAGCGGCGTAATGGATGCGGTGCAGGCGAATGCGGGGAATCTTCGTTGCGCGCGGCTGCAAGCACGCGTCCCTCTTCGGTGACGTGGCACGTGACACAACCGATGCCCAGCTCGCTGACGTCTGCGGATGGCTGTTTTACCGGGTCGGCTTCGGGGGCATGACACGAGCGACAGAAGGCCGATGGCTCGATGGTAAATGCCTTGACGTACGCAGGATCGACGTTGGCGCGTTGATGGTAGGATCCACGCCATTCCTTGGCTTGTTTGTCGTGGCACGAGGTGCACGTCGCATTGAGGGCGACGGCTGCTGCGAGGCGTTTGCGATGGGGGCCAGGCATCGGGACAAACGGTTCGTCGCGCGGTAGCGTGAAAGAAGGCGCATCGGGCACAGCGTCAGGCGCAGGGGTCCACGCAGGCGACGATGCCCCCGACAACGCTGGAGCATCGATGCTGAAATCTTCACGATCACAGGCGCAAAGCGCGAAGAGCGGAAGGATCCAAGCGATGTGCACGCGATGCTGAACCATGGTCAAGGGCCGAAACATACCACTCAAAGTCACTTGCAAATCATTTTTTTTCGCATCGACGAAACGTCCTGCCCCGTTTTTTTCACAAATCGGCGCACTTTCCACATCATTGCCGAGTTCCAAACGGTAGGTGGCTTTCCAAAGGGGCACTTCTGCGACGTACCCGATGCGAACGAGCCGTTCTCCCTGACCATTGATTTCGATTTGCAGCGCACGCCGCACAATTTGACCTTCGAGATGTGGCGAATGGTCACTGTACGGGGTCGCGGACCAATGGTGGCGCTGGTGGTCAGATTGACTTCGCATCCGTCGACGGGATCATTATTGCAATCTCCGAATCCTGTCACACACTCGCAGCCCCAGCAGCTCCGGTTCCTCCTTGGTCGCCACTATCGCC
This sequence comes from Polyangiaceae bacterium, assembly GCA_031415295.1. Classification (GTDB taxonomy): domain Bacteria; phylum Myxococcota_A; class Polyangia; order Polyangiales; family Polyangiaceae; genus Polyangium. The sequence goes on along the minus strand of JANORL010001225.1, from coordinate 3,402 downwards.
CGCGTCAGTTTGTCCTGACGATTCACCGCCATCAAGAGCGTCCGAGTAAATGATGACAGGGTCGCATGCCGATGCGACCAACGCCGCAAGAAGGAACGGAATCGATTTTCGGCAATTGGAATCGGAGATGAGGGCCACGAAGTGTTGTGCCGGAATGTAGGGGCTGCCCTGCGCGTCTTCTACAAGAAAAACATGGCAGCCGCCTTCCTTTCGCATCTGCGCGAAAGGCTCAGGGACAGTTCACTGCGTCTTTCTTGACCATGACGGTCGAAGCGGTGACGATCGCCGGAGCGCAAGACGTGTACACATCGATCTCGTTGTCATGAAACATCGAGTTCGTAATGGTCACGGGCGCATCGTCCGTCCTGACACCGGCATGCGCTTCGCTCATATCGACGTACGTCAAATCAGCACTTCCCGTACCGTTCAGCGTGATCCCGTCCCACGAATTGATGCCGGTATCTTGGCCATCGAATCGTACAAGTTGGGCAGCCGTTCCTTGCGCAATGAGTTTCGCGCCAATGTTGACGAGAACGCCCGACCCAAGAAACCCATCCCGTCCACGTAGATGCACGCCAGGCCCGAGCGTGAGTGTACCAGAGATATCGATATCGTCGAATAGCCAGGGAACTGATTGACCGATCCAAGACGTCGTCCCCACCGACGTGCCCGACAAATCGAGTTGGTTATGGTCAACCTTCTCGTACACATTGCCTGCGCCAACACGAGATACGAATTGCTGATACGTCCGGATGCCTACGGGGCAGTTTCGAATCGTGTTGGCCGCGAACGTGACGTCATCTCCCAAAACCCGAAATGCCAAGGAATCGCTGACAGCGCAGTTTTCGTGCGTGACGTTTTCGACGATTCCACCCTTCCCGATTTCCATCATCGCCATTCCATTCAAGCGGACATTCCGCAATGTCGACTTGACGGCGGAAACGAGACCCGGCGACGAATGCAGCCCCGGATCGACAGAGATCACAATGGGTTTGTCGGCTGTTCCATCGAGGAACAACTCGCCCACGCCCGAGAAGCTGAACTTCGCCGGATTGAAGAAAATATCGTGCACCTCGAACACCACGCCCGGTTCCAATCGAAACTTCGCCGTGGGTTCCAGAAGATCAACACTGGCACCCCACCACGGGATTCCACCATCGAGCAACGTCAGGTCGAGTTTTTTGTAATAGATGTTATCGGCAACATGCGCTTTGACGCCGCTGGTCTTGGGCATTTCCTTGATGCCTGCAATAAGTGATTCGTTGTACACCAAAAAGCCGTACTCGGAATCGATGATCTGGTTGCGCGTAAACGACGAATACATGCCCGCAATCGCCGAAGCCGTAGCCTCGTCCTCCAGATCCGTACCGAAGACGATGCCCGCACGAGCACACCGCTCGAAAGTCGTATCTTCAATCACGATACCTTTGGGCAACGTGTCGATTTCTCCATAGATGGTGAGGCAAGCAGAGTCCGCACCACCCGGCGTAAGGCCGTGTGTTGCGTCATGGATAAACGCATGTCGTAATGAAATCGTCGAGACATCATTGAGATAGATGCCCCCAAACGACTCTCCTGCCGCAGGCCTGAATTCCACCGGCGCGGCCGCCGTGCCTTCGGCAATAAGCGCTCCTTCCGTGATGTAAATGTCATTGGAGTTTTTGCCACCACCGATCTCGATAACGGCACCAGCTTCGATGGTGACCTTGGCCCCTCCTTCAACGATAAACGCATTCGGAAATCGATGAATGCAGCCGCCCGCGAACGTGACGTCGCTGTAATACGTCGGCGTCTGCTCAATGCTATCCGCTGGAATATCTCTGTCGAGGATCGGGTCATGCGCCGCCGGCGTATTGGTGCAATAAGTACTGGGCGGCCCATTACCCCCTTGGCCACCATCACCACCGGCGCCACCTTTGCCACCCAGTCCTTCGCATGAAGCTGATGCCGCAACGATTGCGCAAACAGCCAAAACTCCACGACGTATGTAACGATTACGTTCGTTCACGGTTGCCTCCCAGCGCTCCGTTTTGTTGTGAGCACTGCTCACTGAGACGCTCGTCGTACCAAAATGATCATTATTTTTCACATGATCGGACACATATCGCCAAATCGTTCACCCGGGCGCGTTTGCGTCGCATTACGCACATTCTGCCACATGCCAGCAGAAACCAAAACGTATGTGCACACGCGCTGCCACCTGGCAGAAGGGACATCAGCCTGCGTTTTGTACCCCGCACACGCGTTCGACTGATTGGCATTTTATCGTCCCCCGTTCTTCGACGACCATCAGCCTATTGGGCGGTATGACTCGACGGGCTGCGCACGCTCGAACCATTTTTCGGTATTGCGATAGCCTCCTAAACCAACGCTATCCCATTCGTCCATCAGGCTGGGCTTGATCGGTTCGATACCCATCCACCGGAGACCTCGCAGAAGCAACGATTGTTCGACAATTTCGAGATATTGAGGAAGTCGAACGGCGCCCAACGCTTGCAAAACGGCGTTTACACCGCATTCGTCAATTTTAACGGCACCGGCCCGCCAAAGACGCGCATGACTGCTCCCGATTCCGCCAAACCAATCCGACTCCATCCAGCCGACATCTCCACCTTTCGACAGCTCCGCACCGATGACGTCGAGGACGGCAACAAGTTCGTAAAAATGGGGGCCAGGGCCGCCACTATCGTCAATTGCCTCTTCCATCGCGCGGTCACGTAGTTCGCGTGGGACCGGGCCAAACCATAAACCCTGCCCAAGTGGGTGCATTCGCGCGCCAGGGAGCAAGCGTGCGAGGCCGGTGAGAACATCGGGGCGAGCTATGTATGCAGCTAGATGGTGTCCCATGAATGACCTGATTGACAGCAGGGGAAAAGTGCAAAAGAAACCGTTCACGAGCACGTAGCATACAGATAGGGTTGGTCGCCAGACAATAAATCGCGTCTCGATCCATCATTCATCGCTGCCACGCGCACGCAACGACGAAGGCAATGCTCTGGCCGTTTGATCGGTGCGTAATAATCGCAACTTTCGATGACCCAAACGCGATGGAGATACGGTCCGATGTGTTCAGCGAGCGCACGGAAGTCGACCATCCCGGCAGGCATTCAAAACTCGACAAATGTGTTGGCCGGGCGAGAAAAATCGCGGACAGATGTTTGTGCACGTTGATTTCTAACCGAAAATTTGGGAAAAGAGCTAGGGTGAATCGATGTTGTACCCTATACGTGTGATCGTCGGGATGGCCTGTTCGTCGGCCATTGTGTTGAGTGCTTGTAGCCACGATTGGGAGAAATATTTGCCCGACGGAGCCACAGAAACCAGCTCGTCCAGCGCTTCGTCCGGATCGAGCAGTGGGAGTGCCGGCGGCGGTGGAATGTCGACAAGTAGTAGTAGTAGCAG
>JANORL010001224.1:0-2303 GCA_031415295.1 Polyangiaceae bacterium | reverse complement strand
TTTGCAAGGTCCAGGATCGAGCGACGACAACAGGTGAAACCCGGCAAATGTGGACCGACACAACGCGTCGGCGCCGCCCGCCAATACGCTGGAAGAAAGTCCCAATCGAATCCACGCTTCGGCCAACGTAATGGCCGAAGCGCCTCCCGAACATGCGCTCGATACCGTGCGCGCACGACGAAAAGGAAATACGAGTTCCCGCAGTCTATCGGCCGTCGCGGATATCGGATGAGTGGCGAGTTTTGAACTGGCAGAGCATTCGCGAGTGCCGCGAAACATGTCGACGAGCATCGTTTCTGTTTCGAACATGCCCCCTTGCACGCCACTCGTGACGAGGTCGACAATGGTATCGGAGGACAAACGTGCGGTTGCCATGGCTTCGCGCGCGGCCAGGATCGCCATGGCCTCGACGCGGGCAAGCGGAAAACGACTCGAAGGGGAAAGACTTGGAACGTCGAGGTCCAGAACTTCGGCGGCAATACGCGAACGACTCGCGCCGACGTCGAACAACGTCAAGGGACGTAACGCACGTTCACCACGAACGAGTGCACGAAACGTGGCATTGGCGCCGACGGCCAAAGGGGAAACGATTCCCACGGCCGTGACGAACACTCGCAAGGCTCAACCCTCTGTGGCGCCGTATTTGAAAATATAATCGGCCATCGCGTTCACCGAAGACAGAGCTTGTTTCCCTTCGTCTGTGTCCAACGGAATGCGCACGTTGTATCGAGCTTCAGCGACAACGCCAAGCTGGATACCATCGAGCGAATCAATCCCCAGACCTTCGGGACCAAAAAGCGGCGCGTCGTCTTTGATGTCGCTTTCCTGACGCTTCAACTTGAGTTCCGCAATCATAAAGCGCTTGAGATCTTCAACGAGTTGTTCCCTGTTCATGTCGATGCTCGCTCCGTTTCACAATCGTGACGCCATCTCTGGGCAAGGTATCACGCTCCCCGCAATGAAAAGCAATGAAAAAATGCTGACGTTCCGGGATTCGTGGTAGCCTTCCCCATGCGCACATTCTTGGGCCATGTGGCCCAACCCGAACACCTCGACGAAGCATCGGAAAAAGCCCTCGTTGGCCAACACGACGGCCATGGCGTGCTCGTTCCGTATCGAAACGTCGATCCATGCGCCGAACCTTGGATCCTGGTCCACGGTATTCACGATGCACCGGACACGCTACGCATGCTTGCGGACAAGATTCTCGACAAGACGGACCGACAAATTTTTTTCTTTTTTTATGACGACTCGGGCCGTTACCTCGATCGAACCGGCGACGATTTGGCGAAAGCGCTGGTGGAAATTGCGTTATCAACCACGCACTCGCTTCGAATCATCGCGCATTCGATGGGCGGTGTCGTCGCCCGCGCCGCAATGAATTCAATTGTCATGCCAAACTGGATGCCAACGTTGAGCGCAGTGAACAATGAACCACTTCGCGGAACCGAAGAAGCCTCGAAGGTCGGCGTTCGCCTTGCAAAACCGATGGCGCATGTGTTTCGACGCCTCGATTTAGTCGCCATTGATACACCGTGGCATGGTTTTACCGATGTGGACGTGGAAGTGCGCAACAAGATGGAGAGGCAAATGAGTTACGTGGACATCGTGGCGTCGAGCACGCTGCTGCGGACATTGACCCAGGTGGATCTGCCGAAACATTTTTCGATCAATCAAATCGAAGCTGACAACGATGCCGCAGGGAAACCTCGCGACAAAGTGGTGAGCCTTGGCGAAATCGACGACGAAGCCTTCGAAACGCTCATGCACTATTTTGGGGGAAATGACTCGGCGTTGACAAAACAACGACGTCTCGAAAATCAAATACGGGCGCTCGAAGACGAAGCCGATGGCCTTGAACTCATTGCCGCATTCAAACAAGAAGCGGCAGCCGGGCGACTCGATCGCACGAAGTACATGGAATGGACGGCCCGCGCGGTGCCCCGTCTATCTGGCTGCCACATGTCCATCCTCCAACACCCCGACCTCGTACCGGAAATCGAGCGAACATTCGAACGGTGCAGTGCGTAATCGACCGACGCCTAAAACAGGTTAAATCGAGCTTGAAAAAATAGTCTCCTTCGTGGGATTGTGGAGGGATGAAACTACTTTCCCTGAAACATATCTTCGCCCTACCCTTCGTTTCCACGTGCCTCGGCCTCGTCATGGTGGCTTGTGGACCGGTCGAAACCAATAAGCCACCTGTCGAAGCCAAATACACACTCGAAAACGTGTGCGTCAAAACCCCGGACCTCAATTGCGCCGTCCGTGAGAGTTGCTGCACGCAAGCAACGTCGGGATAT
>JANORL010001223.1:0-7982 GCA_031415295.1 Polyangiaceae bacterium | reverse complement strand
GCTGGAGGGGAAGCCTCTTCCGGCGCCCACAGATTCGCCAGTGGTGGCTCCTGTTGTCGTGGCTCGCAAGCGGGCCTATGCGCCGCGAAAGGCGCGAAAAGTGCACAAAGGCGGCAGAAGGGGGCCTGGTTACATGCAGCGGCAGTCTAACCGACGAGATTCGGGAGTTAGACCGCGGCGGCCTAACTACGCGTTTTCGGGATTATGGCCGCGGCGGCCTAATAAGGTGTTAGACCCCAGGAGGGACTAGGTAGGATGCCTTCCATCCGGCTGATCAGAATCGACGACGATCTTCGTCGGATTGTCGAGGAAGCGTCTGACGATTTTGCCAAGGCGTATGGTGCAACCATGGGCGAGAGCAAGCCGTTGATCCGAGAGGTTGTTTCACAGACCCTCGCTCTTCTCATGAAGGTGCCTCGAGCGCCAGAATGGGGCGGGTATCTGGTGAACGACCATGAGCAGGCGGTTGTGATTGGCACGTGTGGGTTCACGCATGGTCCAGAGGCTGATGGCACTGTTGAGATTGCTTATTTCACGTTCCCTGAGTTCGAGGGTCGAGGCTACGCGACTGCGATGGCCAGAGAACTGCTGAACCTAGCTCTACAGTCTGGGACTGTTCGGACGGTGATCGCACACACCCTGCCAGAGCGCAACGCATCGACTCGTGTTCTTGAGAAGATCGGGTTGCAGCTCGTTGGTGAAGCGCATGATGCCGAGGTCGGGAAGGTGTGGCTGTGGGCGTATCGGCCTGCGGTCTAACAACGCGCTGCACCCGACGGCGGGCGTCGGGCTCGGCGACAATTTTGACTCTGTGCTTGCCTGCCGCGGGTGAGCGCGAGCGTTAGCCACACATCCAGATCATCAAAGGTGCGTACATGACCGAAGCCCCCAGACCTCCACTACCTCCGTTCGACACAGACTCCGCCAAAATGAAGGTTCGAAAGGCCGAAGACGCGTGGAATACTCGGGACCCCGAGCGAGTCGCTCTCGCCTATTCCGTTGATAGTGTCTGGCGAAACCGTACTGAATTTCTCAATGGTCGAGACGCCATAGTTGAGTTCTTGACCCGGAAGTGGGCGAACGAGATCGACTATCGCCTTATAAAAGAGCTCTGGGCGTACGATGCCAATCGTATTGCCGTACGTTTCGCCTACGAATGGCACGACAGCTCAGGACATTGGTTTCGCTCTTATGGCAACGAAAACTGGGAATTTGATGAAAAAGGGTTCATGCGTCGTCGGATCGCTAGTATCAACGACTTATCAATCCAGGAATCAGATCGAAAGTTCATGTGGCCCCTGGGCCGCCGCCCGGACGGTCATCCAGAATTGTCAGAACTTGGTCTGTAGAAGCCACCGTGACGCCTAACCAGCCAATGGAACGGACGCTTCCGTGCTGCGCCCTCCGGCGCCGCTCATTGGCGCATTAGCCGCCGATGAAAGGACCGAGAATATAGGCCAGTAACTTGGCTCTGATCTTCCCCCGTAGGTCATATGATCGCGTTTCGTCAAGATTGGAGGAACGAAGCATGCCTATCAAACGTATTCTCTCCATCCTGCTTCTTCTTGCTCCCGCTGTCGCACTCGCTAGTTCCGAGGCCGAAATTCGCCAGGCCCTCGAGGCCAAATACACACTGGCCGAACGTAGCAAATGGTCCGCGCAGGTCACCAAGCCAGGGACTGTGCTCGTCGTCCAGAAATCGGGCCAAACCGACGTTGGCACACACGGCCATCGCATTTCTTGACAAACTGTGCGATTCTGGATGCTTACGCTCTCCGCCCGTACGCCTCCATCACTTTGCTTGAACGAAATCTCGGAATTTGCCATCATTTATCTTGCTCATGCTCATCACGCTTTGGCGTCAAAACGGTGCGCACGCAGCAGAACTAACGTAGATGCCATCATCAACTGTGAACCTCTTGATAAGGAGCGATTAGATGAATCCGAACAAGGCACTATGGGAAAAAGGCGACTTCACGCGCATCGCGGAGACCATGCGCGAAAGCGGAGACGCGCTCGTCGAGAAGATCGGCATCACGAAAGGCCTCAAGGTGCTCGACCTCGGATGCGGTGACGGAACGACCGCCATCCCTGTGGCGAAACGCGGCGCCGACGTGCTGGGCGTCGACATCGCGAGCAACCTCGTCGCCGCGGGCAACAAGCGCGCAAAGGAACTGGGTCTCGCCAACTGCAGGTTTCAGGAAGGCGATGCCTCCAACATGCAGGGAGTGCAGGATCGGAGCTTCGACCTGGTCGTGAGCATCTTCGGCGCAATGTTCGCGCCCAAGCCGTTCGATGTAGCGAAAGAGATGGTCCGTGTCACCCGGCCCGGGGGACGCATCATCATGGGTAACTGGATCCCCAACGATCCGACGCTTGTCGCGCAGATCCTGAAGATCAGCTCGGCGTTCACGCCGCCGCCCCCAGAAGGCTTCGTCAGCCCGATGACCTGGGGCGTCGAGAGCAGCGTCACCGAGCGCTTTGTCGCTGCCGGAGTTCCGGCCGAGAAAATATCCTTCGCGCGTCACACGTTTACCTTCAACTGTCCCGGCACGCCGACCGAGTTCGTCGGCCGGTTCAAGAACTGCTACGGGCCGACCATGAATGCCTTCGAAGCCGCAGACAAGAACGGGCGCGTTGCGGATCTGCAGAGGCAACTGGAGGACCTGTTCAAGACGCAGAACAAGAGCTCACGCAAGGACATGACCTCCATTCCCGCGACGTTCTTGCGCGTGACGGTTACGCTTTGACGGTGAAGGAGCAAATCGCAGCGAGAGTTTCAACCTATGCCGCCTAACAGCGTGTTGCAGGCGACGCGCAAGAAGCTGCGCGCGCCTGAACACGAACGTTAGGCCTCGCAATCGTCACCACCGCGCATTCCCGCGTCGTTCGAAAACGCACTTCTATGCATCAAGGTTCCTGTCACTGCGGTGCTGTCAAACTGAAACTACCCTCCACTCCGGCGGTGGCAACTTCCTGCAACTGCTCACTGTGCCGTCGCATCGGGGGGCCGTGGGTCTACTTCGAGTTCGGCACAGTCGAGATCGAAGGACACCCCGAGAACACTACCGAGTACATCCAAGGCGACAGAACTTTGAGAACGATCCGTTGCCGAACCTGCGGGTGTGTCACGCACTGGGAGCCGCTCGAGCTCAAGCCAGGCGCCAAACATGGCGTCCACTTGGGGAACTTTGATCCGGAGTTCATATCGTCGGTGAGAGTGCGCAGGTTCGATGGCGCAAATACCTGGAAGTTCATTGACGAGCTACCTTTGAACAATGAGCCACCACCGCAAGGCGAAGCCTAACCCCTCGCTCAAGCAAGCCACCAGGACCCGGTCGGCGGTACGCGGTACATTTTCGCCAACCGGGCCCTGGTGGCCTGCCGTCGTCGCCCGCTTAGCTGCTAGGTTCGAAGAGCTCGACGTATCGAACAGCCAGATGGAACGCGATCGGGCGGACACGTCGGCGAAGCGGATTCACGCAGAAGGACGCGGCTGCAATACTCGGCATTCCGGTATCGGGCAGGAAGTCGCGCGTGCGCGCGATTGTTCAAACGGCAACGGTTTGGCAAGTCTCCGAAAATACCAGTCGTCCAGTGCTGTCGAATCATGTAGACTCGAAACATGAACATGAAGTCGTGCGCGCAAGGGGCGTTGGTCCTGGCCATGTTGGTATCAAGTGGATGGGCCTACGCGGACGACACCGGACCGGTAACGGTGATTGATGACACCGAGATCCAACTCAAGAATGGCGGAGTGATACGCGGAAGCCTCGTGTCCGTCGAACCAGGAAAACGGGTCATCGTCATTGTCGCCGGAGACCAAAGCGTCATCCCCTGGAATGACGTGGCGAAGATCGAAGCTGGTACCAAAGAACCAATGCCCAGCGGACCTTCGACGACGCCAGCCCCCACCGCAACCGCCACCAGCCCTGCCCCAGGCCCCTCGAAAGGAATGCCATTCCTGCATGTCGAATCAGATTGGCCCGAAGTGGAGCTGCAACGCGTCGACGGGGAAATCGGGGCCGGCGGTTTCACGAACAAAAACCAACTTGGACCGCAAATTTTGTCCAAATACATCTGCGAGACCCCCTGCGACAAACTCGTCGATGGACGCGAGGGTCATCGGTTCTTCTTTTCCGGCCCCGGCATGTATCCTTCAAAGCCATTTCGCTTGGAGCAGCGTGATGGATACATCACGGCGCGTGTGCATGGTGTTGGCATTGGGCGAATGATCGGAGGCCTGCTTCTGACGACGACGGGAGGCATTTTTGCATTGAGTGGGACCATGCTTTTTGGATTCAGCTTTTTGAAGAGCACGCCGACACCGAACAACCCGAATCCAAATGAGACGGCCACTGAGACACGCGCCGCAGGGCTCGTCGTGGGCGGTGTTGGTGCGGGTATGCTCATCGGAGGAATCTTCATGCTTGCCGCGGGTCAGACGCGTGTCGATTTGATCAAGACCCCTCGTGGAGAAACCGCGCTGGCCTGGGATCGTGGAGCATTTCGGTTTTGAGCATGGTTACTCTGCACCGCGGATGTCGCGCCCGGCGCGCAAATGGAAACATGCAATGGTCTGAGCGACGGTACTTTTGAATTTGCCAGCGAAAAAGGGGCTCCGCGAAGACTTGAACGATATCAAGGTTGCGGTGGAGCAGCGTAATCAATGACCTGCGCGGCTGGGACGTACGCCAGACAATCGCGCGAATGCGCGGCTACTTTTTCTCGCAAATCTCGGCGTATTCGGTCGGGAGGCTCGCGAATGCTGCGGCCGGAATGCCGTCGTCCAGAATCGTCTTGACCTTGGCGCAAGACGTAGAGCATTCGGGCGTCTTCTTTTTCTTACAAGCCACGACGTCCTTCTGCAACGTTTCGAGCGCGGCGAGGGCATTGCATTGGGCACCGACCGACATGTTATGCGTCGCCGAGAGAACACGAATCGACTCGTCGGCTTTTTCGTAGGTGTTCGCGACTTGCTCCGTCTCGGTGGCGGCAGCTCTGCACGATTCGATCACTGCGGAAATGGTGGCTTTCTCTTCGGCGCATTTGGCAAAAAACGCGCTCTCCGCCTGTCCTGGCCCACGCGCTTTCACATATGACGCAATCGCCTTCTTGGTATCGTCCGTGACGGCCGCAGGCCCGACACGCGGAACTTTGGCGGTGATTCCGACGGCTGCGGAGGCCACCTCGAACTTCCCGAGCGCGTCGTCCAGAGCCTTCACCTTTGCCGCGCACGCATCGAGTTTGGCTTGTTCGTTCGCATCGGTGCATGCCGTCGAAATCGCTGCAAATACGTCGGCGAGCGCCTTCGTGGCCGGCGAGTCTCCGCGGTCCACGCGCTGCCTGGCGCCGTTGGCAACGTGGCGAATCTCATTCGCGGCCTGCTCCGTCGCACGTTGCATGTCGCCGCGGCGCTTCGTCGCAAATTTTTCCTTGGCCCCGGCATCGCTCATGTGCGGCAAGTACGCGGAGATCAGCCCCACCGCCTTGCCCACCTCGGCCTGCGCGGCCTCCAATGCCTTCTTTTCGGCGGCCGCTTTTTCTGCGACTTCGTCCTTACCTTTGCAACCAGCAACGGCAACAACGAACATTCCCATCGCGCCCAGCGTCATTCGATGCTTCGGTTTCATGCCTGCGAGCATCGCTCGAAACACCGAACAGCTCAAGAGAAGAATCGCACTTGAAAAAAATCAACCCTGCCATTTCGACATTGATGCGTCTACACGGCCGTGCGTCCCCCGTAGGATTTTGTGCTGGCACGCACATGAGGATACCGGGCTTCTTCAGTCACGATCGGCCAATTCGAAACAACGGCCTTAGGGCGGGGTTGTCTGCGGCGGCAAGAAGGTTGATTTGTAAGGTTTGCCGCCGCACAGCGTAACCGGTGTCGTACACCCGCCGGGTGCGTCAAGGCTTGTATCTACCAGCGGCAGATTCTGGGAAAGTTATTCATATTTAGCCGCGAGCGATCGGAGATACGTGGCAACGTCTGGGGCAACCTGCGTGGGCTCTGGTTGAAAACGGTTCCACGTCCACAAAGCACCGGCCGAATCAAAACAAAGAAACGTCCCCATGTCGTGCACATGCAACGTCCAAAAGGCATGTTCCCCTTCGTCGGACAGATCTTCGATTTCGTCGAGCGGTTGGATAAGCACATAGTCACTGTTGCGGGCGTCGGACCGACCACCAGCGTCGGACGTGGTGAAGATATCAAGCGTGTCAAGACGCGCGTAAAGCCCTGCGACTTGCGGCGGAAGAATGCTATCCAGGTCATGGATCAATCGAGCATTGGTAGTGGCTGGAGCCATGTAATATCCAATCGAATCGCCCTCCTCGAGTTCACCACGTTTTCGCGCACAAGCGGAGGCCTCCGGAACATTGTCAAGCACGCGAAACAATTCGGCCAATGCCGCATCGACATCAGGTGATGGCTGGAGGGGAACGAGAGCTATATCCAGGTAGCCACAATTTTCACCAATCTTGCGAAACGTTTCTGCGCCATCGGTCCCGTATTCGGTTTCGAGCCACACGCGCCATTCTTCAACGCCTTGTTCAAAACGATTTAGGTAACGTTCCGCAAGGACCTCCAACAACGCCGGTTCGAGGTTCGTCACGTCAAGGCCAAAAAGTTCGCCTGCACGTTGACGCAACGTGCGGGCGGCCGTCATCGAGCCACTCACGCGCCGCCGAAGATCGCCACTGCTCATCTCCACTTTAGAAACATGCTCGGCAAGCAATCGCTCGAGCCAGTCGAGGTATCGGGTTTGTTTGTCGCTGTCCATCGTACGCAGGTGTTTCACAAATGGCAGCAAGCGTCAATGGTGAAGCGTGTGCATTTTGAACCATGAACGTACAAGCCGTTGCCGTGCCGGAAACAGGTCGTTCGTGTAATGCACTTGCAAGGTTTTACACAAGCTTCTGTTCCCCCTTTTATGAAAGCCGGGCACGTTCTCGCTTACGCTCGAACGGCCCTAGTCAGTGCATTCGTCGGGCTCGCGTCGCGACCCGACTCTTGCACTCTAGCCAGTTTACGATGGGGGGCTACGCCCCCCATACCCCCGAGATCGTTGTGGTCCGCTTTCATCTCTGGTGGGTGAGGCGAAGCCTCGTCGGGACTCTCCGCGGCGTTTTACGCCAGACAAGGCCACATGCGCATTGGATTGAAAGTCCCGCAGTAGTGGTAGCCGAGAATCAGATATTGATGCTTTGCGGGATGCGCGAAGGCAAAAGCGGCTCGTAGCAGGCACGCGTCTGGTTGCGCTCGCCAATGGTCCGCTCCACGCCGGCGAGGTTGTTTTGGAATGCCTCGAGAGGACCATTCACACGCGCATCGGCGAACCACGGAGCACGCTGGTGAAGGTTGTATTCGCCGAGACGCGTGAAATAGATACCGCCAAGGAGCTGGCCGACGACTACCTGGATCAACGCCATCTGAAGTGGAGGAAGGGCTGCAAGCGAAGCATCCGGCGAAAGCGCCGCACTGACCTGCGTGGGCGCCGGCGCATAGGTCGCGAGCGGCATCACCGGCGTATAACTCATAATGGAGAGTTGCGGGAAATTCACCGTTGCATGCTGAGCGCTCGCCGTGAAAATCAACATGGTCACGACGTTCTCGAGGTATCCAAACGAGAAAATGCCCTTGCGTTCCTCAGGCCCGTCCTCGCCAAACCCACCCACACACCCGCCCTCGGTCGATACGAGATCCCGATACCAAGCCTGCAACTCGCTATCGCGCACAACGTCCGCATCGGTGTTGTAGTAGAGGCTGAGATAATCATGCACCCAGCCGTTGATTGCCTTCCACACGAGAAGCGCGTCATCCCGATAGGGGTAATTGGGGAATACAGCGGGATCGTCGACCCCACGTCCAGCGAGATTCGCAGGCAGCATGCGGGCGTTAAAATCGAGCGTCACGAGCGCGTTTGTCGTCATCTTCCAATCAGACTGAATGGTGCCGGCGAGCAGTTGGTCGACCGGAC
>JANORL010001222.1:0-4569 GCA_031415295.1 Polyangiaceae bacterium | reverse complement strand
ACGCTCACGCGCCCACGACGGCAACGTGCCGAAACGCGCAGCAAGCTGCTCGAAAAGCATGGCGCGACGACCTTGTTCGAGCCCTTGTTCGAGCCCTTGTTCGAGCCCTTCTTCTCGCGCCTGATCCTCACGCCATCCCGGATCGCGAATGTCCCAGTACGTGTCTTCGTCGATCAGTTGCAGGTTGTTTTGCTGCATCGCCATACGAACCTCGTGGATGCTCTGCTTAGTGACGCTCTGAATGTACCTCACCACCGCGGCGTACGCACGCACTCCGTGGGGAGCCTCGAACACAGCGTGCACCACTGCCGCGTACTTCCCTAAACGCTCGCAGAATTCTTGTGCATCCTTTGCCGTTTGTCCATGCCGAAAGAGTAACAGCGTGACCTTCTCGAGCGCCGACGTCGCTCGCTCCATCAGCTCTTCGTCGCTCATGCTGCTGATGTCGTACAAGACCATGCCAAACCGCGGCACGTGATCAATGACGTTTTTCAGGTCCTCTTCGTCGATGTCGAGCAGTTCTTCGATCCGCAGGGGGCTCGTCCAGCCGCTTGGACTATGGTGCAGCACGAGCGGGATGATCACCGGCAGCTTTTTCGTCCCTGGGTTGGCGGCGATGAAATCGTTCCAGATCGCGATCAAATACCCCAAAAGCCGTAGCGTCATGAAGTGCTCGGTCGAACTCATGTGTTCGAAGAGCACGTAGAGTTTGCCTGGTTTGCCCTCGATTTGCGCACTGTACAACAAATCGGTTTCCGACTGCGCCAAGTCTGGATTCACGAAATGGCCGTTTTCCAAGACGAGCGTTGAAAAGTCGACAAGCTTGGAGACACGCGCCGGAAGCAGCGCGGCGATCGCTGGCCGGGCATGTTCCACATTGCCAAACGTAAAGTGAAACAGCGCATCGTGTGGGGTATGCGCTTCCTTGCGTCGTGACGTGCGCGGTTTTTTTCGACGATCCGGCTGGCGGTTCTTCCTGGATACACCCATCGGGAAAACCCGTACCCGAAAAACCAATGTCGAGCAAGTTTTTCTGGGGCGGGTTCGTCACGCGCCAAGTTGAGGCGTTTGTCTGTGTTACGGATGTCCAGTGGTATGTTGTGACGAACCGTTTTCTTTTCCAAACGTTACGCTAGCCCTGCGCCAAACGACATGCTACGCGCTGAGCGTCATGGGCAAACCCGATCTTTTCGCCAAACGCACGTTCGCCTCCCAAGCCGAACAACTTACAGGTGGCGCAGTTTTGTGGAAAGAGGCCCCGGATATCGGCATGGAACAAGTACAAAGCGATGGCATTCTGGTCATTCACGATCTGGTTCGGCTGAAAGAACTGGCTGCGCCGTGGAATCTGGCCGCCGAGATCGACGAGATTCTCGTTGAATTCATAATGCAAGGGGATCACCTGGATCTGCCGACCGTATCGCGCACGCTTTTGCGAAGGCAAGCTCGCGAAACGCAGCGGTTCGAGGAACGAAAGAAGGGACAACCGCCCTGGTTGGGACGCCAAACCATGTGGCTCGTATCCGCGTATGTACCCGAGTGGGCCAAGGAACGATATTGCCCGGACCAACTCGGCCAAGGTTGTTACCGTTGGGCCAAAGAACATTTTACGGCGTTGTGGATTGGGTCGAACGAACTGCCGCTTTGCGACGAACTGGTGCCGTTTTTGATCACGCGGACGGGGCGACCCTTGCGGGACTTCGTCGAGTGGGTCATCGAGAAAAAGTCTTGGCCGTTGCTCGAAGACCTGGTACGTTCACTCCCCATGCTGCGCAGTCAAGTGAAGTTCGATTATTCGCACGAGGATGAAGAGTCGAAGCGCAACGCCCTGTCGTGGATCTTCGGGTTCATGGAGGATTGGCCAGACATTCGGGAAGCTATCACCAAGCCGGCTGTCGAGAGCGCTGTCGAGAGCGCTGTCGAGATGGGTGCGTTGCGTGAGGCTCGGGACGCTGTGAGGCGTATCTTGCAGCTACGCATGTTGGACGTGCGTTCTGAGCAAGTTGCCAAGATTGAAGCGTGTATGAACCTCGATACGCTCCATCGCTGGCACGATCGAGCCGTCACGGCAGTATCGGCGGATGAAGCGTTGGCAATCGATTGAAGCGGAGGCTCTCGCTGGTTCTCGCAGGAGGCTTTTTGCACGCACCGAGAAGCCGCCAATGACGCGCTCCATTCGCTAGCCTCGTTGAAAAGTCGACAAGCTTGGCGACACGCGCTGGAAGCAGCGCGGCGATCGCTGGCCGGGCATGTTCCACATTGCCAAACGTAAAGTGAAACAGCGCATCGTGTGGGGTATGCGCTTCTTTGCGCCGTGACGAGCGCGGTTTTTTTCGACGGTCCGGCTGGTGGTTCTTCCGGGATACACCCATCGGGAAAACCCGTACGCGAAAAACGATTTGGGAACAAGTTTTTCTGGGTGGGTTCGTCTGCGAAGGCAAACGGCGCATCGCGTATGGAAGAGGTTCACGCAATCCGGACGAAGCTCGAACGTTTGTTCTCTTCGACCAACCGTCGTTTGAGCTGTTCGGGATCGTTCTCATCTCGTAGCGCCAAATCAAACTCGTTCGCTGGCCATGCGTCGAGAAGTCCAGGATCATCCGTGGCGACGGCACAACGCAAGCCGGACACCTTCATGAATACGCGCAGGGGTGGATGCCGCAGGTTTGCAACCGCAAGGTTCGACGTCGGACACGATTCGATGACGATCTCCTTGCGCACCAGCTCGCGAAGTACACGCCGGCGAAGCGTTTCGAACAACGACATGCTCACTTCGTCCAGATGAATCCAGCACCAATGCTCCGGATGTATCTTCGCCGGATCATGAAATCGCACACCGGAAAAATACGGTTGCATCGTCGCGTGATTACCTTGCAATGTTCGCGCAATGCGCTCCACGTCCAACGCGTGTCGACTCGTGTCACCAACCGCGTGCATAAGCGCCGTACCAGCAGCGTTCCGTTCGTCATTCGTTTCGGCCATTTCGAACGCCCACGCCAAATCCAGCAAATGCGTGCCGTGAGGTTTACGAATGCGAAAATACGTCTCGTCCCCTTTGAGTAGTTTTTCCACGGCTGCATCACGTGTTTTTCCTGCACGTCGAGTCAGAAGTGTCTTCAATTGCTCGGAAGCGAGCGATGCCGCAATCGCATGGCCGATACGGTCACCTTCCCGCAATTCAAGCGCATGCACGCTCTCCCATATGTGCCGCAATCCCGTCAATGGATCCGCAAAGTCTTCTCCCGCGTGCACGGTGAATCCCAATCGTGCGTGCGGAACATACGCGCGCTCCAGTTGCTCCCACGCATGGCGTGCCGGCTCTTCTCCGCTGGGAACGTCCGTCACGAGACGCTTCATCCAATCGAGGGACATGACCCGGCCCGCTCGCACCCGCGCAAGGGCGTTTAGCCCCGTCCGGTCCCGAACGAGCGCAAATGCACGGGCCAAAACGCGTGGCGGACATCCCGATTCTTTCCCGGCCGCGTCGATGCCCACGACGAAATGGCGCAATGCCGGCGAAACGTCGATCGCATTGAGCAACAGTTCGACTTCGTGCGACCATCGTTTGGCCTGTTCTTCCCAAATCTGCGCATGTGATTCCGCATCGGAGTCGTTTTTCCCGATCAATTCTTGCTTGAACAACGATGGTACGAGGCCCATCGCGAGGGGCGGACGGTCTTTCTTGCCGGGGTCACGCACATGGTCGAAATATCCGTAAATCACGTTTTGCAATTTGCGACGCAGATCTGCCGCCGTCGTTTCGAGCGTCGGACGCAGCTCTATGGCGACACAGCCCTGCGCCTGAAATTTGTCGAGAATGGCGCGAACCGCTTCGCGCGTCGCCGTACGTTCAGCCAAACCGCTGCGCTTTTGAAGTTTGCTGTAACGATCGTAGGAAATGACGAACGAGGACAATCCCACTTCGCCTCGTTGATGCAACAAGTGACGGCGTAGTCCCGCACAAATGGCCAAATAGCGAGTTTTAGATAGATGATCGGGAGACGATTGGACCAAACGCGCTAACTCATTCAACTGCGCTTCGGGGTGTTCTTTGTCAATTTCCTGTTTGAATTCTGCCGCATCGGCACACAAGTCGCCCCATGTCTTCGACCAACCGCCAGCTACGCATTTCTCTTTGCGTAGATTTGCGCGCACTCGTTCATTCCCAAGGAATTCGTTCCACATGTACATAAATGGAACGGCTCCGCGCAGATGGCAATGCAGTTCGTAATATTCCTCGTCGCGTGTGCGGCTTGTAGGTTCGTCTTTACCGGGTTTGGCGAACAATTCCGGAAGGGACCAATAGCGAGCCAAATCGACAACGTCGTCGTGAATGCGTCTGCGGCCGATTTCCGTTTCGCGGGAGGCGAGGTGCTTCAAGAGGCGATGATACCAAACAATGGGCGACGCCGGTTCTTCCCGTAGCCACTCGGCGAGCTCTTTCCACGCGGCTGCTCGACTCTCCTCGGGGTGCTCGGAATTCGGCGACAAACCGAAAAAAGTCGTCTCGAAAAGGACGAGCGGCAAAACACTCTTCTCGTCGTGCTCGAGGTACAAGCGCAAAAACGC
>JANORL010001221.1:0-1572 GCA_031415295.1 Polyangiaceae bacterium | reverse complement strand
CCGGCTTGAAGAACTGCATCAGTGCCCGTTGCAGCTTGCGATCACGCAGGTGCTGCGCGACGTACACTGGCTCCTTGGTGAACGGATTGATTCCGGTGTAATACATGGCTGTCGCCACATCGAACGGCGCAGGGATGAAGTCCTGCACCTGATCGGGGCGGTAGCTGTTACGTTTGAGGAATAAAGCCAGATCGATCATCGCGTGCAGGTCGCTGCCGGGGTGGCTGGCGATGTAATACGGGATGATGTACTGCTTTTTTCCAGCCTTTTCGGATTCGCGTTCGAAGACCTCGGCGAACTTTTCGAAGTCGTCGCTGGCGGGCTTGCGCATCAAATCAAGGACGCCCGCATCGGAGTGTTCCGGAGCGACCTTCAGATGCCCGCCCACGTGATGGCGGACCAGATCCTTCATGTACTCGGGAGAACGGCGGGCCAGGTCCATGCGAATGCCGCTGGCGACGAAGACCTTCTTAATACCCGGCGTTTCGCGGGCGTCCTTCATCAGCTTGACCAGCGGCCCGTGATCGGTCCCCAGCAGCTTACAGATCGTGGGATGGACGCACGACTGGCGGCGACACTTGGCTTCGACCTCGGGCCGGGAACACCGCATTTCATACATGTTGGCGGTCGGCCCGCCGATGTCGCTGATGACCCCCTTGAACTGCGGGTCCTTGGTCATCGTCTGAATCTCGCCAATCACCGAATCATGGCTGCGAGACTGGATAATGCGGCCCTGGTGTGTCGTGATCGAGCAGAACGTACAGCCACCAAAACAGCCGCGCATGATATTGACGCTAAAACGAATCATTTCCCACGCGGGGATTTTGGTCTCGCCATCGTGCGAACCTTGCTCGTCGGCATAACTAGGATGCGGTGATCTTGCGTATGGCAGATCGAATACATGGTCCATTTCAGGCGTGGAGAGCGGAATCGGTGGCGGGTTAATCCACACGTCTTTGGAAGTGATGCCATCACCGTGGCGCTGCACCAAAGCTCGGGCGTTGCCGGGGTTGGTCTCTAGGTGCAGCACGCGATTGGCATGAGCATAGAGAACGGGGTCTTTGGCGACTGCCTCAAAGCTGGGTAAACGTATGACGCTGGTGTCGCGTTTGAGTTTGACTAGCGGGTTGCGGTGGAAGTTGAGGGGTTTCTCGCCCAGACGCGGCATCTCGTCCCCCTCGCTCTTACTCATACTCGCTTCGCTCGCCAAATCGCTGCGAGCGAGAGGGAGTCGTGCCGCTGCCATGTCGGTGTTCGGTGCATCCTTCACGCATTCACCGCCCTGCTCTCGCGCCAAATCCGAGCTCATCATGTACGGATTTACGACCTGTTCGATTCGGCCTGGCGTGTCAATGTCTGTGGAGTCAATCTCTGTCCACACTGCATCGCCAGAAGGCAATAGTGGCGTGGCTTTGCGAACAAACGCTGTCCCACGGATGTCGGTGATCGTCTCTACCGGCTCGCGTTTGGCAAGGCGATGTGCAATCTCGATGATGGCGCGTTCGGCATTGCCGTAAAGCAGTAAATCGGCCTTGGCATCGACCAACACTGAGCGGCGAACTTTATCGCTCC
>JANORL010001220.1:0-6531 GCA_031415295.1 Polyangiaceae bacterium | reverse complement strand
ATCCTGTCGCGACTTTCTTCGCGAAGCTCGAGAGCTTTGGTTAGCATGCGGCACGCTGTATTCGGCCCAGGGTCCGTCGGAACGACCGACGTCTGAGCCGTGCAAGACATCTCCGAGGAAGCCACCATGTCTGTCGATGTTGTGCGAGGCGAACTCGAACGCCTCTTTTCGCTCGATGAATTGACCACGCTCTCGAAGGATCTGCTTGGTCTCGATCCGGCCGTCGTTGGTGGCGCCGTGTCGAAAGCATCATTTGCCCGGGCGCTCACGGAGCGCTGCCTCGCAAACGATGGGCTCGAAGCACTCGTCGATGCGATCCTGGCCTCGCGCACGGATGCCGATGAATTCCTTGCGGACATGCAGAAACGCAGCGCGTTGCATGCGGAGGAACTGAAACCGGGCGACTCGTTTGGGACGTTCACGTTGACGCGCAGAATCGGTGAGGGGCCTCGAGCCACCGTCTTCGCCGCAACTTGCAAAGACAGTCCGGATGACCCGGCAGTTGAACGCACGCTGAAGGTGTTTCGTCGCGATGCCGCGAGCGGCCAGAGATCGTTGCAACGATTCTTCACGGCGTTACGCCTTGCGAGTCGCGTGACGCACGAGTCGCTTCCGACGGCAGTCGAGATGGGCGTCATCGCCGGGCGCCCGTGGGTTGCGTATGCCCCGATCGATGCGCAACCGTTGGCTGCTCGCGTTGGTCGCACTGGGCCGCTGCATCTCAACGAGGCGCGCGACGTGGTTCGTGGCGTGCTCGGAGGTTTGTCGGCGCTGCATGCCGCGCGAGTTTTTCACGGCAACATCAAGCTCGATAACGTACTCATCGGTCGTGGTGAGGGAGGGAAGATCCGTGCTTATTTGGTCGATGCCGTGGCGGATCGGCTAGGCACCGGCGCTGGCGGATTGCTCGGTTTGTCGCCGCTGTGGAAGAACGTCGCGCCCGAAAAAATTCGCGGTGCCGGACCAACCCAGCAGAGTGATGTGTACGCGTTTGGTGTGCTTTTGTTCGAGTTGCTTACCGGTAAAGCTCCGTTTGTCGGGGAAAACTCCGCCGACTTGGCCATGCTGCACTTGAAGCAACCTGCACCAACTCCGTCGAGCGTCGGACCCAAAGGTTGGATCAGCAAGGAAATCGACGATCTCCTCACGCGACTACTCGACAAGGCACCGGATCAACGACCTCAAGGACTTCGTGCCGTACTCGACATCATCGATCCTCCCAGCAAAGCCGCCGAAGCCGAAAAGCCGAAGTTTTCCGACGACGAGATCAATGACCTCGCCGACATGCTTCTCGCCGATCCGACGGACAACGAAGCCGCGACTTCCCTTGAAAACGCGGCGCAACAAGGCGCCGAGCCGGGCAAGGTGGGTGATGCGTTCGTGATCGCTGCTGGCGAAGTCGATGAAGGCTCGAGTGCGGGTGAGAAGATCAAGGCCGTCGAGCTGAAGAAGCAGCTGCTCCTTCGCGCGGTACGTACGTACGACAAGAGCGGCGACCTCGAGAAGGCTGAAGAACTCATCCTTCAAGTGATTGAACTGGATGAGGAAGACGAGAGCGCGATCGGGACGCTCGAAGCCGTGCGTCGTCGTCGAGGCAAGTACGAAGAAGTTGTCGAGATGCTCCTCGAACGCAGCGAAAAGGCTCAAAATAAAGAGGATCGCGCACGAGCGCTCAACGAGATTGGAAGCTTGTACGTCAAGGAACTCGAGGACATCGAGCAAGGCGTCTTCGCGTTTGCCCAAGCGCTTTCGATTTTGCCAGCCAACGGCGATTACGCGCGGGAGCTCGAACGAGCAGCAGCTGGTGACATGAAGATTTGGGCTGAAGCCCTGCAGATCCTCAGCGCGGCGACGACGAGCCAAGATCTGTCGACTGATTCGAAGATCGCTCTCTTCACGCTGTTAGGTCGTTGGTATTCGGAAAAAATTGCTCGACCCGACATGGGTGTTCCCTGCTTCCAAGCGGTTCTTTCCGCCAATCCCGGACATGACGGGGCGATGGAAGGTTTGGCGCAGGTGTATCGACGCGCGCAGCAGTGGCAGGAGTTGTGCCAGGTGCTGCAAACGCGCGCAGATCATGCGAAGACGCCCGAGAAAGCTCGCAACATTCGGGTGGAAGCAGCCGAAGTTCTCGAAACGAAACTCGACGATCCGTCGCGAGCACGTGATCTGTTCGAACACGTGTTCGAGGAGGATCCGAGCAACGACAAAGCAGTCGAAGCCCTCGGACGAATCTATCGGCGTACGGAGGATTGGGTTGGTTACACGAAGATCCTCGAGCGACGTGCCGATGCACTCTCGGGCGACGCGCGCGCCGAAGCGCTCTTCAAGATTGGTGAACTCTACGAGAACCAACTCGACGACTTGGCGGAAGCCACACGGCGCTACGAGTCTGCAGTCGAGCTGAGCCCACGGTCGTCCTTGGCGTTACGAGGTCTCGACCGGGTCTACAACCGAACGGGACGTTACAAGGATCTCGTTCCGAATATCGAGACGCAGATCACGATAAGCGGTACGCCACGACAAACCATCAACCTCTACCAACGTCTGGCGAAGATTCACGACGAACAGTTCCTGGATCATCAGAAGGCCGCTGCCGCGTACGAAGCGATTTTGCATCTCGATCCCGCGCACGAAGAGACGCTTACAGCGCTCATGCGGCACTACCGCGCACTCGAGCGTTGGGAAGAGGTGGCGTCGCTGTACGAACGGCTCTTGCGGATCGTGACGGACGACAAGAAACGTATCGAACTATTGCTCGCGCACGGCCGCGTGTTGATCGAACAGCTCAACTCGCACGAGCGGGCATCGAAGGCGTACGAGAAGGTCATCGAGATCGATCCGCAACACGGTGGAGCGCTCGAGTCGTTGGCGAATGTTCGCGCAGCGTCGGGTGATGCACTTGCAGCGCTATCGGCCATCGAATCGTTGGCGAACAAAGCAACGACGCCGGGAAGCCGAGCGGATTTGTGGATGCGCGCTGGCAAGCTGCTCGATGACAAGGGCGATCAGGACGCGGCGATCGAACGGTACAAGAAGGCACTGGATGCGGTTCCCGGACACATGGCGGCATCGGTCGCGTTGCGTGCTGCGTACCTCGCTCGTGGTGATGCAACGAGTGCGGTGGAACTGATTGCCCGCGAGATCGACACGGCGGAAGGCAACCTGGCCAAGGCTCGGCTCTACGGCGAGATGGCGTTTATCCTCCACGGCAAACTCAAGGCGGACGATCGCGCAATTCAAGCTGCTACGAAGGCGATCGACCTCGATCCCACGAGCATGAAGGCGCTGTACGTGTCTGGCGAGATTGCGTTCGGGGCTGGGCGGTATGTGGAAGCGGCAAAGAACTACGAGTCGCTGGTCAACCGCGCTGACGCAATGCCACCGGACCTCGCAACCGATGTCGTGAGTCACTACATCGACTCACTCGGCAAGGTTGGATCGACGGAGAAGGCAGCGGTCGTGGTGCCCGTGCTTTTGAAGCTCGCTCCGGATTCCGCGCTTGCGGTGCGCCGAGCGGCGAAGGTTCGTTACGACGCGAAGCAATACAAGGACAGCATCGAGCTGTTCGAGGATTTGTTGACGCGGTTTGGCGATGGGCTTGTGGTCGAAGAACGCGCCGATGCTTTCTTGCACCTCGGTCAAGCGCGTTTGTCTCTTGGTAAGGTCGATGATGCTGTGCAGCCGTTGCTGGATGCAGCGGACTTGATGCCGGAGGCTCCCGAGCCGATTGCTGCGTTGGTTCGTCTTTACGAAACGAAGAAGGATTGGGAAGAAGTCATTCGCCTCAAGACGCGTCGGCTCGATGTCGTGTCTGGCGATGAGCGTGTGGCCCTTCTTCTCGACGTTGGCGACATCATCGCGGCGCAGATGGGCGACCGTACGCGTGCGGCAAAGAGTTACAGCGCAGCGCTCGATGAACGACCTGATGATCGCCGAATCCTCACGAAGCTGATGCAGCTTTACAGCGAGGAAAAGGAGTGGGCGAAGCTCATCGAAGTGGTCGTCAAACTGGCGAGCAAGATCGACGACAAGCGCCAGAAGGCGAAGTACATGCACACGGCGGCGATCGTGAGCTTCCGACAGCTCGGCGATGCTGACAAAGCGGCGGAGTATTACGACACGGTCATCGAGCTCGACACAGGCAACGACAAGGCGATCAACGAAGCGATCGAGGTCCGTGAGCAGAAGCAAGATTGGGAAGGGGTCGAGCGTCTTTACCGCACGGATCTTGAACGTGCGACGGAGGTGAACGACACGCCGCGGATGATCGCGACGATGGGCAAACTCGGCAAGCTGTACCAAGAAAAACTGGACAACATGGCCGACGCTATAGATGCCTATGAAGCTGCACAGTCGCTCGATCCTGACAACCAGGAACGCGATGACTTGTTGGCGAAGCTGTACATGGCTGATCCGGCGCAATACTTCGACAAAGCGGTTGGATCGCAGACCGGGTTTCTCCGAAAAAACCACACGCGACCAGAGCCTTACAAGGCGATGCGCAAGCTCTACACGGAGGCCAAGCGTGCGGACTGCGCGTGGTGTTTGTGCCAAGCGTTGTCGTGTTTGGGTCTCGCGGAACCTGATGAAGATCGGTTTTTCAAGCGCATGCGATCGGACTCGGTGGCGGCTGCGCAAGCACCGCTCGTCGAGGACGATTGGATGAACAGCGTGTTGCATCCCGATGCCGATCCGCTTCTCACGGCGGTTTTTGCGGCGATTCAGCCGGCAGTGATCATGAAGAACGGCAAGCCTCTGGAGCAACTCGGCTACCAGATGGCGTACGCGATCAACCTGACGATGCATCCGTACCCGATGTCGCAGACGTTGTTTTACGCGGGCAGCGTGCTGGGTTTGGAGTTACCGATAACATTCCAAAATCCTGCGGATCCAGGTGGTTTGAACTTCCTGCATGGGCCTGTCCCGGCGCTCGTTCTTGGTGCTGCGGCGTTGGCTGCCGAGGTTCCGCCGCAAGTCGCGGGGTTCATTGCGGCGCGGCATCTCGCGTATTACCGACCAGGTTTGTACGTGCGGCACTTGGTTCCCAACGGCACCGGGTTACGTGCGTGGCTCTTTGCAGCCATCAAGTTGATCTCGCCAAACTTCCCGATTTCCAACGACATCCAAGGGCCGGTGAAAGAGAATCTTGCGGTCATCGAAGCTGCTGTGACAGGCGCTGCACGCGACGAACTGGCCAGTGCAGTGACGAAACTGCTCCAAGCGGGAGCGATCGACATCAAGAAGTGGGTTGGTGGCGTCGACTTCACGGCGGACCGTGCAGGGTTCATCCTCGCGGCAGACCTCGAGATCGGTTTGGAGATCATCAAGGCGGCGGATGAGGGCCAGGCGAGTGTTTCGCAAAAAGAACGACTCAAGGAACTGGTCCTATACTCTGTCAGCGAACCGTATTTTGGAGTTCGCCGTAAGCTGGGAATCAACATTGACGGTTGATCCGCATCGACAAGGTCGTCCCGACAAGCTACCAGCTTGGGGCTCTCGATGTTCGTTTCGCCGTTCGTGACGAACACTGGTTGACGTGCAAAATCCTGGGTTGCTACCCTCTCGCCCCGTCGCGCGGGCCGGATTGGCTCGACAGACTCATCGCGCGGTGTTGCTGCGGGGATAGATTCTCCGTTCGACTGCTGGAATCACGCCCATGGCGGCCAAAAAAACCCGTAAACTCGCTAAAACCCCGAAGAAGAAGGCACTTAGTCGGTCAAAACCGGCGCGGAGTGCCACACCCGCTCGCAAAAAAGACGTTGCACGGCTAAAGAAAAAGCTGCGCGCGCCGACTTCGAAGCGAGAGACGGCGAAAAAGGTCGTGCGTAAAGCGGCACCTACGCGTGTCGTCGTGAAAAAGAAAAAGGCACGACCCGAAAAGCGCAAAGTTGTCGTCGCAAAGACGAAGAAAATCGTTGCGCGTCCAGAGAAAAAGCAGCTCAAGGGCGCGGTCGTCAGGAAGATCAAGAAGATCAAGAAGCTCGTCCGCAAGACTGAGCGTCCTGTCGAAAAACTCGAGCTTCGCAAAAAGAAGAAGAAGCTCGACGTAAAGCTGAAGCAGAAGAGTGCCGACCGCGCTGAACGCGTCCAGCGTGAAGAAGCGCGAGAGAAGCGCGTCGCACGTTCGGAAAAAGCCGAACGGATTCTGCGCAAGAAGCTGCTGAAAGAGCGGAAGCGTGCGACTCGCGAAGCAGAAGAAGCGCAAGCTGCGAAGCGTGAAGCGGCGGCTGACGAGGCACGGCCGAAGAAGAAAAAGAAGAAGCTTCTCGGCGAGAAAAAGCCTCTCGGCGAGAAAAAGTCTCTCAGTGAGAAAAAGCCTCTCAGTGAGAAAAAGCCTCTCGGCGAGAAAAAGCCTCTCGGCAAGAAAAAGTCTCTCGGCGAGAAAAAGCCTCTCGGCGAGAAAAAGTCTCTCGGTGAAGAGCCTGTTGAGACGAAGCCTGCGAAGAAGGCAGTGGTCGCTGAGGCTGAGCCTCCGGCCAAACTGAAGAAGAAAAAGAAGAAGGCTGTCGAGGCGACAGAAGCGCTCGA
>JANORL010001219.1:0-1887 GCA_031415295.1 Polyangiaceae bacterium | reverse complement strand
GATTCGACCAGCTCCCATAAGCTTTGCCGGGCCTTTTCGGTCAGCCCCGAGAGCCGCTGCCAATCACTCAAGACCTCGGCCGGTGCTGGCTGTCCTCCCAAACAATGAAGCCGTATTCCACCATTCGACGCGTTCGATTCGTTCATGTCCAATTTTTCACTCGCTCAATCAATGATTCGAATGCGCGCACCCGAGGTCGTGCGAATGACGTTTTCCCGCGAATTGGCCGCAACAACTGGCGACGGAGTCAGCGGATTCGGGACCGCTCCGACGATGATCGGTCGATCGGGATCGCCATCGACGAATGCCATCACCACCTCGATGCCGGGTTTTAATGGGAAATGCATACCATACCCTGCGCCCGCGTGAGGCTGGGCCATACGTACGGGCCGTGATGCCTTGGGCCGGCCATTCGGCGAGGTGTCGAAGAGAAAGCGGATCGTGTAACGCCCTTCGTCGTCGATCTTCGCCAGGTCGCCGGAACCACCTGGTGCGGCCTCGACAATCCCTGTGAGCAGCCCGTGAATACGCGGCCGAGGCGTTGATCGAAGCGGGCGATAAGTAAAACCCCCAGGTACAGCGCGAAATGTGTTGCGGTACGTCGGCTGATCGCTATTGCCCCCATGAAATAGCGCTGGCTGCGCCCCATGGTGACGAACTTCGGTGAGCAGCAGTGGAAGCGATTCGAAGTGCGGATGGCCCAGAAGCACGATCCGACCGCCTGCGTAGAACGCACCAAGAGCACTCTCGCCCTGGTACACTTCCTTCGTTCCCCAATATTCCTCCCTGCGCACGTTGGACAAAACCAAACATTCGGCTTCGGTCTTGACGTGCACCGCATATTCGATGACGCCCCCGACCGCGAAACTATCGTCGACGTCGACTGTTGCCTGAAGATCGACCGTCGGAGTTCGATAATTGTAGTCGTGAACGATGTACGACGCGGGGATCATTTGCGCTTCGAGTTCGAGAGCGTAGACATCTTTTCGATCCCCCTCGGGTTGGAAGTGAACGTCGCCGATGCGAGAAAAACCATCTTCGTGATCGGTGAACACGATGCGGTCAGCGTCGTGCTCGTGGTCGAAGTAGAAAGCGATTCCAAGGTGCTCGCAAAGGCGCGACACGAACGCGATGTCGGTCTCGCAGTACTGGACGACAAACTCCCGCGTAGCGTAGGTGCCCATGAGCCGCATGGTAACGTCTTTGGAATCGAGTCCTACCAAGTCGAGTTTGGCTTGGACGATGCTGGGGATGTTGAGGTCCTGGAAGACGTCCTGCATCTTGACCATACGCAGGCGTTCGGCGCGGGGTACGAGTGTCAGACGGTACGAGCGATGGGTGGCAATAGGGTCGAGTTTGTCCCGGACCGACGCGATCATGCCATGAATACGGCGCACTTCGGCGCCATCGCACTCGAGCACGAGACACGCGGAGGCGCCTACCACGGTGGTGAGATCGATGCCCTGTCGATCGGCAACGACGCCATCGATGTCAAAGCGAAAGAGTTGGCCGATGGCTTCGCGTCCTTCGAACGCGTACAAATGCAACTGTTCCGCAGGGAAATCTTCGGACTCGATATGAAACGAATAACGGTGGGTCGACATGACTGAATCGAGTCTACGATAGCTCGGAGGTGGACAGCAAGGGCGATTGTGGCGAACGCGGAGCAAGATGCACTGCGTTAAATGCGCGAAATGCATTTAGCGCGTTAAATGCGTCAAACGACACCCGAGTTGCACCGAAGCTTCCGCGGCGACAAACCTGAGCGAATCGAATTCGGAGTCCGGTGTGAAATGCAACGTGTACGTTTTGCGGGAGAGACGTCAACAGACGTCAAGACGTTGGGGAGGGTTCGTCGCAGGATGCCGCGACGAACCCTCCCGCACG
>JANORL010001218.1:0-3464 GCA_031415295.1 Polyangiaceae bacterium | reverse complement strand
CCGCACGCGTCTGGATGGCAGTTTGACGGAAGCGGCGGTACGCGGGGAAGAAATATTTAATGGTAAAGCGGGCTGTTTCGCGTGCCATTTGCCGCCGCTTTATACGACGCGTGAATACATTCCGGAAGGTAAGTCGGGCGTGGCAGCGGACGTCCCGTCACTTCTCGGCGTCTATCGACACGGAATCTATTTCGTCAACGGCCAAGCGCGGTCGCTCGAAGCAGCTGCCGACGTAGCGCTCGCTTTCCAGAAAGTCACGCTCGCTCCCGATGAAAAAGCGGATCTCGTCGAATTTCTGTACGAACTTTCCCCCAAGGGCGCTCATCCGCTGGGAATATGGCCGGACATCGATAGCGCCGTGGCCGTATATCCCAACGTTCGTCCGAGCGTTGGTTTTGCCGATCCCATCGATGATTCAATCCCCGGAAAAACGGCCCTTCAGGCGGCCACCGATTACGTCGTTCTCGAGACGGCTGCTGGAACCAAAGTTCCGGGCAAGGTGGACATTAAGGGTAATTTCGTCGAATTCGTACCGGATGCTCTCCTGACAGCGGGGCAATTTTATCGATTCCGAGTTCTTCCCGGATTGCCATTTTTGTCCGGCGGTGCCTTGTGGGCCGAACGAACGTCGGAATTCCAAGTGGCGAAACCCGCGACCGGGTCATGGCCGAAGAACATGAAAATGACCGTCTCCGTCCCCGGCCCCGGTGGCATGATCGTTCCCCTCGATTACCTGCTCGAATCCGTTGACAATCCTCGTCCGGGTGGTTTGTCACTCATTGTCACACCGGTTGTTTTCGGCAACCAGCAACGTCAAGAGGTATGGGCGCGCCTCGACGCTGGTCAATTCCATATGCAGAGCTTCGCATTGCCGATCAGTCCGACCGGCGTAGGCGACGCGGCTATGGTGACGGGGTTGGTCAAAACAGTCGACCAAGCGACGAACACCATCACTCTTGTCGACGGTACCTTGCGGATCGGAGGACCTGGCATCAACATTCCCGGCGTGTCGTTCAAGATCGTTCCTATGTGACAAACTCGACCCAAAATCACGGTTGTCGGAGAAATGTCCATCGACGGCCGTGAATCAATCGATCGGGCTCTTGACACTTGGGGTACAAACGATGTTACCCTGCCGGTCGTCATGGACGGAACGAGTGTAGAAGAGTCAGAGTTTGTCGAGGTTTCACGACTTTCGATGGACCAAGTGCGAGACGAACGAGCCATTCTCCGTGAGGCGCTGCTGCGTCCGTTGCCCGAAGTGCCTCCGCGGTACTTTTACGACGACGTGGGCAGTGCACTTTTCGAGCGTATCACGACGCTCGACGTGTATTACCAGACACGTACGGAAATCTCGATTCTCGAAACGTTTGGCATGGCCATCATGGCTCGAGCGGCGCCTCGACACGTTGTCGAATTGGGCAGTGGGGCGGGGCGCAAGATTCGCTTGTTGCTCGATGCGTGGGGTTCGCCGGGGCCCCAGCGTACGTGCACGATGCTGGACATCAACGAACTATTTTTGCGTCAATCGATCACGCGGCTTGGGATGGATTATCCGCACATTCGTTTTCGAGGAATCGTTGGCGATTTCGCGGAAGGTTTCGACGACTTGGGAACGGCCGGTGGACGGCTCGTCGTATTTTTCGCCGGCACGATGGGCAATTTCGATCCGCATCAACGGCGTCGATTCTTGAGCGAAATGGCGCGCGTAATGGATACGACCGATACATTTCTCGTTGGTGTCGACTTGGTCAAGGATGCGGCGCGACTCGAAGCGGCGTACGACGATCCCGAGGGCGTGACGGCGGCGTTCAATATCAATATGCTTTCCGTACTCAATCGTCGATTCGCTGGAAATTTTGAGCCTTCGGCATTTCGACATCGCGCTCGTTACGACGTGCAAAACGCATGGATTGAAATGCGTCTCGTGGCCACTCGCCCGTCGCATGTGCGTCTCGAGCAACTCGACGTGGATTTGAAGCTCGCAGCAGGGGCCGAAATTCGCACGGAGATCAGTTGCAAGTTCACGCGTGAATCGCTTGAAAATAATGCCCGCGAGGCAGGTTTGTCCGTCATTGGTTGGTATACTGATCCGGATGCACTTTTTGCCGTCGCCCTTTTGCGGAAAAGTGGTGCGTGATGGCGGGCGAAACACGTGCTCGTTTCGAACGGGCATTCGAAGCGGCCTGGGCTCGTTCCGACGCCGTTTTTGATTTGATTCCGCGCAATCGGCTCCTCGAACGTCCCATTGGACTACGTCACCCATTTCTGTTTTACCTCGGACACTTGCCGGCATTTACTTGGAATCAAGTGGGCCGGGGATTGTTGAGCGAGGGGCATTGTGACGGTGCATTCGACACGTTGTTCGAGCGGGGAATCGATCCAGCCGACGAAATTCGGGCACAGGAACAATCGATATCAACGTGGCCCGATGTGGATGCGGTCGTCGGTTATCGAGATCGCGTACGTCGCGCCATAAAGGACCGTATTGGTCGCGTGCTCGAACGTTCCGACGATGTATTGGGTCAAAACGGGCGCATTCTGCATGTAGCGGTCGAACATGAATGGATGCACCACGAAACGCTCATGTACATGTTTGCCCAGTGTCCCGAAGGAATTATTGTTCGGCCGGCGCATGTTTTGCCACCCGAAGACGGACCTGGGCGCGAGGCGGAAGTGCGCGAAATACCGGAAGGTATCGCGGCGCTTGGTGTTGATTTCGACGAAATCGAGTTTGGTTGGGACAACGAGTTTGGTCGGGAAGAACATACGATTCCGGCATTTCGAATCGAGTCGCATCCTGTTCGGAACCAAGATTGGCTTGGTTTTATTAGGGCGAACCAATTGGCTGAAAATTGGTTTCCGGCGTCATGGACGAGGCGTGGGGGAGACTTGTACATCAGGACGGTGTTTGGCCCGGTGCCATTTGAACTTGCGGCTGGTTGGCCTGTCCAAGTGTCTGCTGTACAAGCGCGGGATTATTGTGTTTGGCGTGGCGGTGAATTGCCGAGTATTGGGCAATTGTTTCGCGCAGCGTATGGAGATGAGCAATCTCGGAAGCGACCGTGGGGTGAACCGTCTTTGGACCCCAAGGCGGGCGCGTTTGGTTTTTCTCGGTGGTACCCTTCACCGACAGGGCGGTATCCGGCGAGTGCCAGTGTGTATGGTGTGGAAGAGCTTGTGGGCAATGGTTGGGAGTGGACATCGTCAGGTTTTGGCCCGTTGCCGGGGTTCAAACCGTACGTACGTTCCTATCCGGGCTATTCGGCGGACTTTTTCGATGGCCAACACAATGTCGTTTTTGGCGCATCGTGGGCGACGGACGAAGTGTTCTTGCGGCGCAGTTTTCGTAATTGGTACCGTTGCGACTATCCGTACGCATTTACGAGTTTCCGCGTGGCGTGGAGTCATTAACTCATTTTGCATCGATCGTGAAGCGGACGATGCAATGCACGGGTCAAGGG
>JANORL010001217.1:0-13945 GCA_031415295.1 Polyangiaceae bacterium | reverse complement strand
CCGCCAAACTCGCAGGGCCATGCGACGGCAAGCCCGAAGGCGCGACGTCTTGCGATGGAGAACGGGTCGTACGTTGCAAAGCAACCGGCACGCCCGAAATCATACGGACGTGTTTCGTTATCGAACATTGCGACGCCGGCGCATGCGTAGGCGCATGTCCCGCGGGCGAAGTGTACATACCTCCCACGGAACCAAGCGGATTCAAAATGGGCAAAGGCGCAGCACCGTTTGCTTTTGGTTCGCGTGCATCCGGAAATGGAGGGCATGGCGTAGCGGACGCTCCGCACAAGGTTGTCCTTACGAAACCATTTTGTATCGATGAAACAGAAGTGACTTCTGGCGCATATCGCAAATGCGTCGAAGAAAAAGGTTGCCAAGAGGCGATAAGACCCGATCGGTGGGCCACATATAAAGACAAACCAGATTATCCAATCAACCAGGTCGACTGGCCCATGGCCAAATATTATTGCGAGCAAATCGAAAAGTCCTTACCTACCGAAGCGCAATGGGAATGGGCCGCAACAGGTGGCGACGGACGATCGTGGCCTTGGGGCGAAGAAGATCCATCGTGCGAACGCGCGGACTTCACCCAAGCGATTCTCATCTCGCCAGGCGGCGATAGTGGATGCCATGGCGGAGGTCCGTCGAAAGTAGCCACGCACCTCAAAGGCGACAAGGTTTGGCCATCAGGTGCCATTCATGACCTCGCTGGAAACGTCTGGGAATGGACGCTCGACACGTACGAACCTTATGCCGGCGTACCGGAAACCGATCCGCTCCATGACAACCGTAACATTGGCAATCGAGTCATCCGCGGTGGTGGTTGGAATCGAAGCGGAAAAGGAATCATGACTGCGTTTCGAGGTGGAGCGGTCATGACCTACAAAGTCTCGGGACTTGGATTTCGTTGCATTCGCGTGGCTCGCGAACGAACAAATCCCTGAGAGGCTTGCTTTTTCGACGGACTTGGGATTAACGTGGCGTAATGTCCGATCACGATCCCAGCGAAGCGTCTGCTGCACTCGAAAACCTCGGTCCCGTCGAATCGTTGGCGTCACGATCGCCCAACAACTACCGTTACAACTACTCGTACGTCACGCCGTTGGGGATGCTTCAATCGGTACCGAAAGTCGACAAACCTTCGCTGACCTGGATGTTACGCGTGGTTTGGCAAGCGTTACGCATTGCAAAAAATAGGGTCTCGTGGGCGCTCAATACGGGTCGCGCTATCCGACCCGGCGATGAAGTGCTCACGTTTTCTGGAGACGGCGACGAACCGGGATCGACAACGATGAAACTCGACCACCTCGGACTTGCCGATATCGACATGGTGAACCTTCATTTGGACGACGAACCTCCCACAACGGCCATAAGAGTGGATTCCGACGAGACGATTGGTCGCGAAGAAATCCTTTCCTTTCGCTCGGATCAAGATACCGTTCGCGAAGGTTTTACCGCGATAGCCCAATCCACCGAAATCGCCGCCAAAATGCTGGCATTGGGAATCCACAACCCGCTCGATGTGCTCGAAACCATTACGAGGTCCCTCGTCGAAGGCCCCGAAGGCCGCCCCCTTTCACTCGACGACTATCACGAACTTTTTGCAACGCTGCCGAAACCATGGGTCATGGATCGTATCTACGATGACGAAGTCTTCGCGTGGATGCGCGTCGCGGGCTGGAATCCATTGGTCATCGAGCAAATTTCCGCACTTCCGAACGGGTTTCCGGTAACCGGGGAAATGTTCGACCGCGCCATGAACGACGGTTTTGATTCGTTGAATGAGGCCCTAAACTCGGGACGGCTTTATCTTGCCAACTATGCGGTGTTGTCGAACGTGACGAACGGCAATTTTCCCACCGGCCCCAAATATTGCTTTGCACCTTTCGCCCTTTTTGCATTGCCTCGCGGCACGGGCAAACGGCGCTTGCGCCCCATCGCGATTCAATGCGGCCAGGATCCACGCGATTACCGCATTTACACGCCAGCCGATGGCGAATTGTGGCAAAAAGCCAAATATTGCGTGTCGTGTGCCGATGGCAATCACCATGAACTCGTCAGTCATCTCGGACGAACGCATTTACTCATCGAACCCATCGTCATATCGACGCATCGGAATCTGGGCGAAAACCACCCTATTGGACGGCTGCTCATTCCGCATTTCGAGGGGACGTTATCGATCAACAACGGGGCCCAAAGCAAACTCCTTCGAAAAGGGTTTGCCATCGATCGGGTTTTGGGTGGAACGATCGACGCGAGCCGCAAAGTTGCCGTGGAGTCGCTGGCGACGCCTTATTTTAATGAAGGTTTTTTGCCAAAAGCACTGGCTGCACGCGGTGTGCTCGATGAAGATCTCGACTATCCCTACCGCGACGACGCATTGCTCGTCTGGCACGCCATCGAACGCTGGGTGACGGCATATGTGGGTTTGTATTATGTATCCGATACGCAAGTTTCTGGTGACGAATCGCTCACGTCTTGGGCTGCAGAAATCGCAGCCCGAGACGGCGGACGGTTGCTCGGGTTTGGCGAAGATGGTCGAGGCAAACTCACGACGACGTGGTATCTCGTGAAAGCGTTGACGATGATCATTTTTACGGCCAGCGCTCAACATGCCGCAGTAAACTTTGCACAAGCCGATTTGATGACGTTTGCACCCGCCGTGCCTCTGGCCACCTACCGCGGAGCGCCGTTATCGGCATCAGAATCCGCGAACAATCCGCTGCTCGATATGCTCGCTCCCATGGACATCGCCATGCTGCAAGTCGAGGTTCTTTCGGTACTCGGAGGCGTCTATCATACCCGACTTGGGGCGTATCCAACCTCGTGGTTCCACGATATGGCGATTCACGCGGAACTCGAACGATTCCAACGAGAGCTCGTGACGATTGGCCGGACCATTGACGCACGAAATCGGACGCGGCTCGCACCATACCCCTATTTCGTACCCGAACGCATTCCGCAGAGCATTAATATTTAAGAGGGTGTTTGTCAGCGCTTCACTGGGTTTCACCCAGACCCCTCCAACGTCAAAGATCGCTCCTCGCCAAGGGCCCCGCAAGGGGCATTGCCCCTTGACTCAAGCATTGGTTCGTCTGCGATGCGGTCGAGCCAAAAAAGAGCAAGTGGTCTCTTTACTTCGTTTTCCACAGCGGCGGATCGAGCGTCAGCGTGAAATCCTGATCTTTCGCCGTCGCGTATACGCCGAGCGACGGTGAATACGTTTTCACGTGGAGAGTTTTCCCGTCCGGCAAAAACTCGAAAAGCCGCAAATACCCAAGACCGCCCTCGTCGAGCATTTGGTAATTCACCATGATCTGGTGGACCGAATTCCCCTTGTCGCCTTTGCTCGTCAAAAGCCCAGTGCCATTGTTCAGCACGTGGCCATTCACCGTCAAGAACACGTTGGGATATTTCTTGAATACGGCTTGCCACAACATTTCGCCATCGTGGTTGCCATCCGCCGCCCCTTCCCCCTTCGCCGTTGGATACGCAAGCGGATTCCATTCTTGCGTCGTACCGTGCTTCTTGAAATCGTATCGCGTACTGTCCGAATACAAATACGCATGCGTCGCCATCATGATGCGATGCTCGGGATGAGCCTTGACGACCTTGTCCGCCCATTCGACAGTTTTCTTGCGCGGACTCCATTCGAGGATGAGCACCCCCACGGATACTTTGCCTAAATCGATTGAATAAAACGCATTTTCGAGTTTTCCCGGCTCGAGCGTCTCCACGAGTGCCTTCGTTTGCTCGACGAACTTGTTATCGAAATATTCCCCGAAAAACGTTTTACGGCTGTTCGCTGAGCCATCATCCCCGTAATCGTGATTTCCTAGATTGAGCAAAAATGGAAATGTGGGAGCCAGTGCCTTCAGCGATTCTTTGTAAAAATCCCACTCCTCTTTCCAATTATGTTCCGTCAAGTCTCCCAGCGTCACCGCAGCGCGAATGTTACGCGTCTTGCGTTGCGCCATCAACCATTCCACTTGATTGCGAACATGGGCCGAACGGCAATCGACGTAATATTGTGTGTCAGGAAGAACCGCAATTGTCGCCGATCCCTCAATGAAAGCATCTTTTTCCGTCGACGACGTCGATTCGAGTTTCTTCGGCCAATCCGCCTTCGGAAGACTCTTGGGCATGCCGCACGGTTTTACCGGAACAGCCGCAACAGTCAGCGCTGGTGCAGTTACTGACGAAGCAATAGGCGCCGGACCGGTGGCAGCTTTCTCCGAAGACGCCAACCCCGTGACCGTGGAACTCTGCGCACATGACGCGATACCCAACACGAACGCGAGTATCGGCAAGACGAAACACCTTTGAGACATGAGATCCAAATCCTCCAGAAAGAAACGTCGATTTCGTCAGAACGCTCCGCGGCGCTTGATGATTTCTTGAAGCACCGCATTCGCTACGTCGAGGCGCATCCACGGATCACCCGCACCAAGGCCATCGCCACCTTTGCCTAGCGCAAACACGATCGGCGCGCCGGTCGTCGGTAACGTGCTTCCCGATTGCCTTGCCAAAATCCGCAATAGATCGGCGACTGCAACGAAGGCTGCCTTGCCTCCCAGCGCATGAATTGTCGTTGCCACCTCGGTCCGCGTCGAAAGGTCATCCTTGGGCGATGCATCCAAAACCAAACGCAATGCAGCTTTGGCATCGTATCCCGCACCCAACACGAGATTCTCCGAACCAAAAAGATACAACACGTCGATCGCCGGCGGCGTCGTTGGTGCCACAGTCGGCTTGTTCGTTGCCGATGGCTCTTTCTTGGCCGGCTCGGCAGGCTTCGTTCCCGGTTTCCCACCAGGTTTGTCCGAAGCGTCTTTGGGTTCGAGTCGCTCGATCCGAATACGACGAACGTCACCCTTCACGTCTTCGATGACCGTCTTGCTCGTCGTGACTCCCAACGCGAGATCACCAAGCCAACGAGCAACAGGTTTGCGATCGACAAGGCCCAGCAAGTCATTGATCGCGCGACCAAAGTCGTCGCGGTTTGTCACGGAACTGCGGACAAACGCCGCCGGTCCTGTCGGCAGTAGCGAAAATCCAGCGGAGAACGTGTCCCCTCGCGATTTTGCCAACACCACAAGCGCCTTCTCGATCGCCGCGCGATCGTCGTCCGTCACGTCCTTGCCAATCGCTGACGCAAGCACTGTCGCGTACCGTTGCGCATCGTTCACTCGAACATCCGGCGCGTCATGAATGTAGACCGCCACATCCGTCGTTCCCGGCAGCTCCAGCAGTTTCTTTGGATCCCCAACGGTCATCGAAGCGATGCGCGACCCTGCGGCAATCGGCATCTTCGGCGTTCCGACGAAACGCACCTGGGCGGCTTGTTCTGCGAAGTCGACCAACATCGTCGCGTGATCAACTTCGCCGAGCACTGCCAACAGACCATCAACGAGCGTCTGTACGGGACTCGGAAGTGATGCGGCTGGCGAATCCGCGCGCGGTTGAGGTTTGACGCTATCCCACTTGGAGCGAATGATTTTGCCCACAGGACCTTCGAGCGCAGCACGAGGCAAATCGAAGGACATGTCGTTCTTCGACATCTTCACTGTCGTCAAATTACGAACGACGTACGGACCCACATCGAGAAGTTCGTCGACCGTTTGAGCCGCAAGCAAGTAGTTGCCAAGCACGCCAAGCGCTGCGGATCCCGTGCCTCCACCTGTTGGTTCGATGAGCGTGATCTTCGTTTTTTCATCGATGCGCGCCGTGTGACGCGCGTTTTCGCCTTTGGTGACTTGGTTGATGAACTTGTCCGCCGAGCGTAAATGCAAGCCGATTGCGACGCGTGATTTGCCGCCGTCTTGACCGTCGAGAATGGCTCCAACCATCGGAATGTTGCCGTCGATCTCGCTTCCAACCATCAGCGGCAAACCGAACAACATCGCCGCAAGAGCACCGGTCGTTGCCGGCAAGAACTTCGCTGGACCTCCCAAGGCAACGCGCGCTTTGGACCAGGCAACGTCTGGGTTTGGAATGTACACATTCGCGACGAGGTCCGTAGGTGCCGGTAACGGATCGAACACCACGGTTTTTTCAGGAAGCGGCGCAGCTTGCTCTTGTTTGCACCCCTGACTCGCTGCGAGGAGCACCGCCAAAGAAACCAAACCGAGCAAACGTCGCGTCGAACGCGTTAGACGAGAAGAGCGAAGGGCCATCACGCATGGACGCTAATACGAAAACGGTGCCGCTTTCATCCGCTTCCGAAATGATGGGATAAGCTCGCAGGACCACGTTGTTGGGGTTTCACCCCAAACCCCCTCTCCTACGTCAGAGAGGGCTCCTCGCCCTCGACCCCGTAAGGGGCAATGCCCCTTAACCCGTGCTTGGTTCGTCCGCTTCGCGGTCGAACCACAATTTTTCGGGAACTGTGATGAATCGGTTTTTTTGTACGTCACCGGTTGTCTTGATGGTCGGGTTTGTCGCGTGCAGCCCTGGACCCGAACGCCTTGGACCCGTCGACGCCGCGCCAAACCTTACGCCAAACCTTACGCCAACTGTCAGCTCTGCGCCTTCCGTCGCGATCGTGCCCGCTCCTTCAGCAAGTGTTGCGATCGCTGAAACAGCTTCATCTGTCGTGGAATCGCCTCGAGTTGCGCCAGTACCCGCGGGGCCTCCTGAACTGGCTCGGTTTCACGCTGCACTGCGAGACATCGAACGAGGTGCGCGAAAGACGCACGTGCGCGTCGCGTGGTTTGGCGATTCGCACGGTCAAGCAGACTTCTGGTCGGGAACGCTTCGTGATGCTCTGCAGAAGCGATTTGGCAAAGTAGGACCGGGGTTTGTCCACATTGGATGGAAAAACTATCGCCATGACGGCGTGAAGATTTCCGTCGAGAACAAGTGGAAGATCAAGCCTAAGGCCCCTTCGGCGCCTTCGAAGTCCGAAGACGGTGTTTTTGGGTTGGGAGGCATTTTGACGTCGAGCTTCGCAGGTGTCGGTCGAGCGTACGTGCAAGTGAGCGACGAACAGCTCGAAGGCAAACTCTCGTTTGATCTCTGTTACCGACTCCATTCGGCCGACGAACAGTTTTTGGTGACGCTCGATTCCGGGACAAACAAGACCGTAAGCGCGACGAAGAATGAGCACGTGAATCAATTGCAGCACGTGTTGTTCACGACCGCTGGACGCGACAAGATCACGGTATCACCCACGCGCGGTACGCCCGACTTTTGCGGCGTCATCATCGAGCGCGATCCAGCGGAACGAGCTGGCGTCGTCCTCGATACGTTGGGCATCAACGGCGCACGACTGAGTACTCCCCTTGGTTGGAACGAAGCGAGTTTTGGGGCCGAGTTTGGCCGACGAAACCCATCGCTCGTCATCTTGGAATACGGAACGAACGAATCAGGCGACGCGCAAGTCGACCCATCGAAGTACACCAAACGCGTGGTGACGCTGATGGAACGTATGCGAAAGTTTGTCCCGGATACGGACTGCTTGGTGCT
Organism: Polyangiaceae bacterium; assembly: GCA_031415295.1. Taxonomy (GTDB): domain Bacteria; phylum Myxococcota_A; class Polyangia; order Polyangiales; family Polyangiaceae; genus Polyangium. The sequence goes on along the minus strand of JANORL010001217.1, from coordinate 6,478 downwards.
AGCTCCGACCGATCGGGCCGATACGCGTGAACGCACACCCATCCTTCGCGACGCGATGCAAAAGGGCGCCAAGGACGCCGGGTGCAGCTTTTGGGACACCTACGCGTACATGGGCGGTGACGGATCGATTCGCGCTTGGGGCAAGGAGGATCATCCTCGCGCAGCGAAAGACGGCGTTCACCTCACCCAACGTGGCTACCGAGAACTCGGCGAAGCCCTTACCAAACATGTGCTCGAAGGTTTGTCAAAGTAGAGCACCGCGCGACAACAGTCCGTGACCACGAAGGGTCGCTTCCACGAGCGCCAACGGATGACGAAGTGCTGGTTCGTCGAGGTGTTCGTCCGGGCCAACGACCCGGGAAAACGCGCGCGTTAGAACGATACGTATTGCGCGATCGCGTAACGCATAGGCGAGTGGAGCATCGCCCAAGACAAACTGATGTCCGTGAGCACCGGCGCGAAGGTAAAACGCTTCAGCAATGGCTTCGTCCGTGGAGGGTGGTGTCGCGAGGATTTGTTCGAGGGTCGATGGTTCTGCGAGTAGGAGCGTGGCGGCTTGCGAGATCCAACGTATGGAGCGAAGTGCCAGGTCGTTTTCGGAACGCCAAGCAGCATCGATGTTTAGGCGTCGCCTTGTGCGTTCGACCAGGGCAAACAGTGCTGGACGCATGGATTCGGGGTCGGCTGCTCGTGGTGAGGACAAAGCACGTGTAGCGGCACGAGGGTCGAGTCCCCAGGTTTCGACTTCGTCGGCGAGCGCGAGGAAGATGCCTAGGGTGTCGTGCGAAGGTGGTGCCTGCGCCACGATTCGTGACCACGCGATGAGTTCGTCCCGAGATCCATAACGTTTTTGCGTGACCAGGATCATGTCGGGCAAACGGGCAATATGGATGCCCGGGTCGAGTTTGTCCGATGATGTCACTTGGTTTGGAACAAGCGAATCGCCTTCGTGCGACACGCCAACGCTGGCCAAGACACACGCGCACTCGACGGCTGGAGAGACGCGTATAGAATGGCCGTCATCGACGAAAAGAGCTGGAAACATGCGACATCCCAAAGGTTTTCCCTCGGTTCCACCCGCTGCATGCAAACCACAACGCCCGTTGCTTCCCAAATACGCACAACGACCGTCGACAAACCCGATGGACGAAACGCCACATGGTGAAGAACCTGAGACGGGCGCGAACGCACGTTCCGGATGATCGCCCGCGTCGAGAATGTGCGGGAGCAGCGATCGCGCAACGGCTTCTTCGCGCGGGCGAAACATGACCGTTGCGTACAGACGACAGCAGCTTCCGAGTCCGTCGCAGATGAGACGAAAGTCTGGCAAGGGATCAAGCGGTCGAGCGGGTGCAGCAACGGGGGTTTCTGGGGTTGGACCAACGCCATCGGCCAACAAATCCGCTTCGTGTAATGCTTCGAGGAAGGTTTGCAGTGCTGATATGCGGGCGTAGGTTCCGCTTCGCGCAGCTGCGGCGAGAATACCTTCGAGATCGCGCGTTCCATCCGCCTGGGCGAGTAGTCCCCATTCTCGATTACCTAAACGGAACGCCAATCCCGAACGTTCGTCGTGAAGAACCCAAGCTTCTTCGTTTTGACTTTGATGACGTCGTGGCGAGACGTATTCGGCAAGGCGAGGGCGCGTGGGCAATGGGGAGCGAGGCATGAATCGACGGGTTTCGCGTGGTGGGAGGAGGTCGTTTATGGAGAGTTCCCCATACCATGTGGGGTTTGGGGCGACGGGCGCCGAAAGCGAGGTGCAGCCCCAAATGTTCAAACAGGGCATTGGGATCCGTGCCACGGGACAGAGTGGCGACCGTTACATCGGCGACGAATGATGCGCAGCCGCCGCGGAATTCAGAAATGGCAGCTGCTGCATGCAGCTTCCTAGATCCCTTTTTTGCAAACCTGGTAGCATGCGGCGGCCATGTCCCTCGACCAGCAGCCCCCCATTGGTTCGGCCTTCAAGCTCGACAAGTACGAGCTAACACGCGAGATCGCCAGTAGCGGCGTCGCGACGACATGGGCTGCCAAGACCCACGACGACGAAAAAAATTACGTGGTTCTCCGTCTGCATAAGAACATGACGAAGAAAGCAGATGCGGCAGCGGCGTTCCTGCGTGACGCAGAGACTGGAAAGCTTGCGTCTCACCCGAATCTCGTTCCTGTCGTGCACTGTAGTGGTTTGGCGGATGGCGAAGTGTTTGTCGTTTATGAACATTTTGCGGGCGAAGGGTTGTCGACGCTCATCACGCAAGCCAAGACCGACGGCCTTCCGGCAGCGGTAGCTCTGCGGATTGGCAAGGAAATGCTCGAAGGTTTGGCTGCGGCGCATGGGGCTACGCCACCAGTTGTGCACGGAGAGTTGAACCCATTTCACATCGTGGTTGGTAAAGATGGCGTGACGCGTATTGCTGGGTTTGGCTGGGCGCACGCTCTTTCGAAATTTGGCCCGCATGGATTGCTGAAACCTGATCGACTCGCGTATGCGCCTCCCGAGCGCGTGAAAGCGTTGAGTGCTGCGACGGCAAACACGCCTACGCCGCCGTTCGAGGTGAGTGGAGACGTGTTCGTCGCGGGCGTCATCCTGTGGGAACTCTTGTCGAAACAGCGTCTGTTTGCGTCCAAGATGGAGGCTGCGGTCGTTCAAAAAGTAACGGGTGGCCCGATTGCAGCACTCGCCAGTCAACCAGGCGTGAACGTTCCTTCGGCGCTCACGGATGCAATTCACAAGGCACTCGAGCGCGATCCTGCAAAACGACCGAGCTCGATCGACGAGATGCTGCAAGCGATTCGCGCGATCCCTGAAGAAGATTTCGCCAAGCCGGAAGACGTATCGGCAGTTGTGGAAAAACTCGCCGCAAAAGCACCCACGGCGCCAACACCGGCGGCCGTAACGACGTCGGCAGCGCCGAAAGCGCCCATTGCTACGCGCCCTGTGCCTACGGCTCCGACGGCGCCGAAACCGGCAGCGGCAACGAACGTGGAGAAGGACAAAGAAGGTTCGCCAGCGTCGGTGCGTCCGAAGGCAGCCGTTCCGCTCCCCAAGACGATACCCGCGCGCAAAGCGACGCTGCTTGGCGTCCTCGATCCAATGAAAGCGGATCTGCTCAAGCAGGTGTCTACAGGACGTCCCGAGCCAATCGAAAAGAAGGCGACAGACAAACCCGCAGACGCGTTGGCGGACAAACCCGCCGGAATGCCGCCCAAGCCGCCTCCGATGGGCGAATCGAAGCGACCGGCACCTCCGCCGCCGCCTCCACGTGCGTCCGTACCGCCGCCGCCGCCACCTCCGAAGCTCGGGATGCCCAAGCCGCCCACGTTCACGGCCAAACCGGAACTACCCAAGCCGCCGGCGGCGCGTGCACCGGCGGAATCACTTGGTGCGGACGAAATCGAAGTGGCTCCGGATTCTTCGCCCAAGCCGGCTGAAGAAGCGAGCGCCCCGGTGTTTGTCGCGACAGTCCGTGCGGGTTTGGAAAAAGCGACCATCCCGGTACCGGCGATGCTTGCCTTGAAGGAAGAAGCGTCCAAGGACGCGGAAAAAGCATCCGCCGGGCCGTCAGCGAAGCCGTCGGAAAAGCCCACGAGTGCCGACATCGAAATGTTGATCGACACTTCCGAATACGTAAAACCGACGGAAGCGAAGCTGAACGAGGGAGCTGGGTCCAAGTACGAGGTCACGAAGACGGCAGCAACGCCAACAAGTCATCCTTCGGCATCGCCGCGGGACAACGACGAGGCGCCGCAATCGAGATCGACCGTGAAGTCGAGTGCCCTGGACAAACTCAAGCCACGGAGCACGCTGGGTCGTTACGAAATCCTCACGCGTGTTGCGCAAGGGGGAATGGCGAGTGTTTGGGCCGCGCGTTTGCAGGGGACACGTGGGTTTCAAAAGATCGTAGCCATCAAGACGATGTTGCCGGATGTGTCGGACGATCCGGATTTCGAGACGATGTTCCTCGATGAAGCGCGCGTGGCGGCTCGGATCCGTCATCCCAACGTCGTCGAAATTTTCGACCTCGGCGAACAGGACGACGTGCTTTACCTCGTCATGGAGTGGGTCGAAGGCGACACGCTGAGCGGCATTCAGAAAGCTTCACGGCGTCTTGGAGGCATTCCGCAAAACATCACGTTGCGCATTGCTTCGCAGATTTGCGCGGGTATGCACGCGGCGCATGAATTGAGGGACGACAACGGCACGTTGGTGGATTTGGTTCACCGCGACATTTCGCCTGGAAACATCCTCATTTCGACAAGCGGGTTCGCTAAAGTGACGGACTTTGGCGTGGCGAAGAGTGCCGGCCGATTGCATGTGACACGCGCCGAAGGGATGGTGAAAGGGAAAACCCCCTATTTGTCGCCGGAGCAGCTTGGTACATTGCCGCTCGACCGCCGCAGTGACTTGTTTTCCCTCGGCGTGCTTCTGTACGTGATGGTGACGGGGTTGCATCCATTCCGCGGGGATTCGGAATTCAAAACCGTCGAAAACATCGCACTAAAAGAACCGATTTCGCCGATCCAGTTGGTGCCGAGTTGCCATCCAGACCTCGACAAACTCATTGTCAAGGCGCTCGAGAAAGACCGGACGAAGCGGTTTTCCACGGCCGCGGATATGCAACGCGCATTGGATCACGTTGCCGCGCAAGTGGGTGATCCCGTCACGGATGACGATGTGGCCGCGTTCGTACGCAAGTGCATCGGCGATACAATCGCGAAAAATTCGGCCGATTTGCGTGCGGCTATTGCGGCCGCAGACGCAGGAGCTGCCGATCGCATTTCGCTGACGAGCGAAGTCCCCATGCGCGCCGTCGCGGACAGCAAGCCGGACGTCACGCTGCCAGCGGTCAGTGAAGGGCGCGAAGCGACGATCGATGTGGCCAATGATGGAGCTGCCGCGGTTGCCGCTGCAGCAGCCGTCGTCGCGCCTGCGGGAGCGACGACGGCTATCGGTGCCGTTGCAGCTGCTACGCAAGCGGCGGACGACACGGAACAGCCGAAGAAAAAGAACAAGGGTGTCCTCATCGGCATCGTGGCCACCCTGGCCGTCGCCGCAGGCGTGCTCGGCATCGTTCTCATGGGCGGTAGTGGGGACAAACCCGAGGACAAACCTGGGGACAAACTCGCAACGCCGACCACGACGGAACAAGCTCCGACAAACCAAACGGCAGCGCCGCCCCAAACGGCACCGACACAAACGGCCGAAGCGCCAAAGGTCGAAGAGCCAAAGGTCGAAGAGCCAAAGGTCGAAGCGCCAAAGGTCGAAGAACCAAAGGTCGAAGAGCCCGCTGCAACCGTGGCGCCGACGACAACGCAAGCTCCTGTCGCGACGAACAAGACATGGAAGCCGGCATCGACAGCGACGACCAAGACGACCAAGGTCGTGCCTACGACGACGACCAAAACAACGAAAAAACCATACGACCCCAACAAGATCTGAGCCGTGCGAACCAAAACAACTGCACTTGCCGCATTTTTGGCTGTTTCCTCCGCGCTCACGATGGGCGCTCCTGACATCGCTCGAGCTCAGCCGAAAGCATCAGCATCGGCTCCATCGAGTGATGCCGCAACCGCAAAGGCGCGTTTTGACAAGGGAAAGACCCTGTACAACGCGAAAAACTTCGCCGATGCGCTCGTCGAGTTTCGGGCTTCGTACTCGACCTACAAGAGCCCGAACTCGCACTTTTTCATCGCCAATTGCTTGCGCGATCTAGGTCGTTTGGCCGAAGCCCACATCGAATACGACCGCGTTGCGGCTGAAGCGAGAACCGCTGGCGAGCAATATGCGGGTGCCGTCGATGCAGCCCTCGCTGAACGCGATGCGATCACACCCAAGATCGTGTTCGTGAATATCACGACGCCGGGTAGCCAAACCGATTCGGCAGTGAGCGTCGGAGGCGTCGATGTCACGCCCGATCTCATGGGCAAACCCATACCAGTCATGCCTGGAAGCATCGAAGTCAGACTATCGGCTCCTGGTAAAACCACGGTCACCCAAAACGTAACGGGAGCTGCGGGCGAAACGAAGACGGTGACGATCGAGTTCCCCCCCGCGGAAACGCCTGGCGGTGAAGAACAGCCTGGTGGGGGCAAGAAGCTCACGCCGATGCGAATCGGAGCGATCGCCGCAGCGGGCGTCGGTGTCGTGGGAATGATCTTGTTTGCCGTCGAAGGATCGGCGTCGAATACGTCCTACGACAATCTCCAGGCGAAATGCGGTGGGCCTTGTCCGCAATCGTTCGCAGCCGATATCGACAAGGGTCGAACACAGCAGATCGTGGCCAACGTAGGGTTGGGCGTGGGCATTGCGGGTCTCGCGATAGGCGGAACGCTGTTCGTGCTCAGCATGAAGAAGAAGCCGGCCGACGCGACGCAACCGCAAACGACCTGGCTCATTGGGCCCGGATCGCTCGGCGTGCGCGGCACGTTCTAATACCTCCCGAAATTCGTGTTTGTTGCCCGGTTGAGCGCTTCGCGC
>JANORL010001216.1:0-3317 GCA_031415295.1 Polyangiaceae bacterium | reverse complement strand
GCCAAGGACGTTTTGGCCGACATGCTCACGACTGGGCGCAGTCCGAAAGATGTTGTCGATGCGAAAAACTTGCGGCAAGTATCGGACGAATCGGCGCTGGAACCGATTGTCGACAAGGTACTTGCGGACAGCGCAGGCGAGGTGAAGCGGTATCGCGAGGGCAATACGAAGTTGATGGGCTTTTTCGTCGGGCGCGTGATGAAAGCGTCTGGGGGCAAAGCGAATGCCGAACGCGTCACGGAAATGCTGACGCGTAAGCTCGGTTGAGATCAACGGGGCTTCACCCCGTACCCCACGAGGGGCTTTCCGCCCCTCGACCCGGACCAGGCAGAGGCCTGGACCTGGCATTGGTTCGTCCGCTTCGCGTCCGAACCAAATTTATTTGGGTGTTCCGGTGAGATACAAGTAAGATTCACAGATGTCGGCTGCGAGTGCGTCTTCAGGGGGGGTTCGTCCGCTCGAACGCGGGCACCCCTGGGACGCTCGATTTTGCGACAAGAGTCCGCTGTTTTGGCCGTTGCAGCGGGTGGCCAGCTTCTTTGCGAGTCATAACGATTGGCCTTCGATTGCGGAACTCGACGCTGCTTTGTGGGAATCGAGTGGCGTTCATTTCCACGAGCAACCTCCGCGTGTTCGACGGCGCAGGCGGGGGCGGCGATTGCCGATTGAAGCGGATTCCCTTTACGATGCGCGGATTCATCTTTCCGGGGCGGTTCCGACGCGTCCGAACAATTGGCACGATTTTCTGAACGCGCTCGTGTGGGCGACGTTTCCTCGGGCCAAACACGTGTTTCATGCGCGGCAGTATGCAGCGGTGACGTCGCGTATCGACGAGGGGGCACGAGTTTTACCGGGCACGCGCACGCGGGAACTTGATGGCCTGGCGATATTGGATGAAGGCGGGATGATTCTGCTGGTGGAGACGGCGCTCGAGCAACAAATGGCGGAATGGATTGACGAGAAAAACCTGGATGAAGTGCGACGTGCCACTGGGGACAGGCGTGCAGCAGCAATCTTGTTCGGTCACGCTTTATATGAAACGCTTTTGGGTGGCAATGCGGCGGCAACGTGGGCGATGGTGACGATACTGCCCTGCCCTGATCCATTGCCTGGATCCATCGCGGACCGGATAAAGTTGGCGGATGATTTGCTTGCGGCGCGACTGTTGGAGCCTGGAACGTTTGCAAATCCCGATACGTTCCGTAACCTGCCGCTTGATGAACGAATATTGTGTCCAGGTACGAACCCGTAGACATACGAACGGATTGGTGTATCGTGCGCGTTGCGAATGCATTCGTTGAATGATCCTTGCCGAAGTAGACAACGACGCTGGTTCGTCCTGCCAATTTTGATCAGCATTTTGGTTGGTGCACGAACGAGTTTTGCAGACGACACTCCATCGCTCGTGCTGGACCCTGCTCCTGCTGGTGATCGCGCCGCTTATGTCGAACGAGCGGCCGTTCGTGGACACCTGCTCGTGGCGGCGCGTTTGGCCATTGATTACGCGCACGCGCCGCTCGTGCTCGTCGATTCGAAGCAAAACGACGACGTTGTCGTGGCGAACCAGACGACGTTTCACGCGATGGCGACGTTGTCGTTGCGCCATCGTCTCATTTTGGCGCTCGACGTCCCATTTACGTATTTTCGATCTGCCACGGGTTCGACGCCTGGTAGCGGTGCTCCGCGGGTGACCGATGGGGCGGATTTTGGGGATATTCGTTTTGGTGCGCGCGTACGACTTTATCAATCTGAAGAAACCCCCGACGAAGGTTTTGTCATTGGATTGTCGTCGAATTTTTGGCTGCCCACGGCGTCGGACGGGTATGCGGGTGATGGTTTGTTTCGCATGCGCGCGGCCATTGTGGCTGAAGGGGCAAACAAAAGGTTTTACTGGGGCGCAAATGCTGGAATACGTTCCCGACCAACGGCTGTCCTTCCAGGCATTTTGCCCACGCGCGTCGGTTCCGCGTTAGGTCTTGGTTTGTCGGGAGGGTTTTACGCGGACGGGGATCGAGCGGTGGCCATTGGTGCGGAGTTTGTCGGAGATTTTACGGTGGGTGCAGATGCGCGACTTTTCGATCCGCGGGCGACGATGGCGAATTTGCTGTTGACGGGGCATTATCGCATTGCGGGTGGACCGTTCGAAGTGGGCGGAGCGTTCGGTCCGGGACTCGGGCAAGGCGCAGGAAGTCCCGATGTGCGCGTGATGATGTTCCTCGGTCGAGCGCCCGAACAAATGGCTTCGCCGCCGGATCGCGACGAAGACGGTATACCGGACAAACTTGATGCATGTGTGTCCCTTCGCGGAATTGCGTGGGACGATCCGGTCCTCAATGGTTGTCCCGAAGCACCGGCCGATCGCGATGGCGACGCGATTCCCGATGATTACGACGCTTGTCCGACAAAACCCGGTGCGGCGACGTTTGTTACGCGCACCCACGGTTGTCCGAAGATCGTTGATACGGATGGCGATAAGGTGCCCGATGCGGAGGACGTGTGCCCGAACGAAAAAGGCCTCGCGCCGCCGAATGGTGATGGGTGTCCGAAGCCTGAACCTCCGCCCCCACGGCCTATGGTGCTGGTTCTCTACAGGATTGATATCATGCAGCAGATATTCTTCCAACGGGGGTCTGCGGTGATTCAGCGAAAAGACGAGGCGATCCTACTTGAAATCGTGAGAGTGATCAACGAGCATCCCGAGATCGAATTGGTTGAAGTCCAGGGATTTACGGACGACACCGGGAACGACAAGCTCAATCGACGGCTTGCGCAGGATCGTGCGGATTCGATTGTAAAGTGGCTTGTGAAGAACGGCGCTCCGAAGGATCATTTGATCGCTAAGGGGTATGGAGCGGACCAACCCATCGATACGAGCGCAACGGATGAAGGTCGCGCGAAGAATCGGCGTGTAAAATTCGTGATCTTGCGTCAACAAGAGGTACGCGATCACAATCACACGCCTGCGCCTCCGGGAGGTTCGCCGTGACGTCAAATCGACGAAAGGGGGGCTTGTGCGTGTTGACAATTCTGGGCGGTTTGGCCTGGAACACGCAAGGGTTTACCCAAGCCATGGACGACGTCGTGCCAACGGGTGGGCCGCAAGTGCTACACATGCCCGAATCGAAGCGCCTGGCTGAACAAGGCATTTTGCGCCCGGTGCCCGTCGTCGCAGATTTGCCAATGGATATTTCGGTACGTACGCGTCGGGTGCAAAATGCCTTGTTCAGCCAGGCGCTTCGATTCGGGCATGTGTAGCACTTGCGGCCCACCCGTTGGCACGACGTCGTCCATGGCTTGGGTAAACCCTTGCGTGTTCC
>JANORL010001215.1:0-1708 GCA_031415295.1 Polyangiaceae bacterium | reverse complement strand
GGTCCGAGGATATTTATTGCAGAACTCTGCGCGCCATTCGTTGCGTCGTCGACGAGAATCCCAATGCCCACACGCGTCAACGTGGAGAATGGCGAGGTCTTAAGGGCCATGCGGGTCACGAAACGGACAAGGGCCGTCTCGAGCCGGCTTTGCCGTTGGTCCCGACGCTCGAGTGAGAAGCGCTGAATGTTTTCGGCGAGCGATGGACTCGAGAGCGTCATTCCGCGGAGCAAAGGGCCATGTTCACAAAATTTTTGTAGCGCCGCCCGTTCGTAGTCGTGCGCGTCCTCGTAGGCTCGTGCGAGCGAACGGAGGGTTTCGTTGAGGTTTTCCTCCCGCGCGACGATCTCACCCACCGTTTCACCGAGCGCTGCTACGAGAGTGAGCCAATGGGGGGAACTTCGGCGATTCTCGAGTGTTCGCCCGTTGTGACAATCTCGCCGTACCTCGATGAAAAAACCACGTGCCGACGGAGGTGCTTCGCGTACGGCGTCGAATATTCGGTCCGCAAGCGTTGCCCGTGCGACGCGAAGTGCCGCGTTCTCATCTTCGATTTGCTTGACGTATACCGCTGCCTGTGCGTGATGAAACGGCTCGACCGCTGACACGGGCAGACCACCGATCCGGACAATCAGCGGCACGCGTTCATCCCCAGGAGTTTGTCTTGAAACCCATACCACTCCGCTCCCTCTGGTAGTGCGAGCACGAGCAGGAGGTGATGCGCGAAAGCTTCATCGGTCGGTTTTACGCCAAGTTGATTGGCCAATCCGTGGAGCACTTTGAAGAGCGCGGGAAAGACGGGGTGAATGGCGAAAGGATCCACGGCGTATTCCGGGCAATCTGCGAAGCGATCCACGAATACGATGAGCTGCGTGATCGCTTGTTGCCAGTTGTCATGGTTTGTACCATCTGTTACGCCGCTCCAGGTGGCATCCGCCATCTTGCGGTAGGCGTCGCGTGCTGGGCCGAGCTTCGTTATGCCAACGTCGAGCTTACGGACGAGTGCTACGCCTGACTCGGCGTCTTGCCGAGACGGTCCGAGCACGAAGCGCACGAGCCAATCGCGATGATAGGCGAGGTAACTCGCGCGCTCGCTGGCGCCTCTGGGCAAACAGGCGGTAGCAGTCACGATGGCTTTGAGCAAGGTGTTTTGACGAATGCGAAAAGGCACGTCTCCACGTTCGTCGGGCCGAATGGCCACGAGGACCTTCTCCGTCGCGACGGAAAGGCAAAGTGCCATGAGTGCTGCGTAGGTGTTGTCGTGAAGGAGTGGCGGTCCGCCAAGTTCAATCTGGTTTCGCCGATGGTGTGTGAAGAGCAGCGTCCGATCCGGATGCAGCAGAGGCCCTTCGTCTTCGAGATCGATGGGGGGCAATGCGTCCGAGGAAGGTTCGTGCGTCGTTGTCGGCGCAAGGGACGAGACAAACTCATTCGCAGCACGCTCGAGCGCCGGTCGCAGCGCGGCGACGATATCTTCAGCGCCGTGGATCCGAATCTTGATGTGTGGTCCCCGGCGTCCGTATCGCAAGAGGCGCAGGTGCACGTTCTGTGAAGAAGCAGTTGCTTCGCGCCAGAATGGACCGAGGCATTGGTGAATCGCGGCGTCGAGATGCCCTGAGCAATACAGATTGGCGGTCAAGGCCGGATCTGGCGGAGGCAGGGTATCGTTCGTCATAACGAACCAATCGCGTTGTCATTGGGCATCGGC
>JANORL010001214.1:0-3283 GCA_031415295.1 Polyangiaceae bacterium | reverse complement strand
GTCGAATCCATTCGCGTCCAAGGGGCCGCAGGGTTTGGCGCTCCATTGCGTAACAATCCGTGCTCTATCTCGTCCAGCGTATAACGTGCGCCGGCAATTTCATACGATGTGCGATAAACCTCAAGCACGTCCCAAATCCGCGTTGAACAACGGGCGCGGTTCGCATGGCAAGACAAGACGTTGTACACATCGATCCAGAAAGCTCGCCGGTCGTTTTCGTTTTCGGGGACGATGCCCGGCTCCGCGGCTGCAAGCGTTACAATGGCTTTGTCGATATCATTGGCGTTTTTGCTCGAAAGGGCTTTGTCGAGTGCGTCATGAAGGGGAAAAACATTTTGCGTCATGCCTTCGCTCCAGCGAAGGAGAAAGAATCGCTGGACGGCTTCGGTGCCGAGCGCCCATAAACGAAACATGAATAGAATACACGCGGGGAAAAACAGCGCTGTGACGCGTGAACTGAGCGGAACCAAAAAGATTGCGACGATGCAGAATGTGATACCGCCGAAGGCGAGCCATCGACCAAGCACTTGATGCAATGGCCGCCTTGACAATGGTAAAAGCGCGGCAACGATGAGCACGCCGGCAAAAGCAAAGGCGGATTGTGCGAGGGACGCACCGACGCAAACGACGAGCGACGCGCTGGTCACTTGGAGAAGCACGGGAAGCGCAGGTAGCGGGCGTGCCGTAAAGACGATGACTGGCGTCGACACCGACGGGTGATCGAGCGTTTTGGTCGCTGAAAGATCCATATTCGGTTACGAAGGTTTTGATAGTACCATGACAATCGTTCCGCGACCGACGGTTGGAGCTGGTGCACGACCAGGTCGAAGCATCGCTGATCGAGCGTCTTCCTTCACGCCCGGAGCAACGTCACCGCCCGCCCCGACGCCGTCATGCAGGACGAAATAGGCTTTCTTGTCGATGAGATCCAAACACTCGCCGAGCCGCCGTTCGGGCGGGAGCATGTAGTGATCAGCCTCGATGCACGAACCCGAGGTGTTGAAATAACGCATGGCGGAGCGAGATGTACATCGAACAGAGCGACAATGCTAGTACCTGGACGATGACTGCTACGTCCGGCATGTCGGGAATCGCGGTCGCACTCTTTTAATGGTGAAGTTGTCGTCGTCATGGACGGCGGAGTCGCTTTGCTGTAGGATGGATTCATGCGTGTATCGACGACAAACAATCGAATGGGCTGGGCACTTATCATAACGGCAGGTTTTGCCGGCGTTTCTTCGGCGGGACAAGGTTGCAGCTCGGAACCGAATACGGGCACATCGGCATCGTCCACGAGCGCGAGTAGCAGCGGCGGAGGCGAGGGTGGAGCAAGCAGTTCGAGCTCCAGTAGCGCGGGCGGCATGGCTGGTGCGGGCGGCGCGGGCGGTAGCGCGGGCAGTGGTGGCATGCCGGTGGTGTGTTTACCGGGCACGGCGGCCGCCTTACCAGCGATGAAACTGACGCAGGTTGCCAATAATCTTGCACGACCGGTATTTGCGACAGGGTCACCGGGAGATACGACCCGGCTCTTCGTGCTCGAGAAGCCTGGCCGCGTTCGCATCATCAAAGATAACGTGCTTTTGCCCGGGTCCTTTTTGGATGCGACGAATGTCGTTAATGCCGGTGCGAATGAGCGCGGTCTTTTGGGCCTTGCGTTTCATCCGCAATATACGGCCAATGGGAAGTTTTACATCTACTACACGCGTAAGAACGACGGGGCCATCGAGATCGCCGAATATGTGCGCGGTGCAGGCACGCCCGACTCGGCGGATCCCGCATCGGCCAAGGTGTTGCTGACCATTCCGCATCCGGGGCAATCCAATCACAATGGTGGCATGATAACGTTTGGATCCGACGGAAATCTGTACATTGGTACGGGCGATGGCGGCGGTGGTGGAGATCCCGATGATAACGCGGAAAACAAGAATAGCCAGCTTGGTAAGATCCTTCGAATCAATGTCGACACGTTTCCACAGCCGCCACCAGGTAACATCACGGACGGCGATCAATACATATGGGATTGGGGCTTGCGTAATCCTTGGCGCTTCAGCTTCGATCGTTGCACATCCAACCTGTACATCGCCGACGTCGGACAGAGTCAATGGGAAGAGGTGAACATCGAGGCGCCAGGGGATGGGCAAAAGAATTATGGTTGGGACATCATGGAGGGCAAACACTGTTTCGAGCCGGCGCAGAACTGCGACATGGCGGGCAAAACATTGCCGGTGACCGAATACAGTCATCAGAATGGTGCGCCGATGGACGATTGTTCGGTAACCGGAGGCTACGTGTATCGCGGCACGAAGATCCCGGGCCTCGTGGGTACTTACTTGTATGGCGATTATTGCACCAAGCGGGTGTATACGCTCGCGTGGGAAAAGGGAGCCATTATCAAAGAGGGCGAGATTTCGCAGAATCTCGATAGTACGAGCCTGCCCAGCGGCATTGCGTCTTTTGGCGAAGACACGAGCGGCGAGCTCTACATCCTTACCGATGGCGGAAATACTGGTGCCATCTACCGCATTGACCCAGAATGATAGGCGATTTCCATCGCTCCCGTCGTGAGATTCCAGCCCGCATTCTGCCTAGAGCATAGGATTCACAAGCACTCGTCGTTGGTCCGTCGACGGCAGCAAGCGTTCTTCCTTCGCGATTGTTGCCGTTTTTCTGCCCGGTTGCAGATCTGGCCATTGATCACATCTCCATTTCAGCAGATATAGCCCTGCTCCCGGGCGGACCACGCAAAAGACCGCGGTTTCAAGAAAAATATGTGACCAATGCACAGGTTGCAGATTCAGGTGCCGCGGCTTGTCAAACTGCGATTCCCACCGAGTTTGACTTGGCGCGTATGGCATCATAATAATGGTTCTCTCCCTCATCGACGTACTCGTTCATGACTTCCAAACCCACGCCAGTCAGCGCGCATCGGTATGCTTCATTTCCCAATGAAATGGATGGGCCGCCAGTCATGCTGTCGGCCCAGGCAGCTATCTGTACGGGAGCTGTGAACAGAAATCGGCCTCCCGGTTTCAGGGCCGCCGCCACTCGGCGGATCAATGCTTGCTGAACGTCCGGTTGCAGCAGGAACATGAGACCGATGCAGACAATTCCGTCATAGGTTTCGCCGAAAAAATCAGATTCCTCCGCCGGCTCACAGGCCACCGGCGTCTGCGGAAACCGGCGCTGAAATTCGGTGACCAAGCTCGGGGATGCATCAATACCGCGGACAACGCAGCCTTCTTCTATCAATGCCTTTGTGATTGGAACGCCCGTACCACACCCT
>JANORL010001213.1:0-9721 GCA_031415295.1 Polyangiaceae bacterium | reverse complement strand
ATGAACATATCGCCGCCACCCGATTTAAATTGGATCCCCTCGACACGTCGCAAATTCGACCGTGCCACGACGCGCATACGAAAATCAGGGCCGAGCGCATTGCTTCGTGTGGTAAACGATCCGTCGTCTGATTGCAAGATTCCTGGATGTTCGTTACGATTCAGATACGGCGGGTTTCCCCGTGGACCAAGTTTATTCGCCAGCGGCCGCATATCGAGTAACGCGTCATGCAAGCTCACGGGCAAACGACCGGTTTCATTCATGACCACTGGATACGTTCCGAGTAGGTTACGCTGGATCGACCCCACGATAAGCGAAAGGGGAACAATGGTTTCGGTGCGCTGAATCCCGAGTGCGTCTGCGAGTACTTGGGCAAAATCGAAACGAAAGGTGGCCGGATTTTTATTGACGAGTGTCGCAAAGTCTTCGAGTGACGTACCATTTACACGAGCATTGGCAGGGGTCGTTCCGAGCAGCCGGACGAGGGAAAATTCTGGTGACGAGCGCCAATTCGGTCCCAAAGAACGACCGAGCGCCGTTTTGGAGCAATCATAGAGTGGGTCCGCTTGGTCCATTTTCCAAGACGTGCCACATGCGTCACGAATCATGGCGAGTGCGTTTTCGAGCAGTTTTGTCGAGTCCACGTCGAGGAGGCGAAGCTTTTGTGACCACGACAATCCAAAAAAATTCAATGCTTCGTGTTTGTCGAGTGTGAGCGTCAGTTGCGGCGATACGGCAAAATCCGCAAATAGCAGAAATCTGTTTGGCGCAACAATCTCCGATCGTTCGTCCGGAGAAGCCGCCCCTTGCGGCATCGTCGGTCCACGTTCGTCGCTTGGTAATGCAGAAACGTCGCCACAACCGACAAGAAGCGATTCTACGACGAACAGAACGAGGGGCGGAAAATGGACCCCGCTACGCGAAATGTTGCGCATGCGTATGTCTCCGTCGAACCAATGGACGCGATCGAATTCCGAAATGTCGGCAAACGTCACAGTCGCGCGTACCGAACGTGGTGCACGGCCGACGATCGTCAACGGCACATTCATCATTCCGAAAAACGACAGCTCGTACCGTCCTGGGCGTTAGGGGTGACCGATTCGGTGCGTCGAACCACAGCCACGCGCAATGGTTTGGACTGTTTCCGTACCCACTGTTGCGTGCAATCGTGCCAGGTTCGTGCGTCGTGCTTGGTTCGTGCGACGCACTCTGGCATTCTCATGATGGTTCCGAGCCCGACGAGGGCAAACCCGTTCAGTACTGGAAGCATTGCCCCGACCATCGAAGGATTCGTCATGCCGAGCGCGCTTGTACGAGGCGTTGATGCGCCTTACCTGGGTCACATGGCTCGGTCGAAACGATTCACCCTCGAACAATTGCTCGTTGTCAATGGTCGACGACTCGGTTGCACGAACTGCGGTACAAGATAGTGTTCAACATTGCGGGCAAACGGAAAACGCTGCACATGCACGCACCTCCGCACCACACTCACCCCATGATATGCACGGTTCGTCCTAGGCTCTAGGCACTCCGTAAGGGACTCCGCATTGTGAAGCCCATTGCTGCCGAGATTCAATCCCTGGGAATTGAAATGCCCAGTGGCGTACGTACGAACGATTATTGGAGAAGTCTATATCCTACAGTCGTCGAGGACCTCGAGCAGAAAGGGCGACACAAAATATGGTCGCCACCACCGAATTCGATTGGCACGAGCCTATTTCTTGAAGAAATGGCCCCTTACCTGCACGATCCATTTCGTGGAACGGTGGAACGTCGGGTGCTCGGTGCTGGCCAAACCAGTTTGAGTATCGAATGCGGTGCAGCACGTCGTGCGCTCGATGCGGCGGGGATTGGTCCTGAGAATATTGACATCACGTTGTGTGTTTCTTTTTTGGGCGATCACGCCGGACTTGGAAATGGTGCTTTCCTTGCCCGCGCTCTCGATCTGCCCGGACCAGCATGGAATGTCGAATCCACGTGCGCCGGAAGCCTCGCTGCGCTGGATCTGGCGTCGAGTCTCATTGGGTCTGGTCGAGCCGATCGTATTCTCGTGGTAACGTCGTGCGACTATTCGCGCCGTATTGACGAAAGGGACGTTCTTTCATGGACGAGTGGTGACGGCGCGGCGGCGTTCGTGGTCGGACGCGCGTCGAGCAATCACGGTATTCTTGGAAGTAACTTCATTCCAACGACTGCAACATGTGGTTCGCTTTATTTTGAATATTGTGAACCCGCGCCAAATGAATATGGAGTGCGCATGCAATGCACCGCTGACGCGGGGCGCCTACTCCGCGAAACGTCGGAAGATTGCATTCGACGAACCTGCGAACGGGCAATGACCCAAGCTGGGGTGACCATTCACGACGTGGACCACTTTATCTTTGCCACGCCGACAGCTTGGTACGCAAATTTTTGTGCTCGGTCATTGGGTATCGATCCCCGAAGGTGCGTCGATACTTATCCGCAATACGCGAACATCGGGCCGGTCTGCTGGTTGGCCAATCTCTACGAACATGCGCGGAGTCGGGGCATACGCTCAGGAGATATCGTATTGCTTTGCGCGATTGGCAGTGTATCGAGCGCCGGGGCTATCGTGGCCAGGTTTGGCACAATGAACCTCGGCTAGGTGGCTGGTGTCAAACTGCTGCGCACCCGAAATCGTCGGTCGACATCGCTCGAAATCCAGAAGGATTCCTCGCTCCGTCGCCCTAGCTTTCGGGCGCTCGCGACGTTTGACACCAGCCACCTGGTCGATTGCGCCTGAATTTCACTTATAGAGCGTGTGCGTTTCGATGATCTTGAGGATCTCGTCGAGTTCGGCGTCTGGCATTCCATTTTTGGCGAGGGTTGCCAAGTCATGCGCCGCAACGAGCTTTTTCTTGGTCATTGCTTTGCGCTCCGTCTCGTTTTTACAAATTGGATCACCGTAATTGTCGAAACCGCATCCCTTCAAGGCTTCGGCGTAGGCCACGATAGCGCGTCCTTTGGCCATTTTCGGCGAATTTTGACCGACGATTTTATGGATCGGCTCACTGAATTCGGTCAATCGAGATTCGTAAGTCCGTGCATTTTTCCACAAAACCCGAATACCAACCCGATCTTGCGTATTGTAAACGCTAGGATCGCACGCAGTCGTTTTGAGAACAAATACCATGGCATCATTAGGAGCCAGGTTTTGGGCCTCGAGCATCGATGAAGTGACCGCTCCCTCCGTGGACTTCCCTTCCACCACGTTGAAATACCACGGCAACGTCAATTCAACATGCACCGAACGAGCGGCAACGTCCATCGTCTCGTCGAAACGATCCCTGAGAACTCGGTTCGCCTCTTCTGGACTGTCGAGATACACGTACGCACCACGCCCCGCTTCGGTGACGTCGTTCATGAGTTTGTCATTGTAAGACAAGGCGGGACCCGTGCCAATACCAACCAAATAGATTCCTTCTTTTTGAGCGTCGGCAGCCTTTTCTGCAATAAGATCGGTGTCCGAAACCCCCACGTTCACGCCACCATCGCTGATAAAAATGACGCGGTTCATGCGTGAATCTTGCCGATACTTCGCCGCCAATCCGTACGCCTCGGTCAATGCCGTCGCCAGGTCGGTATTCCCTCCCGTCGTCAAGTCGTTGACAAGATTCACAAGAGTCGCGTCATTCGGGCCAGCCGCATCATGCCCACTGAGTCTCGTCGACGTGACATTGGTCGTCATGAAGTTAATGATGTCGCCCTTGATGAATTTGGACGCAATCGCTTTCACGGCGGCTTGTGCCCGTTCGAGGCCCGGGCCTTTCATGGAGCCAGACGTGTCGACCAAAAACGTAAAGTTCATCGGGCGACGGGATGCGTACGCATCAAAGGAGCGAACGGCTATTTGGAAGTCGGCAATCACCGGATCCGCAGTGATCTCCATTTCCGGAAAGATCGACAACTTGTCTTCCGGCGGCGCCGCATACGCAATCCGATAATAATTGAGAAACTCGTAGGTGCGAATTTTCGCTGGATTGGGCTCGAATCCAATATTGATGATTTCTCGAACGTGTCCGGGTGAACCCATGGAGTTGGAATCGTCCGCCGACATGTACACGACGAGCGGCTTCTGTTCCAATTTCGTACACGCTAGCGCAAGGGAGGCGTCTGGCGCATCGGAGGCATCGGGGTCCGGTGGAAATTGTGGCCCAGCGTCCAAGTCGATTTCTGTTGTGGCATCTGATTCAGCGTCCGTCCCGCCATCTGGAAACTCGGGGATTTCGCCACCTGCACCGCCTATGCCTGTAGTAGTAGGCTCTTTCGCCCCCCCTTGCCCACCTGCATAAGAGGGGGTGCAAGCGGCGCCATTCGGTGCGCCGCCACAACCAGAGTCAGCCGATTCTGGACCCTGATCCAACGCGCATGCTCCCAGGACCACCGCGATTGCCCCCAAACCCAGGACGAATCCACCATAACCAGCGAGAGGAAATTTCGAATGCATGGGAACCTCCAAGGAATCTCGATCAACCGTGGCAAGACGCATGCCCAGCGCACCCGCGGCAAAACCTGGTGAATACACGAGACGCCGCATTCACGGGTTGGCGCACGTTGGCACATCCGAACCATTACCACGACACGTCGAACACCGCGAGCGTTCCATTCTGAAAGTTCTCAACGCACAAGCTGCGCAGGAACCGCCAGACGAATCACGCCCTTGGGAACACCAAATTCAAATAGTCCGCCGCGCCGATCCGCCATTCCCATTCGAATCAGCCCGTCGCCGCGCACGAGTGCATACGGCGCACGCGATTGAGGTTCGTCCGCTCCAGCCGGTGCCACGAATACGAGAACATCGTCCGTTCCCGTACGCCGCTCGGAAGGCCTCGTGCATGACAATGCAACTTGGGCACTCTGATCCTCCGTGGCACAACGCGCAAAAACACGACGAATATTTTCTGGAATCGGGTTTGTTCCGGCAACGGACGTCCATAAATGATCCGCCGCTGCAAATCGAACTGCTTCGGCGCGATCCCGTTGCAAGAGTCCTTCGACAACCCCTACGTCACAACGTTGCCCTGCCAAACCCAGCGATATCAATGCATTTGCACGGACATACGGTCGCCCATCGGTAAGCGCCAAACACAATGCCGATCGAATATCCGCTCCCGCTGATTCCTTCACCGCAATTCGACCAAGCGCCGCAGCAGCATTGCCCGCAACCGCCACATCTGGATCGGCCAAAAGTTTCAACAAAGGAGCCACCGCATCGCGCTTGCCTACGGCGCCAAGCGACCACACTGCGTTTGCCCGGACAGACGGATCGGCGTCCCCGAGCATCGAAACGAGCATGGTGGAAGCTTCAGGATGACCACCCAACGCTTCCGCCACCTTCCGCCGATCGTCAATGCTCGATAATGCGAATTGCCGCAACACCTTGGCACTCGCGTCACCACGCATTCGCCCGAGCCCCTCGAACAACCCATCACGCGCAGAATCGGGCGTCGACGGTAAAATCTTGGCCACTCGTTCAGCCAACGACGCATCCGTCGACCGCGAAAGAGCCCCAGCCAATGCCAACGAAAGTGCTCCGCGATCTTGCTCGGCGGCCACGGACAAACGTTCGAGAAGTTTGCCCGCAACGGCCATGCCTCCACCTCGCGCCAAAGAAGACGCGGAAGCGAGACGTACTTCGGGCGATTCGTCATCGAGCGCCTGTAGAAGAACGTTTTCAACCTCGGGCCCTAACGTCCCCGATGCACCCAACGCTTCGAGTACGGACAATCGCAACGATCGCGATTTCGACCCCGCGAGCGATACGAGCACGGTCTGAGCACGTGGCGACCCCGTTCGTCCAAGCAAACGTACGAGTGAAACTTTTTCGTCATTTGGCGTCGCTACATCGAGAAGCATCGCGCGTGCTGGATCCACCGCGCGACCATCGGGCCGAACCGGATCCAATAGCTCCGATGCCGCTCGTATTGCTTCGCGGCGAACAGCTGGATCCGTGTCCGACAGAAGCTCGAGCACGGCTGGCAATGCATCGGTAGAACCAAGCATCGCGAGTGCACGTAGTCCGTGGACGAGTGGCAACGCTCCGCGTTGCATCGCTCGCACCGTGGGATCGAGCCCTTCTTTCGCGTGCAGTGCACCCAGCACGAGCGCTGCGCCAGCGGCTGTCGAAGAAGATGGAGAGCCAGACAGCACCGCAACGAGTTGCGAAATAACGGGTTTGCCCGCACTCACGAGCGCCAAACGAACAGGTGACCGAGACAAACTCGGATCGTCCTTCGACAAGGCACCAATCAACGCCCGAATCGCGCCGTCGGAACCAATCCGCCCAAGCGCCTCGAACGCGGCAACACGCACATCGAGTGACCCCGCCGAACTTTGCGCCGAACGAATACCGCCCGGAGACAAACCCACGGGTCCATCCGTGCCTGTCGTGACTTCAATCAGCGGCACGATGGCTGCCGTTGCCTCGTCCGAATGCAACTTGCCAAGAGCCTTGACCGCTTCGACGCGCACGTCTTGCGAACCATCTTGCAACGCGATGACGAGTGCACTCGTGGCGCGTGCATCGCCAAGTTCACCAAGCGCGCGAGCCACGGCACGCCGCACTTCAACCGCGGTGTCCTGAACTTTGCCAATGAGCGGCACGACCGCGCGGGAATCGCCAAGCCTTCCAAGCGCACGCGCCACTTCCATGCGCACTTCGAAAGCACCATCGTCGAGATGACCGAGCAACGGAGAGACCGCATCGGGCAAACCCGAGCTTCCCATCGCCGCTGCTGCAGCGACTCGAACGCGCGCGTCCGGATCTCCGAGCACGCGTCCGAGAGCAACGACAGAACGATCGGTCGGTGCGACGCGAATGACTTCGCATGCTGCGCGGCGCAATCGGGCATCTCCTTCGCCGAGCCACCCGATGACGTAATCACCTGCCTTGGGCATGGAGAAGGCACTCGCTGCCGCGGCTGCCAGCAGCCGAACATCGATGTCTGCATCACCCAACGCCCGCTGCACGAGCGGCACACCAAGCTCGGACGGCAATTCCCCGATGCGCTTTGCAGCCGCTCGGCGTTCTGAAACATCCGCTGAAGCAAGCGCCCGCACGATCCGTTCAGAAACGTTTGGCCAGACAAACGAATGACTGACCGACGAGCAAAGGGCGAGTGTCAGCGCGACGAGACCACCTGTCAAACGGGCGCGGAAAGTCGAACGCACGGGGGGCAACTTATCAGGAAAGCGGAGGAGGCGCATCGCTACGCGACGATCCATTACGGTCGGTGGAAGGGGGGCGCGTACGCGCGACTGGTTCGGCGGGATGTGCGTCCGCCGATGCAGCAGCAGGCCGCAGTTGAGCCTTTGCAGGAGGCGGAGCAGCGGCACGGAGGTTGACGAACTTGTTGAGTAAGTCGAACCAAAACGGTGCTCCGAGCGACATGGCGATGGCGGTGAATAACCATCCTGCGAGGCGACGGGCCCAACCCCAAAACGTGATCGGCAACAGACGTTGGTCACAAGGATCAGCATTGCTTCCGCGACAGAACCAATGCGGTCCTTCGGGCCAACCCATCGGTACGCTGAGAGAATCGAGGCTGTGTTTCAAGGCCACGACACGTTTGCGCAAGAGTTCTCCCGTTTGACGATCTTTTTCAACCTGGGCAGCTTCTTCGGGAGTGGCTCGAGCTGCTGCATTACGATCGGCAATCGCTTCTTCGACCGTGCGAACGTCGTTTGAACCTTCCTTGACGCTTGCGCTCACGAGCGTCGCGACAGATTGTCGCAACACGGCATCCTTGGACAAACCGTCGAGAACGACGAACGCATCAACGTTGAGGCAGATCGCCAACACCATCGCGATGACGGCGATGAGCAGGGTCACCGTTCGCTTGTACCAACCGCCAACCCCTTCCATCGTGCGATCGAACCAAACAGCGATGCGATGAATGGCATCGTCGTGCGTCTTGACGCGTTCGTCCGCAAGCAACGTCTTCAGCGCCATATGTACGCCGGGATCGATGCCTTGGACTCGGTCGACGTGTGCTTTGAGCTGTCCGAGTTCCGTCACCATGACGCTCGGCGGCTCGGCCGGTGTATTCGTTCGAGGCCAAAGGTTTCGGACAAACCTGCGCACAGCGCGCCAAGGAATGAGCACGATCGACTTCAACATGCCCCAATGTTCTGGCGGCATGCGTTTGTCCTTCGCGTCGTCCCACGTGGCGATGACGTCGACGAGCGCACGGGCAAACAACTCTGAAGGGATGTAGGCTGGGTCGGAATCGTCATCGCGGGTGAGACCATCGATGAGCGGATGCGCGTAAAGCTTTTCCGTCATGTTGCGGTCTTTGAGAAGTCGTTCGATGGCTTGTCGCAACGTGACGGCACGCAACGAAAGAACCGTAGCGATCGCTTCGGTAACCGCCGAAACGATGACGCTCAACACGGCGAAGATGAACGAACAACCAATCGCAATGTCGATGATGTTGGATGCTGGCACGTGACCTCCTCGGAGCCGCCATGCCCTCTTTCTTGAAGGCACACACCGGGCTGGGCGCGCTGGGGCTATCGACACCCCGTCGAGTCGATGGTGTATCGTTTCCGAGCCATCGTGGCAGCACAATCCGCTCGACGTTGCCGCAAATCCTCCGCGACTCGACGTGTACACGCTGACCGAACGTGTGCTTGCTTGGCCCCAAGGTGAAAACTCGCGATACTGTGGGGCGTGGCTGATTCTCGACACCAACCCACCGTCCGCCCGCAACGCCTCGCTCTCGGCGTTCTCGCCCGACTTCCAGTTGTAGGCGCCGTGAAACGCCGCTTGAGTCCACCGCTTTCGCCTGAGCGAGCAGCGGAACTTTCGGCAGCGCTTCTCTCGGATCTCTTGGGCGTGCTCACGCTGCTGCCCATGGGATATCGCGCGCTGCTCTGCGACTCCGAAGCCGCACGCGAAACGCTCAAGACAAACCTTCCCCCGCGCTGGCAAGTGGCCGCGACAGGTGGAGCATCCCTGAGCGCGCATGTCGCGAAGGGGCTAGATCATTTGTTCGCAACGGGCGTCGAAGCTGCGGGCGTCCTCACGAGCGACACGCCGTTCGTTTCGCTCGATGAACTCTACGAAGGTTTCATGTGGCTCACGAAGCGACGCGGCCTGCTGCTCGGACCGACGACGACCGGTGGTCTGTACGTCGTGGCGATGACCCACGCCGAGCCGGCACTTTTCGAAGGCGTCGACTGGACAGCACCTGGTGTCGTCGATCGTCTCTCCAAACGCGCCAGCGAACTCAAGATCGAAACGCAGGTTCTGTCGGAGGTCATGGAGATCGAAGCGCCGGAAGAATTGACGAAGTTCGTCAAAGACATGCGCAGTGGGACGAACAAACCCATCGGCGGTTTGCCTGCGTGCACGGTTCTGTTGAGTGGAAGCGATTTCGCGAAGATCAAGTGAAAGAAAAACCGGTCGTTTGCACTCAAACGGGTTGAGGCCACGACCGGTGATTTGGACGCTCGCTTCGCGCGTGTGGGACACGCGCTGCGCGAGGCCAGTCATGATGGGGGGCTCCGCAGGAGAATCGGAGCGGCGCCCTCAATTCTCTAATCCGGCGGGGTTTGGGGCGGCAGCCCCATCGTCAACTGGGTAGAGGGAAAATGTCGAAAGCGCGCAGCGCTTGTCGACATTTTTCCTGACTAAGGTTGAGCGCGAAGCGCTCAACCGGTCGACAAACGCTAGAGGGAAAATGTCGAAAGCGCGCAG
>JANORL010001212.1:0-2769 GCA_031415295.1 Polyangiaceae bacterium | reverse complement strand
CGACCATCCTTGGCGTATGGTGTTTGAAAGGGCGCGGGTGCTCTGGACAGCGGGGCAACTGGAACGAGCGCTGGGTCTGGTGCTGAAGTTATGCCAAGCGTTCCCCGAGCGACCGCAGATCGAAGGGCTGACGGCTTATTTGCTCAGCGCCGCCTCTCGTCATGAGGAAGCGCGCGAGCACGCGCAGCGGGCCTTCGACGCGTTTCCGAGCCGAGGCCATCGGCACCTCTTGGGGGGTATCCTTGCAAAGCTGGGTCGTAGCGAGAAAGCATGGACGCTTCTTGCGCCGCTTGCAGATTCTCCCGATTCTGAGGTGATCCGAACCCGTGCGCGACTTGCCACCCGCGTTGCGCCGGCGGAGGCAAGTGCGCTCTTTGCGAAATATACTGAATTCGAGCCCGATGATTGGCGCATGCAGTTTGAGCATGCACAGTTCGAGCATGAATCCGGCAATCACAACCGCGGCTCCGATATCGCGTGGAGGATCTTCAAGCGACACGGTGACGAACTAAACGCTTCGGGCCTGTATGCGGTTGGGGATTTGCAGGTTGCGCCAAGCGATGAGCCAGCGACGAAGTATTTGAAAAGAGTCCGAACCATCGTCGAGGCGCTCAGGACTCGATTCGCTGGCGATGTCGACGCCGAGGCGATGCGGCGCTTCCTATTGCTCAAAATCGGCGAGGGGCACGGTATCGTTCTCACCTCGCCCGGTCGAGCAGGCCCAGGGTTCCAGATCCTGCTTTTGGCGCCAGGGATTGCGCACGTTTATGAGGAGACCGGAAGACCGTCCTTCGAAAGGCTCTCGGAGCTAACGAAGAAGCCTTTTGCGCGGCTATTCGAAGATCTGTGTAGCTCCGAAGTGCGCTCATTTGGGCCTGTGCTTGCTCTCGCGATCGGACTGTTGCATTCGCCTTCCTTCACGCTTCGTGGAAAGAGACTTCTTGTAGGTCCGTTCGAGCTTTGTCTTCTCGAACGGCTGGCCCTGTGGGGATCGCTGGCAGAGGCGCTTGGCCCGGAGGGGCGTCTTGTCGTGTTTCGAGATGTCGCCGACCAGATCGCGGATGCTGGCCGTGCAGCCTCCGATGCGGCATCGCCTGTGGCCGCCTTGGCGCGCTCTTTGGAAGCGGCGGTTGCGGCAGGGTGGGTCGATGCCACACGCGTGCGCCCGTTCGTCAAGGCGGGGGACGAAATGGCTGAGCTTATTGACGGGAGCGCCCAGTATACCCTTTCGATGCATCGAGAGCTTTCCTATTGTCAGGCGCTCCTCGATGACGACGGCCTTTCGTTTTTATGCGCGGAGGCAACGATCGCCCCGTCGGACGATGTTTTGGATGGCATCGCCCAAGAGACGTTGGGGCAATCGCTTGCACCCCTTGCGCCGCGGTTCGTGTCGATTCCGCACTTGGTCCGTGATGTTTTCCGTGGAGAAGATGCGGAACGCCTGACGAAGCTCACGCTTCTCGCCGAAATGGGCTTCGCGGATGCGCTCGGTGCACCTGAGCTTTTGGCGATTGCGCGGAAGTATGGTGGCATGGATCGTGAGGAAGCAACGCGGATCCTGAGTCGAGGCGAGCGACTCGTGCGACAAACGCAACATGTATCCGCACGAAATGCATTTCGCTGCCTCAGCTTCAGTTATGCGCAGGCCATCTGGGAGGCCACGTGTGTGGACGATGCGTGGTCAGAAGCCGAGGCAAGGGCGTTGACATCGGCGTTGCTTGCACGCGCGGAGGACATTGCGCGCCTCATCCGTTGGCCGATGCTCGATTCCATGCTCAACAGGCTCGCAGTGGGGACGATGGCTTTTCCTGAAACCTCTACGTCTCTCGACGAGGAACGGGAGGAGCTATGGTCGAGCGATTCGAAAGCCATGCGCTTGTGGGCGTTTTTGGGTGAATGGGCAGGGACTAAGAGTTCGCGGCGAGCGTCGCTCAACCGTGGTTTGCGAAGCGCAACGCGAAGCGCGGCGAATGCGGTGAATGATGCACATCTGGGTAAGGTTGCTTTGGCGCGTATGGTCCTTATCGCTACCCGAACGCTCCCGAATCCAAGCCCAGAAGGAATCGACCCACGCGTCACCACGATTCTCACTGCCACACCAGCCGATTTTATCGCGGAGGATCCCGCACTCCTCCTTCAATGGTCGCAATTCCGTACACCGGGCCTTCCCGAGACGCTTGGCGAGGTGAAAGAGTTGCTTTCCGATTTCGAGAAGGACAGGCCCGATTCCGCGGTCCTCCTCCCCGGCACGGCTGCCCTAGCGCTAACATCCCGCAAATGTGTGCCCGAGGCAAAAAACTTTCCCGAGCTTCTCACGGCGGCACTACGCGTGCTCGAAACCCCCGAAGAGCACTCGACAGCAAACCTTGCCAGATCTCTTTTCTTTGTGAGGATAGCGGCGGACCTCGCGCCTATTGTTGCCCTTCCCCAAGGCAAGGTCGACCTTCGCGAACGAATCGTCGAGCGGCTCGACGCCATTCTCGAGGGGCTATGCCACGACGACGGACCTCGCCGGGATACGATTGCCTATTACGAAGCCGGTTTGTTGCGTCTCGCCAACCTTCAAATCGATAACCTCGAGGCGAGCGATGACAAAGACGAGGCCTCTCCAAAAGAGCACCTTGCGCTCACCTATCGGTTGTTCGAATGGGAACTCGCTCAATTCAACGGGCTGACGCCCACCGCGCGCATCGCCGCTCTCCGCGACCTCGAAGTGGGCTTGCCCGATGCGGCCCCTGAAGAAGCGTCCGAGGATCTGTTGGATCCTTT
>JANORL010001211.1:0-3230 GCA_031415295.1 Polyangiaceae bacterium | reverse complement strand
GTTCAACCGGCTTGCAAGTCGAATTTCTTTATAGGGGGACCCGGAAAAACCCGGGCGCCGTTCCCCCGCTACGAAAACTCCTTCTGACTCCCCCTCTACACGCAGCATCACGAAGTGATGCGGAGTTGGAGAGGGGGCTGGGGGGTGAGGCGCTCAGGATGCCTGTCGTGTTGCGCGGAAAACGGTGAACAGTGCGATGACGGTCGCATAGCTTCTACGCATGCCCGAATGGTCGGTAGGCCCATGACAAACACTACACGACGTTGGATCCTGCTGCTGATCCTGCTGCTCACGGTTCTCGGCTGTCGTCCCAAGGAAAAGCCAAAAAAACAGTACGCGAGTCTCGATGGGGGCACCTTTGTGCCGCGCAAAGAGTGCAACAAGCCGTCCTTCGAGTGTTACGACAAGTGCGCTCGGCGCGATGCAAGCGATACGTGCAGTGGTTGCTGTTGGGAACAGCGCTACCTGTGTGATACCGGCAAGAAGCACTCCTGGGAGTACTGCGACTCGGCACAATGAGCGTACGAGACGAACCGCCCGTACGCTCATGCCAAACCTTCACTTCTTGATCTCGAGCACCGCATCGAGGACCGGGCGAGCGCCTTGGATGGCGACGCGATGTGAATAGAGCGCGAGCCCTCGTTGTCCGCCGAGTTCTTCGCCTCCACCTGCTCGACCGGGACCTCCATGGATGCTTTGTGGCAAGACGGTGCCTGGTCCAGCCGTTTGATCGGCGATCTTCTCACTGCCGAAGTAGAGGCGCCCATGATACGGGGCTAGGCCCATCACCATGTCCGTGACAAACGCGCGATCGTCGCTGTACACGGATCCAACGAGCATTCCGGCACCTCGAGCGACGAGGTCAATGGCGCGCGCGGACGAACCGTCATACGGGACGATGGTGGCACAAGGGCCGAAGACTTCGTGTTCGTGAACGGCTTTGGCGGCATCGGGATCAGTGCAGAGCAAAAGCGTTGGGGGGACGAAGTAACCTTTGCCTTCGGGAACGCCTGTCGGGGCTGCGGATTGGTTTCCCACGACGACGGATGCTTCTTTGGCAAGACGTTCGATACCGGCACGAATATCGCGTAGTTGCGATGCTGTGGCGAGGGGTCCGACGGTGACTCCATCGAGGGATGGATTGCCAACGTGGACGTCGCGGAGCATAGCGGCGAGTTCGTCGCGTACATCGTTGACCATGGCTTCGGGGACGAAGATACGTCGCGTGGCGGTGCACTTTTGGCCGGCTTTTTGGGTCATGTCGCGGAAGACTTCGCGCAAGAACATGCGGTAGGTGTCGCTGCCGCTGGTGACGTCGGGGCCGAGTGTGGCGGAGTTTAGGCTGTCGGCTTCGATGTTGAGGCGTACGGAACCACGGACGATGGCGGGATTCGTGCGTAGTCGCGCGCCGGTATCAGCGGATCCGGTGAAAGCGACGACGTCTTGTTCGGTGAGCGAGTCGAGCATATTGCCGGGGGATCCAGCGACGAGCGAGAAGGCGCCTGGAGGCAAGACGTTTGCATCGACGAACAGTTTGGCGATGCGACACGCGAGCAAGGCTGTGCTGGTGGCAGGTTTGACGACGACGGGCATACCGGCGAGGATGGCGCAGGCGACTTTTTCGCCGATGCCCCAGCCTGGGAAGTTGAAGGCATTGATGTGGAGGGCGAGGCCGGTCCGCGGAACAAAGGCATGGTAGCCGAACCACCGAGGGCTTCGGGCGAGCTGGATGCCGTCGCCGTCGACGAGGAATTTGGCGTCGCCGAGTTGTTTGCCGAGGTCGGCGTAGTAGTTGAGGGTTCCCGAGGCGCCATCGATGTCGAATTTGGCGTCGCTGCGGGTATTGCCGCCATTGGCGATGCCGGCGTCGATGAGGGCGTCGCGTTGGGCGTGGATGGCGCGGGAAAGGGCGCGGAGGATGTCGCCACGTTGGGCGAAGGAGAGGGCGCGGAGGGCTTTGCCGCCGACGTTACGGGCGTGGGCGAAGGCGCTGGTGAAGTCGAGGCCTTCGGTGCTTGCTTCGGCGAGGGGCTCTTCGGTGGCGGGATTGACGAGGATGCTGGGCTTGCCGGCACCTTTGATCCAGGTTCCCGATAGGTAGCTTTCGAGCTGTTCCATGCTGGGGCGGGTGTATACACCAAAGTGGGGCGGGGAAGATGGGGGAAAGCGTGGGTGTGGAGTTTGAAAAGGTGCCAGGCACTTTTGGAAAAGGTGCCAGGCACTTTTCAGCGTTGCTCTTTTGAGCGTTGCTGCACGCATCCCACATGGACTACGTTCACCCCACAGAACGGACGGCATGCTCATGGAAGGTAACCGCATCACCTGGATCCGAGTAAAAGGCTTGCGCACGCTCGCCGATGTCACCTTGAAGCTCGACGGATTGACCGTACTCATTGGACATAATGGCAGCGGCAAAAGCAGTTTGATTGAAGCATGCGAGATCCTGCGCCGGGCAGCGGGAGAAAACTTCGCCGAGGAGTTGCAGCAGATTCATGGCGGGCCGTCCGCATTGGCGCGTTTCGGTTGTGATGCAATCGAATTTGCTGTCCATATGTTTCTGAATGGCCAGTCTGCAGAATATTCGTTCGCCGTGGGCACCGATGGCCGAATTCGCGACGAGACGTTTGGATATGCAACGGCGCCGATTTCTGGCTATGTAAGTCCGGTTGTGCCGTTGATCGAACGTCATGACAAGCGTTTTCGTGTCGTGCTGGATGAGAGTGAAAACCTCGGAAAGGAGGACACGGGGGATCCGCGTCGCCTTGTTTTGTCCTCTTTCGGCAGTTTTCCTCCGCATTGGATGATACGCGAAGCCATCAAGCTCTTACGCGGCATCGATGTTCAGTTGCCATTCGATACATCCGCTCGCTGGGCGCAACGTGCGCGAGGGGCTCCTACGCTGATTCGAGGCACGTCGGTCATCGAGCCAGCCGATTCATTGACGCGTTTTGGTAACAACCTGGCCAATGCGTTTCACGAGTTGAAAAATAACTTTTCCGAAGCGCATTGGAAAGAAACGATGGATTTCGTGCGTCTTGGTCTCGGTTTCGATGTCGAGTCAATCAACACGCGTGCCGACGCAGGGGGCGGATCCATTTCGCTACGTTTGAAATACGCTGGACTCGACGAGCAGATCCCAGCTTTCTCGCTTTCGGATGGCACCCTTTCGTATCTCTGCTTCGTCGCCTTGACTCGACTCAATTCGCAAAAAAGCCTGATCGCTTTCGATG
>JANORL010001210.1:0-10228 GCA_031415295.1 Polyangiaceae bacterium | reverse complement strand
GGCTATCTCGACGAAGACGGTTGTCCCGAACCCGACAACGACCTCGACGGCATCCTCGACGATGCTGACAAAGACACGTCGACAGGTCGCAGCTGCGCCAACGATCCGGAAGATCCGGATGGTTACGAAGATGCAGATGGTTGCCCCGAACCGGACAACGACAAGGACACGGTCGTCGACATCGAGGATCAATGTCCCAACGAGCCCGGTGTGGTTGGTGGGGACAAACCAGGTTGTCCGAAGAAACCTTCTCTCGTCGTCGTGACAGAGAAGGAAATCAAGATCATGCAGCAGATCCACTTCGAGTTCGACAAGGACAAGATCAAGCCTGACAGCTTCGAGATCTTGGACGCCGTCGTCGAGGTTCTAAAGGACAACCCGAAGATCAAGATCGATATCCAAGGTCACACGGACAACAAGGGCCGACCGGACTACAACAAGAAGCTTTCCGATCGTCGTGCCGCGTCTGTCTTGAAATACCTCGTGTCACATGGCATCGATCCCAATCGCCTCGTTTCGCACGGGTACGGTATGGAACAACCGATTGTGCCGAACTCCACGGATCAAAACCGCGCCCTCAATCGACGCGTGCAATTTGTCCGCACCGAAGCGAAACCTTAATATCGGGGACTCGTTCCCCTCCCTTCGTCTGCATCTCGGAGGACTCACCACCGTGAATCTTCGTCCGTTTGGGTCGATCATTGCTCTCGCTCTCTCCACCGCCGTGTTTGGTGGCTTTACCGGCTATGCGTCTTCGGCACTCGCTGCCGGCGAAAAAGACAAAGATGCCATGAAGCTCCATGATGCCGCGCTGGACGAGGATTACCTCAACCTCGAAGTGGACAAGGCCGATAAGAAGCTGAAGGACGCCTTGAAAAAGTGCGGCGACAGCAACTGTTCGCCCTCTGTCCTTGGCAAACTCCATATCGCCCTCGGCACCGTCGCCGGTGGTGGCCGGAAAAATCTGGATGCTGCCAGAGACGAGTTTGTCCTGGCACTCAAAGCTGATCCGACTGCCAAACTGAACGACTCGTACACGACGCCAGAACTCGCCAAAGCCTTCGAAAAGGCCAAGGAAATCGCGAAAGCCGCGGCAAAACCTCCCAAGCCGCCGGAAAAAGATCCCGACGGCGGTGAAGGTGGCGAAGGTGGTAGTGACAAACCACCGTCGAGCGCCGGTGGAGACCTCTCGCACACGCCCCCGGCAGAGCAGACGATCAACACGCCCGTACCGATCTACATCGAGGTACCGGAGGAAGTGACCGTCGCCAAGGTGGCACTCAAGTACAAGCCGTTTGGCGCGACGAAGTGGAACACTGTGGAGATGAACCGCATCGGCAAAGGCTGGGGCGGCATGATTCCGTGCGAAGACACGCGCGCGACGGGCGACGTGAAGTACTACATCGTCGTCACCGATGAAGGCGGCGAACAACTCAAAGCGGGTTCGCAAAAGGAACCGCATCGTGTCGCCATCAAACGCGAGATCGAAGGCGACGAACCTTCGTACCCGGGCAAGAAACCACCGGCGCAATGCGAGGATCCTGCGAACTGTCCACCGGGTTTGCCCGGGTGCCCTTCAGGCAAAGGCGAGAAGCGTGGCGAGAAGGGTTGGGGCTCGACGTGCGACGCCGATCAAGAATGCCAAGCGGGGCTCATCTGCCAAAACGGGCAATGCGAAGAAGGCAAACGCGACGGTGAGGGTGGTGCGGGTGGTGCTAGTCCCGCATCGGCGGGCAAGAAAAACATCGTCGGTGTTGGCGCTCAGCTCGACCTGATGTTGATCAGCACGGCAGAGGATGTTTGTTCGGGGACAAACCTATCGTATTACTGTTTTTACGAAGGTACCGAAAAACGCTTCTTCGGCGAACCGATCTCGGCCAGCGGAACCAACGGCATTCAAGGCGGGTTTGCTGCCGGTGGTGCTCGTATATTTGCCTCGTACGACCGCGAGCTTTTGGCAGTTGGTCCCGGCACGATAGGCGTCGGAGCCAAAGCTGGCTTCGCACTTGGCGGACATCCGGAATCAACCGAAACGGTCCCGAACAACCTGCATGCCCTGATGGTTCCCTTTCCGCCGATTCACTTCGAGGCACGAGGGTACTTCGCCTTCATGGGTTCGATGTTCGAGCAGGGAAAACTTCGACCCTATGCATTTGTCGGCGGCGGCGCTGGCAAAGTGTCCGCTTCTGTACCGGTGACGGTTTGTGACAAACTTGCCAAAGACGGCCAGGGTTCTGTCGATCCTGCTGATGCCGACACAAACTGCTCTCGAACCGTCGACGCAGTGGTCCGCAAGCTCGATGCCTACCAGATCTCCGGGCTTGGCTTCATCTCCGTCGGCGGCGGCGTCACTTATGCAATCACACCCAATTTCGGTGTGAACGGCGAACTCAAGCTCATGTTCATGGTCCCCACGTTCTCGGTCATCATTGCTCCGAGCGTCGGGCCTGTATTCGCCTTCTGAGTTGGTGTTCATCAGGCTGCTGCGCGATGCGTCGGTCGGACGTGCTCAGCCTACGATGTACGCTTCCGCCGTCCTCCCTAGCCGCCTTCCGATCAGTTTGTCCGGACGTCAAACGTTCATACTCCAACGACCAGCCCCCCCTGCCCTACTTCTTCTTACGCACTAGAACCTTCGCGTGGACTACGTGAAGTTTCAAATCGCGGTCATCGATCTTGCTGCGAAGGACGTACCGCTGACGGTCGCCAATGTCGTGGCACATCTGCACGTCGATCCAAGACAAACCGAAACGTTCCTCGATCGTATGACGCGTGATGGACGCGTGGATCTCGAGGTGGACGAAGTGCGCGGCGCGGTCGTGTATCGCGTGCGTGGTTTGTCGACGAGCACGGGACGATTGATGCCGGAAATGCACCTTGGCGCTTGGCGCATGCCGTCGAGTCACCAACTGACGCGTAGTAAAAGCGTCACCGCGGCTGTTCTGTTGGCTGCTTTGTTGCCAGGCATCGGGCTCGTGTATGCCGCGCCGTTACGGACAGCGTTGTTGTGGAGCGTAGCGATGCTCGTGCTGGGTCATCTCTTGGGTGCACACATGATGTTTGGGCCGCTCTTTTGGACGACTGCGAGCATCACGTCAGCGCTCTTCGGAGGCTTGTATGCGGTTCGCTTCAACCAGGAAGGACATCGCGCCGCGCTGCACACGTGAATCGTTCAACCTCGAAGTAGTTCATCGAGTTGACGTTGGCGGTTGCAATTGAACGCGGACGTCTCCTCCGACGTTCAAGGGCTGCGCGAACGATTGCATGCAGTCGTTCGTGAATAGGATGCCGATCGAATCGGCGCATCGTCACGCCTCAGTTGGAGCCGAGCACTTCGAAGAGCGACATGAGCGTTGTAGCGCCGAGTGGATCAAAGCGAACGCCGGCGCGAGTGGGTCGGCCGCTCGCTACATCCTGCACGCTCCAAACAATTCTGCCGGGTAGGTGAAGCGGATCCCAGAGGACCGCCGCAACGACCTCGAGCACGATGGGGGCGCCGGCAACGAGATCAGCGGGGAGCGATAGTGCTTGCGTTGGAGGGCGAAGTATCGGATCGGCAAAGTCGAGTCCGGCGCCGCCGAAGCCGAGATCGCGGATCGTCACGGCGAGTACGAGATCTGCCTGTTGTCGCAAAAAGGCATCGATTTGGACCGGTATGCGTCCATGCGTACGGAAGTGGTCCCGAGGGGCCATAGGCGAAGATTCTACGGCGGAGAGCCCGCTTGGCGCATCGCCGTCGTGGGGGTGAAGGAGCCGTTTCAGGGGCGACGACGGAAACTCGAAAAATAGAAGCGCAAGCTAGTTGGGTTTTTTGTCGGGCTCAAGGTAACATCCGCCCCGCTGCTCGCTTCTTGGCGAGCTTGAGTGGCGACGATTCGCCGATGGAGATGGGAGTCTACCCTGATGGCTGAGGAAACTCGTAAAGACCCGCGAGCGAAGGTGCTCTCGATGACGGTGCGCTACAAGAGCGCTAACGTCGATGAATTCATCGAGAACCATTCGCATGATGTGAGCCGCGGCGGGATCTTCATCAAGACTGCATCGCCGTTCCCGCCTGGGACGTTGCTCAAGTTCGAAATCCGCATTCAGGACGAGAAACCGGTGCTCAGTGGCGTCGGTCGCGTCGTATGGAAGCGAGATTCCGATCAGACAGCGGATGAGTCACCGGCTGGAATGGGCGTGAAGTTCATCAAGATCGACGACTCGACGAAGTCGATGATCCAACGCCTCGTGGACAAGCAGGGCGATGGTCCGAACGCGTACGATGCCGGCAAGCCTGCTGATGCAGGTGGTGATGATGGTGCAGATGCCCCGGTCGCAAGTTCATCGGGAACACCGGCTCCGGCGAAAGCAGTGCCACGTGGCGCAACGATGCTTGGACTCGGAACGGTCGGAGCGGCTGCGAAGGCATCGGGCAAACCCGCCGCTGCCACAGAGAAGAAGAGCGAATCCAGTGGAGGCGGCGGGATGTTTTTCCCGACAACCGATCCTGGATCAGAGATGCCACCGCCGGAAGAACGCACCGTCATGCGTCAAGCTGCTGAGCTTTTGAAGCAAGCGCTCGAAGGCACTGGTAGCTCGCTCGACGAAGTCGGCGGCAAAATCGAACTCGCCAAGGAAGACCCCAAGGTCGAGGACAAACCTGCCGCTTCTCCAATCGCAGCAGAGAAAAAGGCCGAAGAGCCCAAGGCCGAAGAAAAAGCCAAAGAGCCCAAGGCCGAAGAAAAAGCCGAAGCGCCCAAAGCCGAAGAAAAGGCCGAAGAGGCCAAAGCCGAAGAAAAGAAAGCCGCCAAGGCCCAAGACGACGGCGAGAAGGCTGAAGAGAAGAAACCGGTTGCGGCTGCCAAGACCGACGCGAAGAAGCCAGCGGGGGCTGCAAAGACCAAGGACGGCGACGCCAAACCCGCCGCGGCCAAACCCAAGGTCGCCATGGCCAAAGCCACGATGTCCGCACCAGAGCCGCCCGAAGAAAGTGGTGGCAGCGGTCGCATCCTGACGATCTTGCTCATCGCTGCGGCTGTCGTTGGCGCGCTCTTCTTGGCGCTTGGTGATGGAAACAAGCCGGCAGAACCCGCGAAACCCGTGCCGAGTGCCGAGGTGAAACCCGCCGAGGCACTGCCGAAACCGCCGGTTACTGCGGAAGCGATGCCGTCGGCTGCACCAGCTGCGTCATCGAGCGCAGCACCCGATTCATCGGCAGCACCCGCAGCATCTGCGAGCGCAGCCGCTGCACCGACGGCACCGGCGGACAAACCTGCTGATACCGGCGCCAAACCTGCCGACACCGGCACCAAACCTGCTGATACCGGCGCCAAACCCGTTGATACCGGCACCAAACCTGCCGACACCGGTGCCAAACCTGTTGATACCGGCACCAAACCTGCCGACACCGGCGCCAAACCAGTCGACACCGGCGCGACTGGCGCAAAACCCCCCCCGGCTCCGGCTCCCGCTCCCGCTCCTGCTAAGCCCAAGCCTGCCGACGACTACGAGTGATCGTCGCCTCCTCCGAGGCTACGCACGCTCCACGCTCGCTCGCACTTCCCTGCCCCTCTCCGTTTCTCGCGGAGAGGGGAACGTAAACCCCACCTTCAGTGAATGCTCGCCACGCCTCTTTTGGCACGTGTCCGTCGGCGCTTGTTACGCGTCAGTTCGTGGCCGCGTAGGCCTACGAGCGACGAGGTACAAAACGAAAAACCCCTCGCAGGTCATGCCGAGGGGAGTTCGTGAACTTGGTGAGTGGGTGGGCGCAACAGGATTTGAACCTGTGACTTCATCCGTGTGAAGGATGCACTCTACCGCTGAGTTATGCGCCCGATACTTCGTTCGACACGTCCACGTAAGTCTACGTAACGCGGCCTGTCGAATTGCAGGAGCATCACTAGCGCAGGCCGCGAGTCAGGACAAGTGTTTTGCGTGGGGTTTGTCCGGGCTCAGGATCTTGTTCGTTGAGCACGCCGAATGGCTTCAATTCCGGCTTCGATGTCGCCTTCGGAACACGCGTACGAAAATCGGACATACCCCGGTGCGCCAAACGGCGTTCCTGCGACGGACGCGACGTGGGCCTCTTCGAGCAACCACATGGCAACGTCGACATCGCTTTGCGTTGTCGCGCCTTTGTACGGCAATCCGTAAAGACCTCGGACATCGGCAAAGGCATAAAAAGCGCCTTCGGGCATACGACATGTGACACCAGGAATGCTTCGCAATCCGTCGATCATGACGTTCCTTCGTCGCTCGAACGCCGCACGCATCGCCCACACATCATCTTGCGGGCCGACGAGCGCTGCGGACGCTGCGGCTTGCGCCACGGCCGCTGCATTCGTCGTGCTCTGGCTCTGCACCATGTCGAGCACTTTCGCCAACTCAGGTGGCGTGATGCTCCAACCGATGCGCCAACCCGTCATCGCATACGTCTTGCTAACGCCAGAGATCACAATCGTACGATCTCGTAAGTCCGGCGCGATAGCTGGAACGGAAACGTGCTGAAACCCATCGTAAACAAGCTCGCCGTAGATCTCGTCGACGACCAACCAAACGTCATGACGACGCACCACTTCGAGCAACGATTCGAGTTGTTCCTTCGAGTACGCCGAGCCGGTGGGATTCGAAGGCGTGCACAAGATGATCGCTTTCGTGCGTGAGGTAATCGCTCGTTCGAGGCTCTGCGCGTCGAGGCGAAATCCATCTTGCTCGCGCGTGTCGACGATGACCGGGTTTGCCCCGACAATCCGAACTTGTTCGGGATAACTGACCCAGTACGGAGCAGGAATGATGACTTCGTCACCTGGTCCGTAGAGAGCCAACGCGAGGTTAAAAAGCGAGTGTTTGGCGCCGCAAGAAACCGTGACTTGGTTGGGCGCGATCGAATAACCGCGGTCGCGTTCCGTTGCTACACAAACGGCTTGGCGAAGAGCAGGCGTGCCGGAAACGGGCGTGTAGTGCGAGGCGCCTGCGGCGATCGCAATAGCGGCTGCTTCGCGAATGAAGCGTGGGGTTTCGAAGTCTGGTTCGCCGACGCTAAAGGGAAAAATCTTGTGGCCCTGTGTGCGCATACGCGCGGCCTGCGCCGCCATCGCAAGCGTCGCACTCGGAGCTACCGTGGACAGACGATCAGCGAATGTTCGAGGCATATCGCCACCCAATCGAGCAGGTCGAGCGCCGGATCCAAACGGCAGGGCATCAAGTTCCCGCGCCCTATTTTCAGTACGTTCAACTGCCGACCGATGCAAGCAGCTTGGTCGATGCGTCGTGAACTTTGACGTTCGTCCGCACGAAGATCATCTCGGACAACCGCGAGTCTGGAGACACAACACGCGTTCGAAATCCAAAGCGTTCATAAAATATCCCTGAGCATCAAGCGTGCTGAGCAAGACGCGACCAACGCCGCACACCACTGGGTGCTCGAGCAAGACTCGCACCGACACTGTTTCCCATCCGCGACCAGACCGTTCGTCCGCAACGATCACGTCGTACATCCACGCGCACCAGGGTCCGGACATCAATGTCGATGACTGGGTGCAACGTGCAGCCTAACGGGGACGCAGCGTGCACCCAGCTCGTCGGTACACGTTCGATGATCGCTCGCGTCCGTAATTTAGTGGTGTGTTTCGCTTCGCTGAAAGAACGAGAAATTCACGAAGCAGTCACACGCCTTGCAGCATCGCGCTCACGCCGAACGAGAGCACGGGGCGCCTGATCATTGCTTTGGCGCCGTAGAATCTTTGGGTGGTGTGACTTCGACCGTGGGCTTCTTTTCGTCCTGACGAATCGAGTAACGCACGAGAGCTCGCAGGATGTCGTTGCGGCTGACGTTGCCCACCATCGTCTTGACGTCTTCGTAAATCGACGGGTCGACGAGCAACGCACCAACGGTGCCTTTGCCTCGACGCATGTCCGCTACGATCGCGCGCAAGTCAGCAGTCATGGCAGTGACGTTTGCGAGTGCTTCGGTGCCGTTTCCTTTGCCGCCATAGAGTGCGTCATGGACAAAGCTGTCGCTTTCACGAATACCCTTCAATGTCGCCGTTACTTCGCTCGCGGCTGCTCCAAACTGCGCGATCTCTTTCTGCGGTCCGTCGCCATAGATCATCTCGTGCGCGAAACCCGGGCCCGCCTTCACGCGCGTCACGACGCCGCGAACTTCCCCGAGCGTGAGCGTCAGTTCGGCACTCGCACGCTCGATGTTCTTGAGCGTGCTCGAGATGCGCTCCGCTTCGTCCTTGTCGGTGAGAAATTTCCGCGGATACCCCTCGCCATTCGTAACGTCGCTGAGCAACTTGTTCATCGATGCCGCGGTGCCACGAATGTCTTTGTGCAGTCTTTCGTCAGCTAGCGACTCGCTCACCCTGGAGATGTTGCCAAGCGCGTCGCTGGCCTTTGTGGTCATGCCTTGGGCCATGCCCAAGAGATCCGTAGGTTCTTCACCGCGAATGTCGCCACCTGCGGGCACAGTTTCAGGGGACAAACCTTTCGTGATCTCCACCATCTTGTCGCCAAGCAAGCCCTTGGCCGCGACTCGAGCGATGCTGTCTTTACGAATGCGCGCCGCTTCGTCTTTGACGATGTCGAGTTCCACGTAGATGGTGTTGTCGATCGAGCCCTTTTTGTAGCCGACCTTCTTCACGGTTCCGACGTCGATGCCACCCATGCGCACAGGCGCGCCGGGCTTGAGACCCTGCACGTCAGTGAACGTGGTGTTGATGCGAATCGACGAACTGAAGAACCGGCGCTCGTCGCCAATGAGGAAAATGACGAGCGCAGAAAAAAGCAGCCCGGCAAGTACGAATAGACCAACTTTGATGTCGCGGGACCTGTTCATCTGCGCCCCCATCATGCGCGAAGATAGGCCTGGCGTCACGCCCGCAACAGCGTCTCGACGTCTTCATTGACGGGCGCAATACCCCGGATGAAATGCTCGACGCGCGGGTCCTTCGATTGATCGAAATCAGCCGGTGTGCCGGCCAGGATGATTTCGCCGCCTTGCACCATGGCCAAACGATCAGAAACGGCGAAAGCGCTTTTCATGTCGTGTGTGACCACGATGCTCGTGACGGTAAGCGCCTTCTTCAAGCCACGGATGAGGTGGTTGATGCGTTCTGTGTTGATCGGATCCAAGCCTGTCGTCGGTTCATCGTAGAGCAACACTTCAGGCTGAACGGCGATCGCACGGGCGAGGCCGACGCGCTTTTTCATGCCGCCAGAAAGATCCGAAGGACGCATCGCCTCGATGCCAGGAAGGCCAACGAGCGACAACGCCCAGTCCACACGTTCGGCAATTTGCACCTCGGTCATCTCGTCCCGATAGTGCTCGTGCAGTCCGTACGCGACGTTGCCCCCAACCGAGATCGAGTCGAATAACGCGGCGCCTTGAAACAACATCGCGATGCGTCGTCGAAGCAAACGCGCATTCGACTCCTTCATCGTCGTGATCTCGTCGCCGTGAAAGGTCACCGAGCCACCGTCTGCTTCGAGCAAACGGATGAGCAGCTTGAGCATCACGCTTTTGCCAACGCCCGAGCCACCGATCACGGTCAAGGTTTCTCCGGGATAAACATCGAGCGAAAGGCTGCGATAGACGACCTTTTCGCCAAATGCCTTTTTTACGTCCCGAAACCGGATGATCGGCTCGCCCACGACTCACTCTACCATCGCGCGTGCACGTGCAACGCGATCGATACGAAGTTCTACGGCGCTTCCCCCGCGAAAGGTGTCGCGACGTAGCCGGCCGACGATGTCGACACGCCCGCCACTCAAACCCGTCGCCAAGTGCCCCAGTTCGAAGCCGAACGCTCCGATGACGTGTCGCGCCAACGTCACCTCGAGCTTCAAGTGACCTTTGATCGCACGTGACGAACGTACGGGCGCATTCCGTACGAGCACTCGCGGCGCACGGTTGCCTTGACCGCATGGTTCGAGACGTTCGAGGTCACGTGCAACGACCGCGGGCTCGTCACGATCATCGAGACGCACATCGGCTTCGACGTGCGTTGCTTGAATCCCCAGCGGTCCGCCCATGTCCGCACACGTCTCGCAAAACAAATCCCGCAACGCATCGATACGGTCTGCGCGGACTTCAACGCCAGCTGCGGCTTGATGGCCACCAAATCCAACGAGTTCACGACGACTACGCGTGAGCGCGTCGTGCAGGTGAAAACCAGCCGGGCCACGTACGGATCCACGTGCCGTCGATCCCTCAACAGCACAGACGATCGTGGGCTTGCCGTAC
>JANORL010001209.1:0-7521 GCA_031415295.1 Polyangiaceae bacterium | reverse complement strand
ATGTCAACGCGTTCGATCGTTTCAATGGTTCGACCGTCCACATCGCGAATCTCTTCGCGTTCACGCGCTAAGGAATCGATCGTCGTCGTCCCGAACATCGAATGGCCGGCGGTCACCTTGGCACCATTCGGAGACGTCGCGATCAATACTCGATCGAGGCTATCGAATTGGGTCGTCGTCGACGGTGGGGATCGCCTCGAACGCTGACCGATCCTTATTGAAAGACAACTCGTTCGGCGAGGAGGGCTGCGACGACCACGACAACAGCGCCGTGTGCGATGATCGTCGATTGAAACGCGTTGACGATCGGAGCCAACACTGCGAGAAGTTCCGATCGTCAGCAAGATGCATTCATTCTGCGCACAATGCCACAAGTTCCGCTTTCGAGCGCACCTGAATTGTCCAGAACGTGCAGTCCTCCTCCACGTGCTCCAAGTCGGCGCGAGCTTCTGCTTTTCGGCCCAACTGGAAAAACGCTTCGGCGCGCAGGAAGTAGAGAACTTCACGGTAAGGCTCGCGCTCGAGGTGGTTGCCCCTGGCGAGGCCCTCGGTGAAGTCGGCAATGGCGCCCTTGTAATCACCCGCCATGAGCGAATATCCACCTCGCGTGAAGTGCAGCGCCGGTCTCCGGGGCCGCAGGTCCATGGCGCACGTCATCGCGTTAACTGCGGCAGAGTAATCCTTTTTCCACTTGTTGGCATACGCGAGGGTGTTCCAAACCTCCCATTCTTCCGGATATTGCTCTGTAAGTTTTACGGCGTCGTCAAGAGCCGTTGGATCTTTTGCCTCAACCCGTGTGTCGATATCCTTAATCATGGTTTGTAACGCGTTACTCATCATGTTCTCCTTCCAGGTCGGGCTGGTTGGCCGCCTCCATCATAGCGGTTGCCACCAAAACGCTGGGCGACAAGCCCACGTGCACAATCTTTTGTATTTACGTAACCTCCCGTCACGCCGTGGTCCGGATCGTTTAAATCCAATTGCCTGAGACATTCTTTCATTGCTTTGTCCCATTCCTCCACACACTCCGCCGACATCGTCGCGACCGCTACGACAGCCACGACAACCACAACAGCCACGACAATCGTGATGCCACCAGGTGCAGCGATGACAATGGGAGCCAATCGGATCACCTGAGGCAACACCGCGGTATTGCCGAGGAGGACGCGTCCTGGTGGTAAAATACGTTGAGAACGGGCTGGTATCGAATCATCCAGCACGGAATCATCTGGCGGCAACAAATCGCGCACCGGCATCTGCCGCAACGCCTGGATCAAGCATGCTTCCATCTGTGCGTCGTCCAGTCGTTTCCCCTTTGATTCAACGCCGCGAATCGCGCCTTTTGCCGTCGCATCAATCTCAAAGGTGAGATCGTACGCGTGCCGTGATAGTCGCGAAACCCCTTCATTCACGCATGTTTGAAGCGCAATCACCATGCTTGAATGTAGTGTCCGCTCCAATGGTTGTGACGGCTCCGATGGTTGCGGCGGCGTCTCGGCATATTCATCGCTCGCCGCGCATCCAGCCGGTACCATACACGTTGCCAAGGCCGTAGCGAGGAAGGTCGCCGATACAGATCGCCAGCGGCTCAACGGTCTTTGGCGCTGGTTGCGTATGTTTGTCCGAATCATCATCGGTTCGTCGTTGTGTACAATGATCTCTTTCCTTGGGTCTAGGGAGTCATCACAAGTAAGCTCGAAGTTTTGTTACACGGTTGGTTCCGGTCGTCATCGCGCCCATCATCATCAAAATCGCCGACGGTAATCGAATCGGGCGCGTCGCTTGACGCAACCTCGAGCAATCCATCACCGTCCAGATCGCCCAGGGTGTCGTCGCCGTTATGGAACTCCGCTTTGCCGTCGCCATCGCGGTCCGCCAAATACGTTGGACCATCGCCTGGTTGCGTAAGATGCGCCGCGAGTTCCCAGCTCGTGTCGAACGTGCCATCGCCAAAGTTTTTTGCACAACGCCAAATGCCTGTAAACGTCGGATCCGGCATCGGCAATGTATACGTGGGCCGAGCGCGACAAAGGTCCGGCAAGCCATCACCGTCGATATCACCAAAACGAAGTTCAAAGATTTCCGTGTACAATACATTGTAACCGGTGACGTATGGATCCTTCGGCCACAATGTTTTGGTATTCGGAAGCCTTTTCCACGGTGCATACTTGCCCGAAGCGTCTGCACGATAGATCCACTTTTCCCATTTGAGCGGTTTTTCCGATAGGGTCCGCGTTCCAACCAGCTCAACTTGACCATCACCGTCAATATCGACAGCGACGGCATCCGGCCCCGGAATCGTTGTGCTCGTAATGGCTTGCGCGGGATCGGCCGACACGTAGGTCGTGCTGCTGTAAAGGCCCAGCGCCACGTGAACATCGTCTTTGCCGTCGCCGTTCGCATCCAGCACGCGAATCTGTTCGCGCGGGATCGCGTCGTTACGAATGTGCTCCCATATTGTGGAAAACGTGTTCTTGACGCCTGGTGGGCGCTGGCTATAGGCAAACGTTCGCGCCTGCAAACATCCACCCAATGCCCCGCAGCACTCGACGGACGATAACAACATTCGATCCGTATCCCCGCTGCGCTCGTAGTTCAGCGAATACGACCAGGCAAGGCCGGTCGCGCCATTCAGGTCCGGTCCAAACATTTCGATGGATGTCAGCAATCCCGAAATGTCACGCCGATGATACCTTTGCGTATGCGCATCCCACACGCGTACGAATGCCGGCGTGTCACTCGGATTGTAACGGAATTCCACTTTGCGTCGCGCCGCTTCCGTCGCCGAGGCCGTGTATTCGATGCGTTCGATGTCGAAAACAAAATCTGCAAACGGAGCCGTCTCTTCGTGACGATAAAAATAGTCGATGCGGTTACCATAACGATCCCGGTCGGAGGCAAGCGCCCAGAAACGTACATTCGATCCGTCGTATCGCACCGCGGTATACGAACGAATGCGGCCGTCTTTCGCCCATACTTCCCACGACGTTGGCTCCAC
Source organism: Polyangiaceae bacterium (assembly GCA_031415295.1). Lineage (GTDB taxonomy): Bacteria > Myxococcota_A > Polyangia > Polyangiales > Polyangiaceae > Polyangium. Next base: position 4,523 of record JANORL010001209.1, on the reverse strand, counting down.
GGCGTCGACGGGTTTTGACACAATCTTTGCAAACGATTCATTCTCGGTACGCCATTCGCCAGGAGCGATCGAAACGAGCACTTGTTGATCAAGGCAAAACGAATCGGGTCGCTTGACGAATCCACGGCTCGCAAATGGCGGCGCGCAAACTCGAATAAACGATGCAGCGCCTCGTAATGCCCAGCCTAATCCCGCATTGTCGACACCCGCGCTACTTGAATATCCGAGAGACAACGTCGGCGCCATCCCGGCGCGACCAGCGGGGACATCGAGGTGGACTTCCATTTGGTATTCGCCAGCGGGAGAAGCGCCCGACGATTGCGGCAACGTGCCCACCGTGAATGCTGCGGGCTGAATGGGATTAGGCGGCAACACCGGAGGCGTCGCGTTCGTGCTGGTCGTTTGCTTTGCCGCAGGCGCCCGCGACGCAGAATCGCGACATGCGACCGTCACAAACATGATCAGTAGCGCAAGAAAAACGCGGTAGACCATGACAAACCCTCTCAGTTGGTGTGGTGCGATGGCGATGGTATTGGAACGTGGAAGCGGGGTCAAGAGAGAGTTTGCGCTATTTTTTCGTCCCAATTCACCCAATTCACACGCGTTTTCGTCATCGAATACCATCAATGTCGCCGCAGGACCTCGCGCTATTTTTGATGCGGCCAAAACACTCGACGCGTGGCTCCACAAGAAGACGAGCAAGTCGGCGCACTTCGAAGCGCTCAGCCGTCTCGCGGATAGGCTTTACGTCATCGAAGGGCAAGGCGCGGGTCCGCATGCCACGCGCGGTTTACGCGACTTGGCGGCACTACATCGAACGGTGTCGCGCATCGACGTCATTTCGCGAACGGGGTTCATCGCGTCGGGATACGCGCTCATCGAAGTTGTTGCAGCGGTCATCATTTTTCTGATCGTGATCTCGAATTTCAAGAGTTTTGTTGTTGAACTCGTGCTCTGCGCGTTCGCGACGTTGATCTTCGTCTAAATGATCAAGTTGATTCGCGACATCGATGACCCGTTCGAATACTCGGGAACGGGAGGCGCGGCGGAAGTCAATCTTTTTCCGCTCGTCGAGTACCAAGCGCGACTCGAACATCGGCTGGAGCGCTCCGAACCGATCGCGGAAAGAGATGTGCCACTGAAGGAAGCTTGTTCGCAGCGTTTTTCGTCGGGACTGCGCTGCGATCCATGGGGAATGGATCGCGGCCTGAACATGTGGGGGAAACATTTGTGGAAAAGCAGGTTGTGGGAACGGAGTCGACGTATGCGAACGATGCTTCGGCGCCCGCCACAGGGCACACGGGCCGACCAAATTCTTCGGCATCGACCATGGGCAATTGCGCAGCCCAACGTTCAGGCTGCCACCCATTTTGCTCGAGGTCACGCGTGAGCCATCGAGCCAGAGCTTCCGAAATGGCCTGGTAATCTGTGGCAATTACCCAAGAAGTGCTGGCATCACGCCGGTTAATGCCCGCGCCGAATGCGTTGCTTGCGCAATCTGTGCGCCAGGGCCGTAAAAATTGGGCACGGGCCTTGCTTCTCGCGTGCTCATCTTGCTCATCTGCTGCAAGCGGCAATCCAGCGACGAATCGATTTCATTCGTACCCGCACGCTACAAAAATGCTACTCCAGGGATCTGCTCCTATGCTCTCCTACGAAGAAGCCTTGAATCGACTGCTCGAGGAAACGCCTCGGCTTGCTTCCCAACTCGTCGAGCCGATTGCGAGTGTTGGCCGCGTGCTTGCTGAGGACATCGCTGCTCGTTCGCCGATTCCCGCGTTCGACTACAGTGCGATGGATGGGTACGCGTTTGCCGCGACAGAATTGCGCTCGGGTGGTCGACAGCGATTGGCCGTCGTGGGAGAGTCTCGGCCAGGCGCTACGCCTCTAGAACGGGTCGTAACAGGCACGGCATGCCGCATCTTTACGGGGGCTCCGGTGCCGTCGCCGGCAGACACGGTCGTGGCGCAAGAAGATGTAGAGCGCGATGGCGACACGATCCTCTTGCCCGAAACAATCAAGCGTGGGCAACACGTGCGCAAACAGGGCGAAGATTTGAACGTCGGGGCGATGGCGTTGACGCAAGGAGTGCGTCTTGGAGTGCAGCACGTCGGCCTTGTCGCGGCATTGGATCGTGCCCAGATACTCGTGGCGCAAAAGCCACGCGTCGTGGTGCTCACGACGGGTGACGAGTTGCGAGATGCCGGAACGGCGGCCATTGCCGGCAGCGTCGTTGATAGCAATGGCCCGATGATCAGCGCAATTTCGTTGCATTGTGGCGCGATCATCGAACACCGGCATGCTCGGGACGAGATTGATGCTGTACGTCACGAAGTGCGGCACGCGCTTGAATGCGCCGATTTGCTCCTCACGATTGGTGGCGTGAGCGTCGGATCACACGACCACGTGCGCGAGGCACTCGTGGCGGAAAACGTGAATCTTGATTTTTGGAAAGTAGCCATCAAACCGGGAAAACCCATGACATTTGGGAGATTCGGTCGTGGGCGGGTCATTGGTTTGCCTGGAAACCCCGCGGCCGCATTCGTGACGGCAATTCTTTTTGCGGTACCACTTCTTCGCGCCATGCAAGGAGACGTTGCCGCACGACCCAAGTGGATCGCCGCCCGAGCGGCCCATGAAATGGTTTTACCGGTGGGTAGAATTCAATTTGCCCGCGCGACGCTCGAAGTGGACGACGCTGGCCAACTCGTAACTTCCTTGCTGCCGCAACAAGGGTCTGGTTCGACGCTTGGTGTAGCTCGCGCCGATGCGCTCGTTTGGCTTCCAGGACGAGGTGGGAGCCTTGCAGCTGGGGAAATCGTGCGCGTATTGCCGCTATCATGACCCTGGGGCCGCGGCAAGTTCCGCCATGACTGACTCGATCGCCGTTCAGTTTGCAAATTGGCAAAATTTCGGGGGGTATGGGGGGCGGAGCAGCCGGCTCGTCTTTTTGGCTTTGGCCCAAAGACTTAAAGAGCCGCCTGCGAGCCCCCCATTGTGTATGGCCTCGTGCAGCGCGTGTGCCCCCCGCGCGAAGCGAGCGTTCAAATCCAGGCTCGGATTCAAACTGAATGGCGTTCTACCCGGGCTTGCCGTCCACGCGTTGTGCAATCAGCATTGGTCCATAAATGAACACGAAACTCGCAAATGCTAGGATCCATAACACCTGCGCAGTCGCCACCCAGAAGACATAATCACCTATTCCAATCAGCGGGCCGATGACTCTGGCCAAGAGCGCGCAGAGCCCCCACCCGAATAGAATGGCTGTATGACGTGGCGGCGTCGTAATGCTTCTTCCCGTATGGCCAATGGTTACGCGGGCCATCATGCCCAACGTCATGACGCCAATGGCTCCAACACTCATGGCGTGAAGTGCCAGCGACGGAGACAAACCGAGGGGTCGAGCAAGAGCACGCATCAAGAATCCGAAGGGAAATCCCGCGTATGCGACGAGAAGAACCCAAAGTAATGGACGCGCAAGCACCCCTCGCCGATACCAATACCCCAGGCGCACGGTGGTGAGTAACGCCAGCGCGGCAGAAACGAATCCGAGGCCATACCGAATTCCGTCTCCAGACAGGTCGAGAACGGCATAAACCACGAACAGAATCGGAATCATCAGGAAGAGCCATAACGGTTCTTTGATCGGGGCCGCATTCGGAATGCCGCGTTCGACGAAAAACGGGACGACTCGCGCCGCAATGAGCAAGACCATCAAGAGGACGGCGTACAGACCGGCGTAAAGCCCACCCCGGACGAGTCCCGTGTCACCTCGCCATGCGCCGAAGTAATAGAATGCATGACTGACTCCCAGCGCAAAGACCACGACTAGAACTGGAATTTGCCGCGTTTGTCGCGCACGCAGAATCGGCAGCGCGATACTCACGAATACCCCGCCGAGAAAACCGGCATCGGCGAGGGCCATGACCGGCAGGGCATTGGCACCTCCAAAGATGGGTACTACGCGCGCCACGATCCACGCAAGAACGATGGCGAAAAGAGCGCCACCGGATGCTGTAGGAAGCGACGTCCAGTTGCGTGCCGCCGTGAGCAAGAACCCGGCAATGACCGCTCCGCCAAAACCGAAAACCATTTCGTGGGCGTGCCAAAGCTGCGGATCAAGTCCGGCGAGCGGAAGATTCAGCGCGCCTTGGTAGACGACGAACCAGAGGGCCATCGCAATGACTGAAAACACCGATCCCAGCAGAAAAAAAGGTCGAAAGCCTGTAGCGAGAAATGCCCCCGTCGGCGCTCGTTTTTCTCCCTTACGGACCATCTCATTGACTGTGACAAGTTCCATGTTCGTCTCCAGTGCACTTGGAAAAACGCTGGCGATCTGTCACGAGGATCGACCACCAGCGTCGAATCAATTCGCCTCTCGAGCACGCGTGGACGCCATGAGGGTCGCTTCCACCTGTTCGACAGCGCGTTTGGCTTGGTAAACGACGTCCCCGATTCCAACACCATCGAGGTAATTGCCGGCAAGTGCCAAACCCGGCATCGTTTGAATCATTGCGCTGATT
>JANORL010001208.1:0-6692 GCA_031415295.1 Polyangiaceae bacterium | reverse complement strand
GCTCTGGACGTGCAACGCTCATCGCATCATTCGATACGACCCGCGTCGATCGGGACGCCGTGCAGCGGCTGCTCGGGCACTTGCAGACGCTCGTCCTCGATGCCATTGATAACCCTGCCAAACGGTTGTCGGAGTTGTCCTTGCTCACCGACGACGAAGTCGCCCAGGTACGCGCGTGGAACGATACAGCAGCCCCGTTTTCCGAAGACAAATGCATTCATGAATTGTTCGCCGATCAAGCAGCCCTAACGCCCGATGCCCTCGCTATCGTGTTCGGCAAAGACCAACTCACCTATGTGGAACTCAATACGCGGGCAAACCATTGGGCCCATCATCTTCGTTCGCTTGGTGTAAAATCTGACGTCCTCGTTGGCTTGTGTTTCGAACGGTCGATCGACATGCTCGTGGCCATTTTCGCCATTCTTAAGGCGGGTGGCGCGTACGTACCACTCGATCCAGAATTGCCGTCGAATCGCATACGGCTTTTGCTCGAAGACACGCGCACGGCAATTGTTTTGACGCAAAAGCACATCTCTGCCCGTGTGCACATGGAAGGCGGTCCAAGGCCTCATATCGTTTTGCTCGACGAACCATGGCCACGCGTGAATTCAACACTGGACGGCATCGCGAAACCTCACGATTTGGCATACATCATCTACACATCGGGTTCGACCGGGGACCCGAAAGGCGTGATGATCGAACACCGGTCGCTCGCCGCGCACGCCGTTGAATACGCACGCTTTTACGGTTTGTCCTCGTCTGATCGCGTACTCGCATTGACGTCGATCCATTTCGATGCATCGGTCGAGCAAATTTTCCCGGCGCTTATTGCCGGAGCGTGTGTCATTTTGCCCGATTGGGAACTGGAACCACACGTTTTTTCAGAAAAACTCGCGGAACTTGGTATAACGCACCTCGACACGACCGGTGCGCATTGGCGTGCACTCGTGGACACGTGGATTGCCGCCCCGGAGCTTGCAGAACGAATTCTTTTGCGCCGCTTGATCGTTGGTAGCGATGTCATGCCCGCGGAAGTATTGCCACATTGGCGACAAACCACCCTATCCTCCAGAGCAAGGCTTTTTAACGTATATGGACCGACAGAAGTAACCGTTGCAGCAACCACATTTGAAGTGACGAACGATTTCGATTCACAGAGGCAACGAATTCCCATTGGAAGGCCGTATGCAAACAGAACGGCGTGGGTGCTCGATGCATTTCTTCATCCCGTTCCTATCGGTGTACCGGGCGAACTCTTTCTTGGTGGCATCGGCACTGCACGGGGGTATTTGAATCAGCCTACATTGACTGCGGAAAGGTTCCTCGATGCAGCAGCGCTAGCCTTTATCGATGAAATGCCATTGGCCGCGCGACAAGGTCGTGTGTATCGCACGGGGGATCGTTGCTGCTGGTTGCCCAATGGCACGCTCGATTTTCTGGGTCGAACGGACAATCAAGTCAAGATTCGTGGTATTCGCGTCGAACTTGGCGAAATTGAAACGTTTTTGCGACGTCTTCCGACGGTTCGTGATGCCGTCGTGATCGCTCATGAATCTGGCCTACATAAGTCGCTCGTCGCGTATGTTGTGCCAAACGATATCGCCGACGGTGAACTCGACCGATACCTGGGGTCAGCGCTTCGACAAACGTTGCCCGAGTTCATGGTGCCGTCGAGGTTCATCATGCTCGCAGAAATTCCTCGTATTGCGACATCGGGCAAAGTGCATTACGCCGCGCTGCCGGCGCCTATGGCGCAAGCAACGTCGTTGCGTATTGCGCCACAATCGGCCACAGAAGTAAAGGTAGCCGCCATCTTTCGGGATCTTTTGAAAGCCGTCGACGTTGGCGTCCACGATGATTTCTTCGATCTGGGCGGCCATTCGCTCCTCGCCACACAGCTTGCGCTCCGTATCAATCGCGCGTTTGCGTTGCTCTTGCCTCTACAGGCGGTATTCCTACATCGCACCGTGTTTGAATTGGCCGCGGAAATCGAGCGCATGCTCTTCGAGGGGCACGGATTGTCGCGAAATGTCGATTGGCTTCCCATTCGACCAGCTCCGCGTGACAAACCATTGCCGCTTTCGTTTGGCCAAGAGCGTCTCTGGTTCCTCGATCGCCTGGGCAAGGGCAGAGCTTTTCATATGCCGTTGTCGATGCGTATCGACGGGCGTCTCGATATCGACGCGTTCGTGCGTAGTTTGTCCGAGGTCGTGCGTCGTCACGAAAGTTTGCGAACGACATTCGTTTTGCAGGACGAAGAACCTCGACAGGTGATTCATCCACCGTCGAAATTCGATCTAGCCATTGTTGATTTGCGCAAATTAACTCCTGCCGCACGAGAAGCTGAAGTCGATCGACGCCTTCGATTTGAAACGCAAAAGCCATTCGATCTGTCGACCGATTCGATGCTGCGGGCCTCACTTCTTCGGCTCGCAGATTCACCCACGCCGTCGTACGTGCTCATTTCGACGATGCATCACATTGCCTCCGATGGCTGGTCTTTCGATATTTTCGCACACGAGATCGACGTGTTGTATCGGGCATTTATTGACGGGCGTCCGTCGCCACTTCCCGAGTTACCGATTCAAATAGCCGACGTTGCCGTGTGGCAACGCGAATCGCTCGGGCGTGAGGTATTGGCACCGCATGTTGCATATTGGAAAAATCAACTCGCCGGTGCGCCGAGTTCGTTGCAATTACCTACCAATCGCCCGCGTGGGGGAGGTGCCAATTCGTCAAGTGCGTCGTTCTCGTTTCAAATCGGCCCTGACCTTACGAATGCCCTACGTGCGATTGGACAATCATCGAACGCAACGATGTTCATGACGTTGCTCTCAGCATTTCAAATCCTCATTTCCCGATGTGCAGGGCAGGACGACCTGGTCGTGGGTTCGCCTGTTGCGGGTCGTTTTCGTGAAGAATTCGAGCCGCTCATTGGGCTTTTCGTCAACAATTTGCCATTACGCGCAAAACTTGCCGACAATCCGTCGTTCTACGACTTTTTGCATCAGATCCGACAAACAACGCAAGACGCGCTCGCTCATCAAGTGTTGCCCTTCGAAAAGCTCGTCGAGGACCTCTCGCCCGAGCGAAATACGAATCAACATCCCATTTTTCAGGTCGTTTTCGCATTGCAGAATGCGCCTCGCCATGTATTCACGCTGCCTGAAGTGCGATGGACGCCCATCGAGACGCACTCGTCAATGGCACGCCTCGACCTCGAAATGCATCTCGCTGAAGTCGACGATGGTTTGCAAGGATTGCTTGTCTACGACACGGGTCTCTTCGATGCCGCAACGATTGAGCCCCTGATTGATCGATTTCGCGTGCTGCTTACAGGAATCGTGGCCGATCCAAGTGCGCGGGTAGGGGACTTGCCACTGCTCGGTGATACGGAACGACATCGAGTGCTCGTCGAATTCAACGAAACCTCTGCGTCGTATCCGGACAACCTTTGTGCACATGAACTCATTCAAGCGCAGGCGACTCGAACGCCCGACGCCACGGCTGTGCTTTTTGACGACGGTGCTCGAACGTTTACGCTCACTTACCGCGAACTCGTCGATCGGGCGTATCGTTTGGCGCGGTACCTGCAAGCACTTGGCGTTGGACCGGAAAAACTCGTTGCACTTAGTCTCGAACCATCCCTTGATCGTGTCGTTGGCCTGTTGGGAATTCTCATGGCGGGCGGCGCATATGTGCCAATCGATCCGTCGTACCCGCGGGAACGACTTCGTTTCATGTTGGACGAAACTCGGCCCGAAATTGTCTTGACGCACGAAACGTTTATCGACAAATTACCCGCTACTCACGCAAAGTTTGTCTGTATGGACCGCGATGTCGATGCCATTGCGGTCGCTGGACCGGTGACCATTCAGCGTGAGGTTCGGCCAGACAATCTTGCTTATGTCATTTATACGTCGGGCTCCACCGGCAAACCCAAAGGTGTACTTATTCCACATCGCGGACTCGTGAACGTTGCCGAAGCGCAGCGGCGTTATTTTGGATTTGGCCCAGGCGATAGGGTGCTACAACGCGCATCGCTGAGTTTTGATTCGGCGACCGCCGAAATCTGGATGGCCCTCGCATCGGGCGCAACGCTTTGTTTAGGCCAACGCGCACAGGTTTTGCCAGGCGAACCCCTCGTGCGTTTTCTATCAAAACACCGCATCACGATGGTCACGTTCACGCCATCGGCCCTTGCGGCTTTGCCGCCGGCCGAATTGCCGGACTTGCACACGATAGCCGTCGCGGGCGAAGCGAACTTTCCTGCGATTGTAAACATGTGGGCACATGGGCGCCGCTTTTTCAACTTGTATGGCCCCACGGAGGCCACGATATGGTCGACCGCGATGTTATGCAGGGAAGCGGCCGATGCGCCACGAATTGGCCGTCCCATTGCAAACACACAGGTGTATGTCCTCGACCATCAGGGCAAACCAGTTCCGCTCGGCACCCCTGGCGAGCTTTATATCGGCGGCGTTGGTGTCGCGCGGGGGTATTTGCATCGCCCGGCGCTTACGGCGACTCGGTTTGTTCCGAATCCATTCGGCGAGGGCAAACTCTATCGTACCGGTGATCGCGTGCGCCTTCGTTCGGATGGATCTCTCGAATTCCTTGGACGTGTTGACCTGCAAATCAAGCTTCGTGGTTATCGTATCGAGCTTGGCGAAATCGAAACGGCACTGGTTTCACATCCGAGTGTTGATAACGCGATTGTCTCGCTACACGAGTACCAACCTGGCGACAAGCGACTCGTCGCGTATGTCGTGCCAAAGGATGGCGAATACCGGCCCAACTTTTTGCGCGAGTACCTTCGTTCGACGTTGCCCGAATTCATGATTCCCGCGGTCTGGATGACGCTCCATGCGCTCCCGCTCTCGCCGAACGGCAAGGTAGATCGGAACGCGCTGCCGACGCCCGAGAACGATTGCGCGCTGCAAACGAACGTCAGGACGCCTCCGCGCACGCGCACGGAGGAGATTCTGACGCGGATTTGGCGTGAAGTCCTGAACGTGCCGTCTGTTGGAGTACACGACCGATTCTTCGATCTCGGTGGCCATTCGTTGCTGGTAACGCGGGTTGCTGCACGCGTGCATCAGGCATTCGAGCGTGAAGTTCCATTTCAAGTTTTCTTCGAACGCACGACGATTGCGTCAATCGCCGAGTGGATTGATGCCGCCAAAGATGCTTCGACAAACGACGAGGTTGTCCTTCGTCGCGTTCTACGTGACGGACCATTGCCGGTCTCGCTGGGCCAAGAACGCTTGTGGGGTGTCCACGCGGTCGAAAGCGAGAGAATCGCCTACAACATACCTTCTGCATTGCGTTTGTTAGGGCCGCTCGATGTGGTTGCCGTCGAACGCAGCTTTGCCGAGATCGTTCGGCGTCACGAGGCATTGCGGACAAACTTCGTCATGGCCAATGGCCAACTTTTCCAAGTCATCAGCGCGGCGAATTTTAGACTGAACGTTTTTGATTTACGTTCAGTTTCAAAGGACGAACAATCGTTCGATGTTCAACGAATTGCCTACGAAGACGCTACGCGACCGTTCGATCTGGCAACCGATGCGCTTTTTCGGGTAACGCTGCTCCATTTGTCAGACGAAGCCGAATACGTGCTCCTGATCAACGTTCACCATATTGTTTTCGACGGTTGGTCGATGGGAATTCTTGTACGCGAATTTGCGATGCTCTACCGGGCCTATCACGCGGGTTTGGTTTCACCGCTTCCCGAATTGCCCATTCAATACGCCGATTACGCGGCCTGGCAACGTACATGGTTTTCTTCCGAACGACAGGCGGAGCAACTCGATTACTGGACGCGAAAACTCGAAGGAGCGCCGTCATTGCTCCGTTTCCCCACACGGCAGCAGCGACCCTCACGGCCGTCGTCGCGTGCCGCCAGCGAATCGCACGTCTTGCCGGCAGCTCTGCTGCAAACACTGCGCAGGGTGAGTCAACGGCAAAACGTAACGCTCTTCGTCGTGTTGCTCGCCGCCCTCAATTTGTTGCTTTCTCGTTTGGCAGGGCAAAATGACATTGTCATCGGTACGCCTGTGGCGAACCGCAATCGAGTTAAGTTGGAGCAACTTTGTGGATATTTTCTGAGCGTTCTCGCGCTTCGCACAGACATCTCGAACTGCGTCTCGTTTATCGACGTCGTGGATTGCGTTCTCCAGACGATGACGGAAGCCTTTTTACATCAGGACATCGCTTCGGGCAGACTCGTCGCAATGCTCTTTCCTGGACGCGACTTGCTTGAGACTCCGCTCTTTCAGGTTTTCTTCAATATGGTACCCACCGTTTCATTGACCGGAGAGATTGCGGGTATTGAGGTGTCCAGCGTCGAAGTATTGGGCGACGAATCTTCGAAATTCGATTTAATGATTTGTGTCGAGGAATCAGCCGACCAACTTTTCCTTCGTGCAGTCTACAAGGTCGACGTTTTCGATTCAGAAGCGATTGCGCACATCATGGAGCAGTTTCACCACGTGCTCGAACAGGCCGGTGCAGAGCCGACGCGAACCATCGATTCGTTTACAATCGTTCCGATGAATTGAGTCCACAAAGAAAAACGCTGATGCCGTCGAGACATCAGCGCTTTTCCAAGTTTCAGGCTAGGTTGCGGGAAAGGCGATCAGCCCAAGCCCCACTGCAATCCGCCGGACAAATGACGTCATGACCCCAAC
>JANORL010001207.1:0-3248 GCA_031415295.1 Polyangiaceae bacterium | reverse complement strand
TACCCCCCGAAATTTGCCAGTTTGCAAACTGAACGGTGCTCTAGACACCACCCATAGCTCGCGCAAACCGCGACCTACGCCTCTTCCTCTTCTTCCTCGTCGCCCTCTTCCTCGTCGCCCTCTTCGTCGTCGTCGCCCTCTTCCTCGTCGTCCCCCTCCGCCGGCTGAATCTGCCAGCGCTCGATCACCGCGTCGACGAACGCCGCTTCTTCTTCAGACACGTCATCCGCCGCCGCAATGTCCTCGAGCTCGCTCGCAATCGACGCCAACACCTCTTGCGAAAACGTCTCGCCAAAAATGTCGATCGTCTCCTGAATCAACGCCTCATTCTCAACCAATCGCAACGCGTTGCGCAATATACGCTCGGGCTTCTGCACCGATCCAAGCTGCTCCAACACCGGCGCGATGTGCTCCGCTGCCGCGTTCAGCTCGTCATCCGAAATGTCCCCATCAGCCCCAGCCGCAAACAAAAACAGCAACGCAAGTCGCACTTCCAACGGCACATCGCCCATACGTTCGAGTAATGCGGTATACGTCTCGTCGTCCAAACTCGCCAATACGCTCGACATGTCCTCCAACATCGACTCGTCATCATCCGCCCAGGTTTCTTCGTTCGGAGGCAACACTTCGATGCGTTTGATGATCCACGAATCACCGAAGTTATATTCCTCGTTCATTAAGTATCGGTACGGAACGTAGCAGTAACCCTTGTCTCCCCACTCAGGCCCCCACGAATTACGCACGATGAACACTTGGTCAGGATCCGAATACCCGACGCACAACATCGCGTGGCCCCCGTGACTTTCACGACCCGCTTCAGCAGGCGACGGCGCCGGAACGAGGCCCGGTTTCTTGTGCTTGTCGAACGTCCCGAAAAGTTTTACGCCAAAGATAATCGGGTTGCCTTCGGCAAGAGCCGCTTTCCAGGCGTTGAGGTCAGTCGGCACAAGCTCCGTGTCTTCAATGAGAAACTGCTTCGCTTCTTCGTACGCTTCCTGAGACGGCTCTTCGTTCACCGCCTCTTGCTCGAACGCCCACGTTTCTTCCGAACACGCTCCGTGTTCTTTCAAACTTTCGATGACCGACTGCAACACCGACCCTTCGTCCTCAATGTTGTCCGGATCGTCAATGGCACGAGCGTTGTAGTAGATGAACAAGCGGCTAACGTCGTACGCTTCTTCACCGAGGTGTCGCTTGACAAGGTACTCGTAAGCACCCGCGGTGGCGTTAGCGGCGCAACTGTTCGTCTCGCCTTGTTGTTCGACATCAGACATGAACGAACGGAGGTCGACCTTGGCGGGTAGACGCGAAACGCTCGAACTGCCAACGACGAAACGTTTGGCGGCAGCTTTGGGAGCGGCGTACTTGTACCCTTGGACAGACCGGGAAGAGCCATCGGCTTGCGTGAAGGTGAAAGAGGTAGTCATGGAAGGGATCCGAACCTGTACACTTTCCAAGGCGCAAAAGATACCTAAAAAGCACAAGGCGATAGAAGTGAAACATGTGAACAATTTTTTTCATATATACGAACACTTATGTATTAACTCTGATGTGAAAACTCAGTGAATTACATTCCTTCAAGTGTTGCATGAAGGTTCGTCAAGGAAACACATGAACATGAGTCCATGGATGCGGGCAGATCGTTACAAACGACGAGTGCGCGTCGGCATGTGAAAAAAGTGGTTGGCACCTTTTGGGAACGGCATGTGAAAAAAGTGGTTGGCACCTTTGGGAAGCACCTTTGGGAACGCCCCTGTGGGAAGCCATTTCCTTAGGATCCTCATGCATGAACACCGCTGAACCTTTCGATGCCCTCGTCATTGGTGCCGGTTTCGGGGGTCTTGGCGCCGCTTTGACCCTCGCCGAACAAGGCGCCCGCGTCCTGGTGTGCGAATCCCTTCGGTATCCCGGTGGATGTGCCAGTACGTTTTCACGCTCGGGCTACCGCTTCGAGTCTGGCGCTACGTTGTTTTCGGGCTTCGATGAGCAGCAACTCTTTGGACAGTGGATTCGCCGTCATCAGCTCGACGTCACCATCGACTGGATCGATCCTCTGGTCGAACTGCGCACCCCTGCCCTGAATCTGGCTGTCGGGCGCGATCGAAACGCGCTCGTTGCCACACTGGCTGCTTTGCCAAACGCTCCCGTTCGAGCGCTCCACGCGTTCTTCGATCGCCAGGCCAAGGTGGCGGAAACCTTGTGGTCGCTCTTCGACGATCCTGCCCTGTTGCCACCGCTTTCTGCTTCAGCGTTGCTTCGACATGTCGTCCGCAGCCCGAAATACCTATCGCTCCTGCCCTTGCTAGGTCGGTCCCTCGGATCCGTGCTCGCTTCGTTGGGCCTCGATCGCTTCGAGCCACTCCGTCACTACTTGGATTGCTTGTGCCAAATCACGGTCCAGTGCGACGCAGCCAGTGCCGAAGCTCCGTTCGCGATGGCAACCATGGACTACTACTTCCGTGGTACAGGACACGTGCGAGGTGGAATCGGCGAGCTGGCGTCGGCCCTGGCGAAGGCCATTGAAGGTGGAGGTGGCGAGGTGCGGTTTTCATCGCGAGTGAAGTCGATTCGCCGCGAAGGGCCTTTATGGAAAGCTGAAACACGCCAAGGCGAGGTATTCGCTCGTACGGTTGTCGCGAATTTGTTGCCACAAGACTTACGCACGATGCTTGGCGCGAACGTTGGCGACATCCCGAGGCTCGATGCGTTGGCCAACAACGTGGATACAGGCTGGGGCGCGGTCATGTTGTACCTGGTTGCACGAGCGCCAGCGGGCGCGCTTGACAAACCGGTGCATTTGGAACTTGTGGGGGATGGCACGTTGCCGTTTACCGAGGGGAACCACGTATTCGTTTCGATCAGTGGGGCCGAAGATCGAGGTCGCTGTCCTGACGGACATCGGACGTTGACGTGTTCGACGCACGTTCCACTAGCCTTGCTTCGTGAAGCGTCGGATGAACGGCGGGGCGAGATCGTCGCTGGGATTCAATCGCGTATGCGTGATGTGCTTGCATTGCGGGCACCTGAGTGGTTCGACAACGTCACGTTTTCGATGACGGCATCTCCGCGAACGTTCGAACGGTTCACGGGTCGAAGCGGCGGAGCGGTTGGTGGCATTCCGCGTCGAGCGGGCTTGGGGCATTACCTTTCAGCATGGCCGAAAGCGATCGTGCCTGGCGTGTGGATGGTGGGAGACTCGGCGTTTCCAGGACAGAGCACGCTGGCCACGGCGATCGGCGGGACGCGGG
>JANORL010001206.1:0-10784 GCA_031415295.1 Polyangiaceae bacterium | reverse complement strand
CGCGCAGCAGCCTGTTCAACACGCTCTCAATGAAAATCCCGCGACTTCGTCCCTACACCACGTTTTCCAGGAGCATCCAAACGTTCGAGCTTCTCCGCCAAGACGTGAATCGTAGGGCCCTGCCGTTCGAGACGCCCCTCGACCGCCATGATCTTTGAATAACGCGCCACTGCGTAGTTTTCGTCGAATAACGTTTTCCACACAATCACATTCACCACGCCCGTTTCGTCTTCCAACGTGAAAAACGTCACGCCACTCGCCGTCGCCGGCCGCTGACGCCCAATCACGAGCCCCGCCACGCGCACTTTCGTGCCATGCGTTGCCGTTTTCGTCCCCTCGGCCGTCATCGTTTTCTGCAAATCGAGGCGCGCTCGATAATGCCGAATCGGATGATCCTGCAATGACAACCCGAGCCGCCCATAATCCAGTACCAATTGTTCCGCTGGACGCAATTGGGGCAAACCCACGTCCTCCTCGGCCTCGATTGGAATCGCTTCGAATAATCCGTCCACCCGCGGCGCACGCGCTCGCCACAATGCCTCGCGTCGATTCGATACCAATGCTTCGAGCGCCCCCGCTTCCGCCAAAGCTTCCACTTCATTTTTATGCAAAGCTGCTCGCCGCACCAGATCCGCAACGCCGGTAAACACCGCTTCAGTCCGCGCTTGTTCGATTGCTTGTGCGGACCCCGCGCCAAACCCTTTGATGAGACGCATACCCAATCGAATCGACCCGTCTTCTTCGAGCGTATGATCCCACGTACTCACGGTCACGCATACCGGACGAACTTCCACTCCATGGCGTTGGGCATCCTGTACGAGCGACGACGGACTGTAAAAACCCATCGGTTGCGAATTGAGCAGAGCACAACAAAACGCCGCAGGATGATGCACTTTCAGGTACGCCGATGCATACACGATGAGCGCGAAACTCGCCGCGTGCGATTCCGGAAAACCATATTCGCCAAACCCTTGAATCTGATTAAAAAGCTGTTCGGAAAATCGTGCTGAAATTCCTTTTTTGGAAAAACCTTGCAGTAGCCGCTCACGATGCCTTTCGAGACGCCCGTGTTTTTTCCACGCCGCCATGTCGCGACGCAATTGATCCGCTTCACCTGGTGTATAATCCGCGCCGACCATCGCGATCTGCATGACTTGCTCTTGAAACAGCGGCACACCTAACGTGCGTTCGAGAATCGAATCCAAACAAGGATGCGGGGAAATCGGTGCTTCTTGCCCCATGCGCCGACGTAAATATGGATGCACCATGCCCCCTTGAATGGGCCCTGGACGAACGATCGCTACTTCAATGACCAAGTCGTAAAACTTTTTCGGTTTTAGCCGCGGAAGCATGGACATTTGCGCGCGACTTTCAATTTGAAACACACCCACCGTGTCGGCTCGGCCAATCGCTTCGTACACCGCGGGATCCTCGGCCGGAATTCGCGCCAATGCATCAATGGGATCGAAGGGTTCGCCCGGACGTGTCCGTTCATGCACCATCGCCAGCGTTTTGCGCACCGCCGTGAGCATCCCCAAAGCCAAAATGTCGACTTTGAAAAACCCGAGATCGTCAATATCGTCCTTGTCCCACGGAATGACGGAGCGGCCCACCATACGCGCCGGCTCAATCGGGGCTACATGATGCAAAGGTTCGGCCGATAAAACGAATCCGCCCACGTGAATCGACAAATGCCGCGGCATTCCTTCGAGCGACCGCGCGAGCATCACGACACTTCGCAAACGTGTATCGCCCGGATCGAATCCCAACTCGACAAGCCTTTTTTCGCTCGTGTCCGCTTCGTGATACAATGACAAACCGCTCAATTTGTCGAGCTGCTCCGTCGTCAAACCAAATACTTTGCCCACTTCCCGCAAAGCGCTCTTGCCGCGATAACAAATAACTTCGGACACCATGGCCGCGCGATCCCGACCATACATTTCGTAAATTTCTTGAATGACTTCTTCCCGCCGCTCATGCTCGAAATCAACGTCGATGTCCGGAGGTTCGCGACGCTCTGGAGAAAGAAACCGTTCGAACAACAAACTGGAACGCGCGGGATCGACCGCGGTGATGCCCAAAACGAAACAAACGGCACTGTTGGCAGCGCTGCCACGACCTTGACACAAAATGCGCCTTTTCCGCGCAATCGAGACGATTTGGTGCACGCTCAAAAAATACGGCGCCACATCGAGCATTCGAATGAGCCCCAGTTCTTTTTCGATTTGCGCCATCACGGCACTTGAAATACCCTCGGGATAACGATCCTTGATACCGACCATCACGAGCCGGCGTAAAGCTTCGTCTGGCGTTTCTTCGGGCAAACAAAGGCCTTCGCTCGGAAAATGATAACGAATTTCCGAAAGCGAAAATCGACATTGCTCGGCGATTTCCATGGATCGCGTGACCCAATCAGGATTGTCGCGAAACAAGTGTTTCATCGATGCGGGCGTACGGAGTAATGCCTCTGCATTGGGTGATAACAATGGACCCGCTTGATCGAGCGTCGTTTTATGGCGAATACAGGCCAAAACATCCGAAAGCGGTTTACGCCCCACATGATGATAAAGAGGCCTTGCCGTCGCCACAACGTCCATTCCATAACGCGTCGAAGCGAGCAAAACAGCATCTTGTCGAGCGGTGTCCGTACGATCCAAATGTCGCCACGCCGCAAGATACGCATCCGGACCAAACGCGTCGCGCAAAGGGCCAAAAATGTCGTCGTCCACATGCAGCCGCGAAACCAAGGGAACAATCGCTAGAAGTCTATTGGATGCTGCCGCGATTTCCTCGATACGAATCCCTGCACTACCTTTTTCGTGATCCGTGTGCGCTTTCGTGAGCAATCGACAAAGATTCGAATAACCACTGTGATCCTGGCACAACAGAATAACGGAACCGCTGGATCGTAAATCTGAACGTTTGTCTGGCCCAGCTTCCAAGGACAACTCCGCCCCAATGATGAGCGGTTGACCCGTTTTTTTAGCTTCGGCGTGCGCTCGCGCCACACCATACAATCCGTCCCGATCAGTAATCGCTATCGCGGACAAACCCAATTCTTGCGCCCGTTTGACCAATTCCTCAGGATGGGACGCTCCTTCGAGAAATGAAAACGACGACCGTGCGCAAAGTTCCGCAAATACCGGCGGCGCTTCGTTCGCTGCTTCCCCACCTCCAACCGAGATGACCGAAAATGGACGCGGCCGGCGACTCATTCACAATACCCTTGCAAATAACCTTCACCCGACGCGCGATCCACATACACCCACGCCAATGTCCGCACAGGTTGCGCCGGCGCTTTGCCCTGGTTGAACATTTGGGGCTTCGGGTCGCCTTCGGCGCCCTTCGCCCCAAACCCCGAATCTGCTCGCGCCGCCCCCGGACCCGCCACAAACCACGCGACTCCATAATCGCGCGACGCCGGAGCACTCGTCCACCATTCGACCCCATCGAGCCTCATCGCGAATCGCACATGTTCAATGACATACATTCGCCCCTCGACCGCCACGACCGCACCTTTTGTAATGCGTCCTAACGGCAAAGGCGTCGCAAACAAACGAGTTGGCTCGGGCACGTTGTCTTGATCGATGTCGTCCAGTGAAGGAAGCGGTCTTTTTTTCGCTTCGAGGTTCGCCATCGGAACGAATCGCGAACGCGCTTCCGGACGAAACGCCGCAGATGCTTCGAGAATACCTACACGATCCGCACCAATATCTGCCGAAAGTTCAGCCAAAAGTGTCGGTAGTGCGTCAGGACGAACAGCCTTGTCGCGCGACAAGTCGATCTGGATGCGATGTGCTTCAACGATTTGCGACACTTCCAGACGCATACCTATCGCCGGAGCCACGAGCGCCGTTTTCTCGAGCTTCGTACGCAGCGCGCGATGCAGATCCGCCGCATTCGAAAGCGGCGCGGGCATGTCGATGTCGAGCGAAAGAACGGGTTCCTCTGGATCGATGCCTGGGGGTTTTCGAAGACGAACAATGGACTTGTCGAGCGGTAATTGAAGCGAAAGCGCTTGACACGCTTCTCCGCGAGCTTCCAAACGCGCAGCCAAACGCGACGTCATGGAACGCAAAACAAACAGCAAAGGTTCGACACTCGTGATCGGATCGTCGAAGTTTGTCTGGTCCACGAGCACGCGAGGAGCTTCGTACGGGACAAGCGGCAAAGGATCGTAACCGGCGGCGAGATCCAGGACCTCCGGCGCTCGCAAACCAAGACGGGGCGCAAGTTCGGCACGCGGGAGTTTGCCCAAGGCACCGACGTTAAAGATGCCCAAGCGAAGAAAAAACCCTGTCGTGTCCGGATCCAGAGGCAACACGGAAATAGGCAACGTAGCGAGGACACTCGGCGTACCTCCGGCGATGACCGAGGCGATGATCGTGGTAAACGGACGACGTTGGACGACGAGCGCCGAGTTTGTCATGAGCGAAGGGTTCAGGGCAAACCGAGCAAGCGCTTGAGCAATCCGCGGTCCTGTCGCAATTGCTGCTTGCGCGCGATGCCCGAGAGCTTGCACGCGTTCGCACAGTTCATCGAGGAGCGCTTGTTCTCCGCCGACGAGATGCGCGGCGCCCGTGATGTCGAGCCATACGGTATCGTGAACGGTTTGTCGTTTGATACGTTCGGTTTCCCCAGATTTTTCGGGGAGCAAACGAATCGCCGCCGTCGTACCAAGGTTGAGACAAACTTCGGCGATCTGTCCGAGAGCCGCCAAGATTTCATCGATGGAAACCGTGTGGATCTGCAAACCCGCAAGCGTCGCTTGGGCTTCGACGACACCTTGGCCCGGACGAACTCCATAATGCCAGGCGGTTTCGTCGACGAGGTCGATGATCGCGGTCGCGTGGTCACGAGTTTGTCTTTCTTCAATGTGTGAGTCGGACAAACTGTACGAAAAAAGCACAGCAAGTGGGCCATCGACCTGTTTACGTTGACGTACGAGTTCGACGCCGAGCTGTGGCAACGCGACAGCGGCAATTCTTCGACTGACCACTGGCGGCATCATACGCGAGCGGCTTGACGACCCAAATCGATCGCACACGATCCGGTCACTCGACCCGCGCGATCCTTGGCCACGCGTAGACCCAATTTGTCTTCCGCGAGCCTTTCGAGTTCGATACGCATTGCCGCCGGCAAAGGCATAGCGCGCGAAGCACTGGCATCCGTGAGCAAAAGGACGGTGGTATCGCTGCCTTCGACGGCGAGAGCCAAACGACGAACAACGGTGACCCAACGATCGAGGCGTGTTTCACCGCGACAACCGGGCACGCCTGCCGTGTCGATCACGACGACGGAAAACGCGTGACTTTGGGCCGTGCGAACTGCAACCCGAGCAAGATCGTCAAACGCTGGACGAATGACCAGTAGTCGTTCGAGATCCACACCCGCGCGAACAGCTCCGGGGGCAAACAAAGTGGCGGTTGGATCAACCCAGGCGCACCACGCACCTTGCGTGTCGTCATCACTGCGATGCCGAGCATCCGCTTGCGCCGAAGCACATAAAGCCAAAGCGAGCGTCGTGGCACGTGCCAGGCCTTGCGGCGCGGAAAGTTCCACGACAACGCCCCGGGGCAAACCACCTTCAGGCAACGCCGCATCCACTGAACACAAGCCCAGCGGCAAAGCTTTCGCTCGGTTCGTGGAATGACCGGACAGACCTGAAAGACCAGGACGGGCCAGAGCGCTTTGAAGAAGTTCGCGACGAGCGTTCAGGTCTAGTTCAGTTGCCGTGGCAGCATTGGCGAGGCGCATACTGAACACATTAACAGCATGTGAACGGCCGTCAAAGAAAGATGCACGCAAAAAATGAACCAATCGGACAGACTATGTCCTACTGAACAGCGCGTGAAGAAAATGACGCACAACGCGTTGCGTGATTGCGTGAGATAAAAATTTGCCGTTGTGTATGCAGCGGGCTAAGAAGCGCTCGCCTGGAAGATTCAGCGGAGGATGAGACAAATGACGAAGATAAAAGACAAAAAAGCCGACAAAAAGAAGCCTTTGTCGAGCACGACGTCGAGCGTGACGACGAAGAAAGAGCACCGCGTCGTGGTCGAGGCGCCTGTTGCGAAGGCTGAAACGGTAGCTCCCGAACAATTTTTGGATCTTGCACCTATTGAAGTGCTTCAGGAAGCGTCGGCTTCGGTAACGACGACGGTTGCACGCCGTACGATATCGAACGACGAGCGACGCCGATTGATAACGTTGGCGGCGTATTACCGAGCGCAGCGGGTGGGGTTTGGAAAAACGAATCCGGTTGAAGATTGGCTTTTGGCGGAGCGCGAAGTCGACGCGATGATGGCGACTGAAAACGCGACCTGACGGAACAAGACCATTCACTCACTACGAAAACGCTGCCTAACGCAACGAATACAGGCCGATTGCGGGGGTGGCGCTTTTGTTTTTGCGATTGGGATTTTATTCGTTCGGGGGATTTGCGGGACCAATTCGACCGAAATGGCGATTCATTTAGGTTATGGCTGCGCGAGAATACCGCGACTTTTCATGGCGGCGTGTGTTTTATTGGAACTGCCACGCTGATCACGGCCGGATTTGCCGTTGTATCTCGATGCACCTGATTCACCTGCGATGGGTGCCAAGCGCAAACAATCAATTCAGATCGTCGAATACATCGGCGAGCGTCTGCGCCGAGAGCACGCGTTCGCCCCAACGTTCAACGAGGGTCACGTCGGCAGCTTCGACGCGCGCGACGGTTGCGGCGGGAAGGTTGCCAAACCGCGCGCGTAACTGGCGAAACAGCAGCGCTCGTTCACCTTGACTGATGCCTTGACTGATGCCTTGACTGATGCCTTGACTGATACCTTGACTGATGCCTTGACTGATGCCTTGACTGACGCCTTGGTCAAGAGCTTCCTTGATGGCCGCGTCACGCAACTCGCGCTCTTTGCGCTGCTGCTCGTCGACCCAGGCTTGGTACCACGCTCGGATTTCTGCACTCATGGGTTGCTCATCTGGTGCGGGGTCTTGAACCTCGAATTGAAAGTGTACCAAAAGTGGCCGCACTACGCATCCTTCTTGTGCGTCCGCGGGCAACTTTCTCAAATCTCCAAGCGCTTCGGTAAACACTCGGTCGCGACTCATCAACCGAAGCAGCAGCGTCTCCCGCGTCCGCGGCAATTCCGATAGAACGATGACGTACGCGCACAATCCCTCCACCAAGTCGTACACACCGGGGCAAACGTTTCGTCCGCCAAACTTCTCGAGCACGCCCTCCGGACGTCCGGGACTGACGATCATGAGACGCGGAAAAACTACTTCGATAAGTTCCTGCGTTTCTTCGCTTTTTATTGTTTGTTCTGTCGTTTCCGCTTTTTTCGTCACTGCACGGGCGCGCCGCTCGAGTTCGCTATGCCACGCCAACTGTTTTTTCAGGCACAACCGAAATCGGGCAACATTCGGCGTCGTGCTGAACAACTCGAACATGGTCGGCGCCGTCGACAATTCACCCAGCAAACCAAGGCTCTTTCGTTCCTCGATTCGTTCGGGATCCGGCACCGCAAACACATCGATCTTCTGCGTTGCCGCAATCACTTCAACCTCGGTTTCCGTCTGCTTGGAGACGTAACTCAACGCTTCGCGCAAAAGGTTTTTCGTGAATTGATCGAAGCGATTGTGGATCGGTGCGTCATGGTACTCGAACGTTTGCCCCGAGCAACCTATTTCGTAAGTGCAGCATGTACTTTAGGACGAACCTGCGCACGGACGAACCTACGTTCACACGCTCTTGATGCATGTAATCCGGAGCTATTGTTTATGGCGTAAGCCTCAAGATGCCTTCCGAATGGCACTGGGTTGCCTGGGAGGTCGACATACGACTTCGCGCCCACTCTGAACCTCATGCGATTTGATGAGCAACGCAAGTTTTTCAATGTCGTAATCGCATTCTTTCGCCATCTCATCCCGAACTAAGCGGATTTCTTCAATGATCGGGTCCGTGTATTTCATGGCATTACTCCTCCACGAGTTCCAGGGGCGTGCAAATCACGGGCGGCTCAAATCCGCTCGCGCGACATATCGATTCAATTCTCGGACGCATCGTTGCGTTAGCAATATGCGTACAATTCCACGTGAGCAAAATATCGAGCCCATGTACAGCCGCAAAAGCGATGTGAAACGCATCTGCTGCTGCCTTTGAAGGGAGCGCCGCTTCACGAACGAGCCTCGCGCCGAGAGCAGTCACGTCAACAGTAAGTTCGAGCAAGGGGAGGTCGCGGAGAGCCTCCAGCCGTTGGGCCGCCGCCCCCGCATCGCCCGCGGCGGCTTCATCCAAGACGAGCTGCGAAATGTACAAGTCGAAGACGGTGCGTCTCGCCCACCACTCGCGAGTCACTTCCTGATGTGCGGCTCGTACGAGGTCGCGGTTGGGCCTAGCCGTCAGGTAGCTGACGATGCTGGTTTCTACGTAGATGCTGGATTTCATGGTCAAATCGGGTGACACGGCCATGGATCTGAGGCCTTCGCGTCCATGCACGTTGATGTATATCCCAGTGAGCGCACCGCGCCAATCGAGAATCGCCGCACTTCGGACGTTCTCGACCGTTCGTCATGCGGGAAGCGCGTAGTCGCAGACCGTCAAGAGTCAAGGTTCCTCCCCCTCCATGCGCTCGGCAGG
Source organism: Polyangiaceae bacterium (assembly GCA_031415295.1). Lineage (GTDB taxonomy): Bacteria > Myxococcota_A > Polyangia > Polyangiales > Polyangiaceae > Polyangium. The sequence goes on along the minus strand of JANORL010001206.1, from coordinate 2,146 downwards.
CCCGAACAAGTCCAGAATCGGCACCAGAAGCATTCGCGTCTCCGGATTCTGGCGAACGCGCGCTTCATAGGCGCGAAGACCAGAAGCTCGGACCTGTTCGTGAAGGCCAAGGTTTGCCGCGGCAATAAGCACCGCGGCATCTGCGGCGTGAGGCCCAAGCTGGAAGCATTTGTCGACGAGTTTCGCGGCAAAGGATTTTGCGTTGTCCTGTGACAAACGCTGGAGATACGTCAAACGACGACCAATGGCTTCGTAAAACGTCTTCTTGTCTTCGGCACCGATTTCTCCCGGGTCCTCGGAAGAATACTTCGAGCCGCTCAGATGCGTTGCGCGGGCAACGATAATTTGGGAACGGAGCGCATCATTCTCGCACGCTTTGTCGAGTGCGTGACGCATGCGTTCTTCCCGCCCAACCGCATGGGCGAACCGAATCGACGCGAAGGCAATGTTGTGGATGACGACGGGATGAGGTTTGGTGCGACGAGGCAAAGCAAACGGGGCGAACACCATCGGGTCCGTTGGGGCAAACTCCCACATCTCCGCCAATCGGTCGGCAATTTCTGCAAGTTTTTCGTCGAACCATGATTGGTGTTGGGGGAGCGCGTTGCGAATGCGTTTCCTCCATTTGTCGTCGACGAGCAGCAATAATGGGCCATCGATACCAGTAACACCCATGCTCGCCTTGGATCCGGATTTCGCTGATTCGATGATCTTTTGCAAACTATCGAGCGCGTCGTGAATACCGTCGTAACCAGCAATCCGCGGTGCGACGAGCAATGCGCGAATCTCATCCGCTACATCGCTCCGATTGAGTTGGAGCGCCCCTTTTCGCACCACTTCAAGCGGTCCTTTCAGTCTTTCGCGCGTCGACTCTTCATCGAGCAAATTGTCCTCGAAGTCGGCCAGATGGAAAAAGACCATCATGGCTGCATCTCCTTCACCCTCACTATGCCGAAAGATCTGGTCGAGCGCGCGCCGATTTAATTCGTCCTCCCCGCGCATACGATCACGCACGTGGTGGTCCACCAAAAATCGAAGTGCTGGTCTGGTCATGGGCCAGCAGTCCCGCGCGGGATCCTCGCCCTCCAAGAGCTCCAATATGGCGCCAGTGACATTACGAAGAGAATCCTTGTCCAACGCTTCTGCGTAGGGAAGTGCTGCTTCTACCGCCTCGGATCGCCCCCAATCAAAATCTTCGCGAAGCTTCCTGCAGATGGCTTCCGCAACGTGGACGCCAACCGTCGGTATGAATTCAGGCCGTTTCTTGCCGAGTTCTTGAAGAGCCTTCAAAGCGGGACGACCCACGTCCGTGTTATGCGTGAAGGTGGCTGCAAAATCGCGCGCGATGTGCGCAATGTGTTTCCAGATCTTTTCAATCAGTGCGGCACGCGAGCCCGTCAATTTGAGGGCCCAAATTTTCAAGAGCTCAATGAGCACGATGGTGCGAGAAACCTTGACCCCTTCATGTGCATGGGCGTGTTCGACAAGCTTGTCGACGACGTCTTCGCCCGTGATAACCGTATCCACGAGTTCCGGCGTCCAATCGATACGATCCACATGCTTCTCCTTTTCGGATTCGAGAAGAAGCCGCATGGCCATGGCAAACGAACTCGCATTGTCGTGCTCGTCCAGCTTCGTTGCCATATGTTCAACCATACACCTTGCGTACCATGCTTTGGTTGCGCGCATTTCGGTTGCCGCGCCAAGGGCAATTTGGCGGCGAAGCACGGACCAGAAACGCCGACTCGCATCCTGGTGCTTGGCGTCCATCCAATACCCGAGCGCGTAATGCGCATCGTGTGCCGCGTGCAGGAGAGGCGACCATTGCAATGCAATGCGCGGATCCTTATAGCCACGCCGATCGAGCATGGATCGGGTCGCCACCATGTCCAAACCCCCGTTGGCGGCGAGAACGGGGTCAGCCTCGAGCGACGCGGAATCGATTGCACGCTCCAACATCGTCTCATCCGCCGTCGGCGGTTGCGAATCATTCGCTGTCGCAGGGTGCAACGTGCGTAATGCGCAAGCCCGTGACTGCAACACGATGGTTTTCCAGGATTTGACGACATCTGCGACCGTCGCTGGTGGTTCCCTGGATGCGAGCAGCGACTCGACACGCTGATAACCTTCGAGCGCATGTCTCCAC
>JANORL010001205.1:0-6475 GCA_031415295.1 Polyangiaceae bacterium | reverse complement strand
ATGCCGACGGGTCCACCTGGCGTGAACAGGGACGTTGCGCGAATGCCGACGGGTCCACCTGGCGTGAACAGGGACGTTGCGCGAATGCCGACGGAAGCGTTGAGCCCCAACCAAGGTTTATGTAGCCTGGAGTAGAAAGGCCATTCCTATGCACCTTGCTCGAACTCTTGTCGTTTCATCGTTTGTCCTGCTGTCGTCCACGATGCTCGCCGATGTGGTGGTCGCAGACGAGGGCGCGCAGATCATCGCGTTTGAATGCGACGTACCTCGCTGGGGCAAAGATCGATGCGGCGCTGCGAACCTCAACATACGCATGGGTGGGTTGAAACGTATCAGTGTCAAACTTAACTCCATCCCAAAGGACATGTGCGTGTTCTTTACGGTAAATCACGCCGTTGCTGCGGACAAGGAGCTCGCCACTTCACCGAAGGTCTGTCGCGACACCCCAGTGACGAACGTCTGGACGAACCCCAACGACGAAGCCGTTGATGTGTTCATGACCGTGAAGTCGGACGGCCCCTATGCGTTCCCGATCCGGGGGCACTACGTCATCGATAGGCCTTGACACGGGGCGTACGTCCAGACAAATCTGGCCCCGACGATCGCCCCGTTGCACTCACCCATGAAGAACCCCCTCCGAGAACACCTGCGTTTGTCCGTCATCGAGATCAAGCGCATCGTAAACCGCAAGCAATTTCTGTTGGCCGTGGTCGTCGTTTTGTTGCTCGTTTACTACGAGCTTTTTTCCTCTGGTCCATGGGGCCACCCGGCGGGGTTCTATGGAGTCGTCGTAACAGCCAGTGCTCATCGCGAAATTTACAACTGCTTCGTGGCGGCCCTCGGTGGCGCCGCAGCTTTGGCTGTGGACACCGAAACGGGGTTTCTCGGCTTGGCCCTGAGCCGCAACATCCGCCGCTGGCACCACATCCTGCACAAAGTGATCGCCACGTGTGTCGTGATCACGGCAATGACGTTTGTTCGATATGCGTTGTTGGTTCTTGTCGGTGCGTTTGTCTTGCCTTGGGACGTCCCGGCCCTGGGTGACTGTATACGGTATGATATAGAACCTCTGGGAGGAATGTATTGCGTCGAGTCACTTCCCACTCCGTTGGAGCGAGCCCTTGGCCCGTTTCCAGCGTTGTTTCTTACGCATCCTGTGCTTAATGACCTCATTGCGGTGGTCATGATCGCGGCGGGCACGAGCGTCATGGCCCTGCTCGGAATCTTTGCGGCTGCTTGTGGTGCCAATGGCTTCGTAGCCATGAGCATTCCCGTCGTCGTCACTTTTACCTTTCGAATCATGCTAAGTAATATCCTTCCTCGTTGGATCGATCCCACCGGCCTCGTGGATATTTTTTGGGGTTATTATAAATTCAATCTTGGCGCGCAATATTGGCCGTGGGTCTGGCTCGCTGCATGGCTGGGCTGGTCGGGAGCATTGATCGGTTTGTCTATGTACATTGCCGAAAAGCGCGAACTCGCGACGAAAGCGGATACCGAATGACCATCATCGTCCAAGCCACCAACCTCGGCAAACAATATGGTAAACGTTGGGCCCTCGAAAACCTGAACCTCACCATCGCCAAAGGCGAAATCGTTGGCTTTATCGGACCCAATGGCGCCGGGAAAACGACTCTCATCTCTTTACTCGCCGGCCTCATGCGCCCCACCACCGGCACCTTGCACATTGCCACAAATCGCGTCGGCATTGTTTCCGATCGGTTCGGCTGCATTCCGCACTTGAGTGGCCTCGCCAATCTCGAATTGCTCGCCGACATTCAAAACCGACAACCCGCAGGCGGTGTCGCTGCGTGTTTGTCCGCCGTGGGCCTCGATCCCAAGGATAAACGTCCCGTCAAAGCGTATTCGCTGGGCATGCAACAACGCCTCATGATCGCCCAAGCCATGATCGTCGAACCTGAATTACTTTTACTCGACGAACCCACCAACGGTTTGGACCCCGAAGGCATCGTGCTGCTCCGCGCGTGGCTCCAGCAATTGTCCGAAAAAGGCGTCGCTATCTTTTTGGCCAGTCATTTGCTCACCGAAGTCGAAAAATTGTGTCGTCGGGTCATTCTGGTCAACCACGGCAAAGTCCTCAAAGAGTTTCACTTGGATGATCCCCGTACGCCCGATGTCGGCATCGTTTTTTCTACGCGCGCGGATTATGAGAAGTTCGTTGCGCTCGATGCATATAAGTTCGTCGACGTCCCCGAAGGCAAACCTGAACAGCCTCACGTGCGGATTGCTGAAATGGACGACTTGATGCCCTTGATGGAGCGGCTCGTCGCCGAACGTATTGCCGTCGAAGAAATAGGAAAACAAAAACTCTCCTTGGAACGCGCGTTTTTGGAATTGCTGAAATGAGCGGCTACCGACCTTTTGCAGCGCTCGTCAAATACCACGTCGTGGCCGCGATGAGCACCACACGGTGGCGTATCGTGCCTCCGGCGTATCTACTTATTTTGATCGCGTTCCTGGTGCCCGAGTATCATACCGCGCGGAATTTCACCGCGTTTAATGCTGATGCTAATGTGTGGGACGTGGGGCTGCGGTTCTTTTCGGACGTCTTTCATGACGTCTTGATCATGTTGCTCGGTTTGATCCTGCTCGTCGGCGATGATCTCGTGCGTGGCTTTCAGAATGGCACGATGCGTTCCACGGTGTTGCTCAGTCGGTCGGTCGAAAGCTGGTGGCGTGCAAAGGTCCTCGCAATGGGCGTTTGCTCATTCGCGTATACGGGCGTCGTGTTCGTTTCGACCATTCTCGCATCGCTCGTGATGGGCGTACGTATGGAGCTGGGCAGCAGTGGTGGAGCTGCGCGTATAGAGCGAGAAGACCCGAATGTCCCTTGGTTTCACTTGCCTGCGGGTTGGTCGACGCTCGGCTATGAACTTTTTTCGGTGTTTTCAATGGCGTTCACGATGTGGGCGGTGGTCGTTTTGTACCACGCGGCATCGCTCTTCGTTTTTCCGAACCGGCGCATTCCGTTGTTCGTGTTTTTCGGGTGGGTGGTGGTCGGCTTTGTTTTACAAGCCAGCGGCCAATGGTGGGATTTGCGATTTCTGCTTTATCCAGGAAAGTGTTTTCCGGAATTTGGCCGGGGCTCGACATCGATTCCGGTGTTTTTCGCCTTCATCACGGCGCTCTTGGCCGGCGCAACGTCCCTTGGCCATCGGCGATTGCAACGGATGGACCTATAAAAAGCCATTGGTTCGGCCGCATCGCGGACGAACCATATACGGGTCAAGGGGTATTACCCCTTGCGCGGGTCGAGGGGCGCGGAGCCCCTCGTCATATTCGTTATCAACGCCCCTTGCGGACGACGAAATGATAAATCCCGCCCAGGTGCTGGATCTCTGATTTCAATACATTCGAATTGGTGCGCTCGAGGCTGTCGCAACGCTCGAGAACGAGCAAGTTGGCGCGATGCGCGGTCATCAACCGATCCTTGAACTCGGCAACACTGCACCCCGACGCTTCGCCTCGTTCTTCGAACAACCGGTACAACGACGCGACAAACACCTTGTTCCCAAAGACGCCCGTGATGGCTCCGTCCGCGGCTTCTTGGACGCGCGAAACGAAATCACGCAGCGACAAGGACATGATTGGCGGACGTGCACCGCGACGACGGTCTTCGTCGCGAATGGTACGGGCTTGGGCGAGCAACGCGGTGAGACCATGCGAAGATAGTTCAGCGATGATGGCGACGAGTTCCGCTGCGGGATCCGGCGGGGCAGTCGGCGTCGAAGCAGGCGTAGTCGTGGGGGTAGTAGCCAGCGATCCTGTCCCTAGTGCTCGCTGCATCCGCATAAACGTGCTCGTTTTGCGCTTCATGTTCGTACCTCGATTCGCAGTCCCTGGATCGTTTGACCCGGGCGATGGCGGTTAAGACGTTTTTCCGAGTAACGGACCTGTTGTCAATACGCCGCATTCTACGTCAAGTTGCCAAACAATGATACACTTTTGGCAAAATTTTGACATTCATGAACGCACGCTGACACAATCAGCAGGTTGGCGAGAACGCACGGCGATTTGTACCGAAATACTCACAACGTGTGAAAAAAATCGCGTAGTCTGGCGAATTGGAGGCTCTCATGCGCTTTGCTGCCACTGCTTTGCTTGGAATGTCCATCACCATCATGTCGTGCGCCGAGGGGACAGACACGACGCACGCAACAACGTCGGGCAACGGTTCGACAAGCACGGGTGGAGAAGCCGGTGGCGGAGGCATGGGTGGCAATGGAGGTTCGGCGGGCAAAGGGGGCTCGGGAGGTGTCGCGGGCGAAGGAGGGGGCTCGGCAGGAATTGGTGGAATGGGGGGAAGTACGGGATGCGGCAATGGTGTTATGGATCCGGGGGAGGATTGCGACGCAACGACGAGCAAGACTTGCGAAGACCTTGGATATATGGGCGGGCCATTGTCGTGCAAAGCTGATTGCAAGTTCGATACTTCGACGTGTTCTTCGTGTGGCGACGGAGTCATTCAAACGGCGCTCGGCGAAGAATGCGATTTCGATGCGCAGGGGGATCCGCTCGTCACAGCGACCTGCAAGAGCCTTGGTTTCCCCATGAGTGGCGCGAATCCCGATTGCGCGCCGAATTGCAAGCATGACGTTGCTATTTGTCGGTGTGGCAATGGCAACCTCGATATGAACGAGCCGTGCGATGGCATGAATTTTGGTGGGAAAACTTGCGTCACCGAAGGATTCGGCAGCGGCACGCTCACATGTTCGCCCGATTGTAGCCTCGACGTTTCCGCGTGCAGCCCGTGCGGCAACGGAATGATCGATATGGGCGAAGGTTGCGATGGAATGAATTTGAATGGCAAGACGTGTATCTCCGAGGGGTTTGGCGGGGGAATGCTCGGATGTTCGGTTGCTTGTATGCTGGACACGTCGGCCTGTAATCCTTGTGGCAATGGCGCCATCAACGTCGGCGAATCGTGCGACGGGCCAAACCTTGCAGGACAAACCTGCCAGACGCAAGGCTTCGGCAGCGGACAACTTGCTTGTACGCCGATGTGTACCCTCGACACGTCGAACTGCAATCCTTGCGGAAATCAAATGCTCGACATGGGCGAAATGTGCGATGGTGGGAATCTTGCGGGACAAACCTGCGTGACGCAAGGGTTTGGCAGTGGACAACTCGCCTGTTCGCCGACGTGTACATTTAATACGTCGGGATGCAATCCGTGCGGCAATGGTGTCGTGAGCGGGACCGAAATGTGCGACGGAATGAATTTGAATGGCAAAACGTGCCAATCGCTTGGTTTCGGTGGTGGAACGTTGTCCTGCACGTCCATGTGCGACTTCAACACGAGCGGCTGCACGACGTGTGGCAATGGAATGGTCGATGCGGGTGAAGCATGCGACGGCACGCATTTGGGCGGAGCTACGTGTTTCACGCTGGGCTACACCGGCGGAACGCTTTCGTGCACGCCGACGTGTATGCTCAATACGAACAATTGCACGTTGTGCGGCGATGGGATCATCGAGCCTGGGGAGGCGTGCGACGGTGCGAATTTGGGAGGGAAAACCTGTCAAACGCAAGGGTTTGGCGGCGGAACTTTGTCGTGCACTTCGGCGTGTACACTCAATACGAGCAACTGTAGCTTGTGTGGAAATGGGACACTGAATGCGGGCGAAGCTTGTGACGACGGCAATACGATATCCGGCGATGGATGCAGCTCGACGTGCCAAATCGAAATCATGATGTGCGATCCGGACGGGACGTACACGATTCAAGGAGCGCCGATTAGCTACGCATGTTGTTTCGGTCTCGTGAACGTGAACGTGTCGTCGTTCATTTTTGCGAACAATGGCGCGAACATCGGTTCGTCCCCGTCGAATCCCGTTTCAATGACGGGCAGTGCGACGACGTGCCCGTCGGGCAGTTTTGCCAACCAAGGCGTGATTCCCGGCGGCTGCGCCGAAACGTACAAGCTGACCGGCAGTTTTACCGGCAACAACACCTGGACGGGAATCTACGAATTGAAGTTTTCCGGCGCGGATTGTAGCTGTTTCGGCGGGCTCGATACCCCGTGCGTCAATCAGGCCTATTCGATCACCGCGACGCGGTAAAACACCCTCTTAGAGGGTGTCCATCAGAGTTTCCCAGCGAAATATGAGTTTGTCCGCCCCGGGAGGGTTTTATTTTTCGGCGTCGCGGCACCCGAACTCGCCCGTCCAAGCACGGGCTCAGACAGCGGGGCCCCGCCGCAAACGCCGAAAAATAGAACCCTCCCAGGGCTATCTCGATCTGCGATGAAAGCCTGGTCGACACGCTCTTACAATCCAACGTTCAGTACCGGGAAAAACGGCAGGCCGCCGTGTTTGGAGAGGTTGATCAAACCAATCTGCACACCACGCAAACGTTCGGTGCGATTGATCAACCCGACCTGAATACCACGCATTTGTTTGGCGTCGTTAAATACGCCAATCGTGACGCCCTTCAGCCGATCGGTTTTGTTGAC
>JANORL010001204.1:0-4764 GCA_031415295.1 Polyangiaceae bacterium | reverse complement strand
CGCACAGAGCAGCGTTTCCGGATCGTCTCCAGGCGCAATCAGCGCCAGGCGCTTCGCTGCAATCTGTACGGCTGCCGAATCCAAACCATCGTTGTCGCGATATTTCATGGTTTACCTCGTTTGTCACGAGGCTACACGGGGCCGATCACCGCAGGCAAGCGATTCTTTTGTGGTGACGGATGTTGTGTCGTCGTGGATTGTCGAGCGGTCTGCTCGCTCGGAACGACCAACGGGCGTGTTTCCGCATCGATGTTTCGCAAGAGCGCCATCATGTCGTTCGCGGACATCGTCGTATAGTGGGCTGCAGCATAAACACCTCGACCAACTCGGACGGCACGTTTGACCTTCGTCGCCATTGAGGGCCATACGCTGTGCAATTCCATCACGGCTGTCCCCAAATGCGCTTCCAGCCACGAAAGCATTGTTGCGCCAAGCTCGCGAGCCATACGCAAGTGAGCCGCACGCTCGGAAGTCGTTGAGACTCTTGGAATTAGAATCGATAACGAACTTTCTTTCGTTTGGTCCTGGTCGCCTCCGACCGAATCGTCGAGGCTCGACAGGTCATTTGCGAGACGGAAGGCGTAATCGGCAAGTTGACCGACGGCAATGAGAGTCTGGAGTCTTTCCGGGGTTACGGCTTCCTTGGGAATCGTTAACGCGCTAAACAAGAAAAGCACTTCGACGGCAATGCTATGCGCCGTGTCACTCAGATGCAGGAGGAACTGCATTTCGCGTCGTACGGCTTGGAAACGATTGTCGTCCGTCACATCGGCATCAAGTAGCGTGCGGATTTTCTCGCCCATGGGGGCCGGGGTTGTCTCGGCATAACGTTTTTCGATTTCCTGCATCGCTTCGCGTCGCGAGAGGCCACCAATGCAGAGCCAATGGATAAGCGGATTGTCGATGACGTCGCGTTCTCGCTCGCGCACATTTGCGAGGTAATGTCGTTGTAATGCATTTCGGCAGGCTTGGACGAGTTCGGGGTTCGTATTTGGGCCGCATGCGAATAGGCTGCGCCATGTCGTGGCAATGGCTTGCAGCAATCGAGCGCCGCGCACGTCGGGAAGTTTGACCGCGGTATCGTTTTCCGCCACAGCATTGAAATAGCGGGCGGATTCATCGAGACGTTGGCGCCATTCTTGTTCCGTTTCACCGGGATACACGCGGTCGAAGACACCGTTGTCGCCAGTGGAAATGGCAAGCATGCAGCGAATGGCGACTTCCGCGGTTGGTTCCCACAACAAACCAGTTGGATTTCCTTCGTCGGGGATGCGCAACATCATGAACGCGCCGGTATACGCATAATTCCGATCGCTTTGCCGCACGCTTTCGTCCGGGAGGAGCAGGCCATCATCCAGGGCGTTGGCCAGAACTTTTGCTGAGATACCTTGGATGAGCATACTACGTTCGTCCGCGTCATTGGCTTCGGAGGGCAAACGCCTGCGCACGAGTTGCTCGATCGGGAGCTTGGGTAACCTCGAGATGTTTTGCATGAGATCCATCAGATCGGCGGGCCAGGGCGCGTTCGGTGCCAATGCGGCAGCTTTGCTTCGATCGGCGCCAAAGAGCAAAATGTGTTTTACAGGGAACCGCACCGCATTGCGTAGTGCGTGAAGTAAGGTTTCCGTGGTTGCCGAACACGAATGCACATGGGTGTGACGTGCTGGCATGGCGAGCCGGATCGAGCCCGCGTGCTGGCCTGGCGTAATGATAGCGTCGTAAGATTCATTCGAGATTTCTGACCAGCGCGCTGCGGGCACAATGCGTAGCGTGTACCAAATATCGTCACGTGGACCAAATTCATCCTTAGGCGAGTTGGGTGCGGCCATATGAATTGCTGCGACGAACGGACAACACCGCGCGTCGGCGTACACACGTTGGAGCATCGTAGTGATGATTTTGGCGGGTGCACAGACGGGAACCGTGAGGCGCACGGGCGCGGGGATTCGTGACTGCGGCAGCGTGCACAACAGTTCTTCGACGAAGTCGATGTCGTATCCGGGCGCAAATTGGGGAACGTGATCGCGTAATGCTTCATCGATGAGCGCTCCGAGTTGCGAAGGCTTTGCATCCGGCCACAACGTCGACGTGACGACACACGGCACATTGGGAGGTAAGGACAAACCGGGCCGTACGACGTCGGATTCTTCGGCGCCCGTGCGAAGGACGAGGTCGACGTCGGATAACCACGCGATATCTTCCGAGTATGCAAACCAGAATTCGACGTTCATATGGGGCCGCGTGACCGAATTCGTCGCGGCACAAACGCCTTCGGCTTCCTCGACCAATGTAGCCCGTGCGCCGCCCATGGCGCGTAATCCTTCGAGGTCGCCTAATGCTCGACAACGAATGTCGCTACGGATGAGGTGACCTTTGGTGACGATGTTCGTTCGGAGCCGAGCGAATTGGGCACATACGGCCTGGAAAAACCGTTCGTCGCGCTTGCGGGCATTGAGGTCCGAGACGATACACATGACGAGGGTATCGATATCGCCGCGTTGAGCGAAGTGTTCGGCACAAGCGACGACGTTATTGGCGCCGGCTGCGTAACCTTCGAGGTTCGTCGCGATACGACCATTACCGTCGGGGAGGATGAGAACGCGGCGTCCAATTTGTCGCGGAGAGCGCCAGGGGAGGTGGCAGATGACGTCGAGGGGTTGGGATTGCACGGTAATCGCTCCTTGCGGGCGGCGTCTGCGAGTGCATTCGAGTGCAACGCGACGCCGGGCGAAGGAGTGCATGAGCAGCATCCGTGCCGATGGGGTATGATCTGGAAAAACGCGGAAATTTGAGAATCGGGTGCATCCATTCGAATACACTTGCGCGATTCATGCAAGCGTAAGTGCTGCGTGATGGATGCAGTTATGGATGGCCTGCGGATCCGTTTCCGTACTTCAGTTGTTCACGAATTGGTTCCGAGCATCGCGCATAGATACGCTTTCCTCGATGATATGCGGCGCGAGCGAGCGTGCCAACTTCGTCCTTCTCTTCCTCGAAATCGGATCGAGTGCAGGGCACGAGATCGGCAGGCACGCCAAGACCGCAGGTCAGCTCAAAAGCTTTGATGAGGTCCAAAGCCGATTCGGGTGTGTTGTCAGGGAGCACGGCAAGCAGATCGTAGTCACTGTCGGGACGCGCACGTCCTTCGGCTCGACTGCCAAAGAGCCAAATTTCCTCTGGCTCCATTTGAGACACAATGCGCTCGATGAGCGGAGCAATCGGTAGGAGGTCGATCGGTGCAACGTGTAACGCTGCACTTCCTTTGCGCCTACCAAACGGTAGGTACTCGCGTTGCTGCACGTAATCGCTCGTCGGACGTGACAAGGGTTGCAGTGTGATACACGGTTGTTGCAGCAATCAAGCGGTCGGCTGGGTCCCCGTGCAAACCGAGGGATACCGACAAAGTCGCGATCTCAGGTGTGATGGGAAGGACGCGCAACGAACGAGCTGCGATCATGAGCTGAAGAAATCGCGTGGTCTCGATGGCCAAGTCAATGCGCCCGCGCTCTGCGAGTATAGCTATCTCCCATAGGGAAATATCGCAACAAGCAAGTTGCCCACGCTCATCGGCTTCTTCTATCGTAGTCCGCGCTGCGGTAGTCAACCGCGTGGGCGTCAATGCATCGAACACGAGTGAACATGTATCAAGTATGATCATCGATTGCATTCCACGTCTCGCCGAGCGGTGATTCGATGTCGCCTACTCGAGCCTTGGCGCGAAGGTCAGCGAGGGTCCGGCGGGCTGAGTCACGTGTATCCACCAGCGGCACGATTCTCGCGATAGCCGTTCCGTGATCCAGCACGACGAGTTGTTCACCCACTCGAACCCGCTCGAGCCATGCTGGCAAGTTCAGCCCAAGGTCCGTGACATCGACGTGCGCTTCGGTAGACATTTTCAACACCGTGCCCCGCATTTTCCGCGTCGTCAAGGCATCTTTTCGGCAGGTTGGGTGTACTCCTTCCACGTGTACAGCCTGTACCTTGGTGCGGTTTTCTCCTCAGGAACGCTAAAGTAGAAGATCCCACGATTCATGCAAGCGTTCGTAATGGGTGATGGATGCAGGTTTGGAACATCAGACGGGATAAACAAGGCCGTCTCGAAACTCGGGGCGCAGGGCCAGTTTTTGATGCAGCCTCTTTCACCTGCCGCGGGTGACCTCGAACGCGAGCGTTCCGAACCATGGTTCATGCCGTGTTTATGGTCGCTCATAGATGCGCTTTCCGGGAACAATGTCCCATCTGTTCTCCGAAGCGACGTAGCGCCGTGGCAAGTAGCGCGAACGTTCTATCGCTCACCCGATGCGATTCTTCCACGAGCTGCTACGGCGCAACCGGTACTGCAAATAGCTCCATCGCGTTGACCTTGAGCGCGGGCGCATTGGTGACCATGGGTTGCGCCATGCCGTTGTTGTTTTGCTGGACGATGCCCTTGATTTCGTCGCCGCCTGTGAGCGTGATATTCGTGAGACTGCCTGTGGCGGGGCCGTCGATGAGAATGCTGCGGCGTTCGTTGTTGCTGAAAGTGGAACCCTCCATTTGGACGTTCGTACCATCGAGCCAAGCGAATCCATCGCCGACGGGTTTGGGTTTGGGGGCGATTTGTCCGGCGTCGAGCACGATCATGTCGGACATGATGGTATGCATGACGTTGACGCGACAAACGATAAAAGCACCATTGGCCATTGCGGAGGAACCGATGGAAACGCCGTGATTGTCTTCGAAGTCGGTGTCTTCCAATCGGAATTCACCCGAGATGTTTTTCGC
>JANORL010001203.1:0-1918 GCA_031415295.1 Polyangiaceae bacterium | reverse complement strand
GCACCTCCTGCGTGGGGTATATCAAACGGCGTTCGCAGTCATTGGCGTCGTCTGTGATGAGGAGCGGCGGTTTCTACGGCTTTTCGGCGACGAGGGAAAACGTATACAGGGTAAGTTTAGGAACGTCGGCGGAGACGATGGTCGACGATTCATTGAACGGGATCGAAAGGCCAAAGACAAGCATGGTCAACGCGTCGATGATGCTTTCCACCTCGCCGACTTTTTTTTAGACAACAGTCCAGACGAAAAATCGAGTGACGGCGACTCAGAAGTCCCCGATAAACTCAAACGTTTCATTGATATTGTCACGCATTCGGACATCATACGCCCAACCCTCGCAGAAACAGCGATGTACGCCGCAGAAGGGGCCAAACTTCGTAGCGCTTGCTTATCACGCCAGGTAGGCGCCGCTCTCGTCGATCCTAATGGTAACTTACTCGCGACAGGAACGAATGAAGTGCCACGGGCAGGTGGTGGCGTATATGGTCAGCAACATGAAACCGTCGTCAACCGGGGCGAAAAATCACAAATACACGATGACCGTTGTGCATACAGGGACGATGCGGGCTGTAGCAATACTCGTGAACAGCAAGCGATTGGAAAAGAGATCCTGGAGGCATTGAAGAAAGCTGCAAATTCTGAGCAACAAGCGCAGTCTTTCTTCGATATGCATAGTGATGAGCTGATGGATGTGCTCCGGTCAACGCGACTTGGTGCTTTAATCGAATTCAGCCGGGCAGTGCATGCCGAAATGGACGCATTGCTCTCCGCGGCCCGTCAACGGCTCTCTCCCGTAGGCACACGAATGTTCGTTACTACATTCCCGTGTCACGCGTGCGCACGCCATCTCGTCGCTGCTGGCGTCGACGAGGTTCAGTATCTCGAACCCTATCCTAAAAGCAAGGCTCTGGCCCTACACGAAGACTCCATTACGACGAGCCCTGAAAATTGGCAGCCTCCGAGTCGCGATGGCAAGCACGTTCTTTTCCGCCCCTTTACTGGCGTGGCACCACGTCTATACGGGCGGGCTTTTTTGAAAGATCGGGATCTCAAAAATGATCGAACCGGTAACAGAGAAATTGGCGAACCCCCGTGGGGTTCCCCCTGGGAACTCGGACGTCTGAGTTACGTAGAACTCGAAGAAAAACTCAATAATGAGGAGTCATGATCATGGAGGGTCGTCGAAAAGCACCACACCTGCAACTCGTACTCCCGCCGGCAAACGACACAGCTACCCGAAAGCCTGAACAACTCTCCTTCTTCCCGGAAGGCGAGCGCGTCTTGCTCGGAATCGTCAACGTCGATCGCATCCGTGGCAGCCAATTCGAGGCGATGTTACGCGATATGCGCCCCAAATGGCTCATCGACCTCCGCGTCGTCCCACATTTTTCAATCGATCGGCTTAATCGAAGATACGTTTTCTCTATCTTCAAAGAATGCCTTATCGATTACCGTGATATGATGACGTCACTCGACATCCGCTCACGCCACGACGCATCTCTTAGCTCCGGTCGCATTGCCAACGAAGTTACGCAGGTTTTGGCGGCAGCAGGTGGCAATACCGTTCTCGGTTCGATCATCTTCCTCGTAGATGACGACGATGTCGCGCGCATGAGTGCCAATATGTTTCAAGAAAGGCTACAACCCCGCCCAAAAGGTGGTTGGGATATGCGATTTCTTACCCCACTCTCGCAACCAGCCTCGCCGCAATCAAAATCTTCACAATCAGCCTAGTGAAGATTCCGCTCAGCGCATCTCGATAACGCCATCGTTACCGCCCACCAGCACCACGTCGGCCATTTCTACGAACAACCCCGTATCCACAACGCCGGGAATACGCCGCACGTCGTTGTGGAGCCGAGCGGGATCGTCAATCGGCGAAAACCTCGTATCGACAATCCAATTCATATTGTCCGTG
>JANORL010001202.1:0-2157 GCA_031415295.1 Polyangiaceae bacterium | reverse complement strand
TCGGCAGCAAGGTCGGCGGCTGCATTTTTGGTCTCACGGGGACAGGCAAGTCACACGCGGTACGCAAGGCGATACCGGCTGGCAGCATTTATGTCGATGTAAAATCGTCGGACTCACTGCTCAGCCAGCGCTTCGTCGCCGACATCGCTCGACAATTGGGCGCCGTTGGTGAGGAAGGAAAGCTGGTGCTCCAAGCATTTCGGAGCGAAGGGCTCGAGGCGAGTCTTCGCGCGGCCGAACGAGCCGTGAACGGTCATCCGTTTGTCGTGGATGGGGTAGATGGGTTGCGCCCTTTGACCCCGAATTTGGATGAGCCTTCGACAATGCTTTGGCAACAAGAGAAAGAGCTGTTGCTCGATTGGCTCCGTAGCCGCCTGGAGCACTCTCCGACATTCTTGGTGGGAAGGCGCCGCATCAAGGATATCGATGCAGGCCTGCTACACAAACACCGGTCCCCCTCGAGCTGGCCTATTCGATTGACCGGGACGCCAGATGGCTACCGGAACTGGCCACTGCTGGCAAAGCTCGCAGACAACAATCCTGCGATTTTGACGTTGGCCCGTGCATTGGTGCCGCTACTACCGGCCACTGCATTCCATTCTCTCATCGAGCAAGCTTCCGATGATGAAAATCCGGGGCTCGTGTTGCTCGAGCGTCTTGGGCAAGCATTTCAATCGAGCGCCCCGCCGGCGTGGCACAAGCTACTGTCGATTATCGACGCGCTAGGCGATATTCCACTGGATATCATCGAGCCGTTGCTCGATGGCGGTGCTGATATTCCGAACAGCAGGACCCCTTATGGGTTTTTGATGCGGACAATTCTGTTGGTAACGCAGGCTGAAGACCAAAAGTCAGCGCTCGACCTCCTTCGTCAACAAAATCTTGTCGAGTTTCACGCTGGCCGGCTTTCCATCCTCCCTGCATTGGCCACCGCCCGCGCGATCCGCCCTCTCACCCATTTGGAACGAATGCAGATCCTCCCTGCCATTGCCCACCGACTCCTGGCTTCAATCAATGATCCACTCAGCCTTGTGCCCGCCCAAGCTGATCGCGTACTCCGCGCTCACGCGATCTTTGTCGAATTGGGAGACTTGGACCAGGCGGAGCGGACGGCGTCGCTACATGTGCATGGGCTGGTCGAGCTCGCCCGCCGTACTAGCCGGAATGAGCAATATGCCGACGCGTACGCCCAATACGACCGGGTTTTTCACATAGCGTCGAAAGGATCCCCAAAAAGCAGCCCAACGGGGCGAAAATTACTCTCTTACGTGCGCCACTACCGCACTTGGAACGGTTCCCTTTCCGGTGGGGTCGACAATGCCACGTGCCTCGAAGAATATCGGCAAAGTCTCGCAGATTGGCCCGATAACGCTCTTTGGCATCAACGGGTCATTGAGACACTCATTCGCCTTGGGCGTCCCATCGAGGCCACGCAAGCGATGCGCGAAGCCTACGAACGAGTCTCCGACCACCCACGTCGAGACGATTTCTTGCGCGCGCGTCCTGCCTTGACGGCACTGCGCGAAGACTTGCCGCTCTTATCTCTCGAATTCATCGAGCCGATTCTCGATGCGCCGGCGGACCTGTGCCCCGAAGTCGTCCGTAATTGCGAAAAGGTGTTGAAGTATTGGGAAGCCGGAATCGAATTCGACGAATTGCCATTCCAGTTGGCGCCCGGTGTCGAAGGGCTCGTCGTGTTTCACATTCGCGAAAAAATCGAATTGCGGAAACGGTCAGAGGGACTCTGGAGCGCGCGTCTATGTCGGCCATTTCCGACCATTGAAAGCGAAGCCAATCGTCCCCGCGCAGCGATAGAAGCTCTCGTTTCTTATGTGGCTACCGAAGCGCGCCGGTTGATTTCGGCGTGGACTTCGGATCTGAGCGACAAGGATATTCGGCTCAAAGGGCGCTTGATTTCCGTAGTGGATGCTCTCAACAGCGACATCGGACTCCACCGTACAGCCGAACGCTGGATTGTAGGACGTATCGTTGGCAAGCAATTGATTCCGACAATGCGCGATTTACCTGCCGTGCAAATACCAGAGTCACTCCTTCCGGAAAGCAACGAGGGACTCTATTTCGCCTACATCCCGAATTGTCGCGATGGAACGCCATCGGGCCCGGCCACGAAGCTCGAACCCGCCGGAAGTGGTCGCG
>JANORL010001201.1:0-4506 GCA_031415295.1 Polyangiaceae bacterium | reverse complement strand
GGTGGATCCTGGAAGGTTACGCTCGGACGAACGAGTGGTTTCAATTCGATCACGGGGGGTATGGGGGGCGTAGGGAGCGTCGCCCTTGGCCGCAGGCCAAGGGCGGTCCGCGACCGAAGCCCCCCATCGAGAATCAAGCCTCGCGAAGCGGCGCTTGCGCCGCGTAGCGAGCGTCCAAGCCCAGTCCCGGCTTCAGTACGATTGTTTGCAATGTACGAACTGCTTGCACGGATGTGTGCGATGGTGCCGCCACCGTGGTTCAACATGATTCGGTTTCACGGCGTCTTGGCACCGAATGCGAAGTTGCGCGAGCAAGTGGTGGCATCGGCAAGGCCGTACGTTCCACCGAATGAGACTACCCAAAAACGTACGCGGGATCGGCATATTCCGTCTGGACTCGGCGATTCTGCTGCGCGCGCACAGTAAAGTAGTGGCCGGTCTCATGCAGGTCGAGCAGCGTATCCATAGCGTCCGCTTCGCGATCGATAATGAACCATAATCGACAGTTTGGAGCCTCTTCTTTGAATCGAGCGCACGATGTGCGGATTGTCTGACCCCAATACCGCGACTCTTTTTCTTCGTAGGGTCTTTGCTCCGAGGGTATGCTGACTTTTTCCAATCGATTCCACCACGTCAATGCGCACACGCCAATTGGAATACCGTCGGAATCCAATCCCAGCGCTGATATGACTTGTAGTCCCCGCGCTCCGTGGCTAAACGAGCCCACGGCACCGTAGTCCTTCGTTCCGGCTCGATCCGTGAGCCTCACGGAGCTGCCGTCCACCACAACGTAGACGAACGATTCGTTGATGCAGCGTTTTGCACACGCGCGTCCCATGGCTTCGGCAATCAGCTCGCAATGAATCGCTCCGTTTTCGACGAGTTTATAAGCGCCTTGTCTATCCGCACTTGCTTGAAACACTTCGGTCAGTTTGTCTGATGGGAATTGCGCAGCGCTTGCTGCCATGCTTATCAGACGTTTCGTGCGCCGAGCATCACCAAGATTCGTTTGTCCAAATTCCTCCTGCGCCCAGAGTGTAACGGATTCCGCGCTCGCACACGTGTCCATGCCCAACCATCGTTTGTTCTTCCGAACCGATCGCCGATAGATAGGTTCAAGAAAGAAAAACACAAGGAACTTTTTTGCGCATGCGCCATTATGCGCGATTCGCGCAATGCACATGCGGCAACCTATGGTCGCGAAAGGTTCACTTTTGGCCAAGATTAAGGGGGAAAAATGAGATCAATGGTCAGGGCGGCGGATCGAGCCGAGCAACACGAAATCGTGGCGAGGGGTTTCGCGAAAAACTTCGACTAGGCGATACGCGTCGCTGTTTGAACTCTCGACGCGCACAATTGAGCCTAGAAACGTGAATTCGGGTTTCTGGCGAGCCGAGTATGCCAACGTCGTTGTGGTAATGGTGATTCACGAACGCGTGAGGTTTTTCTTGGACACTTGAGCGGACGCGCCACTCGTGTAAACCATTCCGCTCACGAGCGCTTGCGTCGACTGCGCCAATTGACGCCAAATGAAGATATAGCTTAGCGCGAGAAAATTAAATCCTGCCACACAGATGCTGCCGACATGCGACGGGAAAAGTGTCATCCCCAAAGCGCTCGCCATCGTGATTGCAACATTTAACCATATCCAGGGAGATACGGAGGACCAAAAGAGGGCCGCGATCGTCGCGCCGCTACATGCGATCAGGAAATCGCGCTGAACGATTGTCGTACCGGTCTCGTGCTGCAGGATGCCTATGCCCCGACTCACAGCGAAGAGGATCATCGTCACCAAACCTAAATACGCCATGATGCGGTGAAATTGGTTTTTCATGAGCGTTTTGCGGAAGAGGATAATTCCCGCCGACAAGACGACGACGGCTGTCATTGCTAGCTGGAAGAGCTTGGTTGGCGAGTACAGCGGGGCTTTGCCTGTGGCAATGGATTGAATCAAAACCAAGATCGCGATGACTGGCAGTCCAATTCCAAAAAGTATGCGTTGTAGAGGATGTTCACGCTTGTCTATGTTGGGTAGCTCGACAAGTCGTTCGAGCAGCGCAGGCATATTGTCGAAACGTAGATTGGGATTTCGAGCCAAACCTCGGCTTAGTGCCTCGGCGACTTTTGCCGGAACGGTCGAGTTTGTTGGAGCTGGCAAAAGTTTGCCTTCGAGTAAGTTCGAGAGCATTTCGTGGATGTTGCCCTTGCCGAAGGGATGTTGACCATAGAGCGCTTCATGGAGCGCAATGCAAAACGAGAATTGGTCCGAACGAGCGTCGAGGGGTTCGCCAAGGTATTGTTCAGGTGACATATACGCGGGTGTTCCGACAAGCGCGCCAGTCATTGTCAATTTTGATTCCAACGTTACCAAGTGTTCAGAGATGTTTTCGATCTTTTCATGATGATCGGTACGCCCGTGAGCGAGCCCGAAGTCGAGAATGCGTACTCGTTCGTCCTTACCCATCATGACGTTTGTCGGTTTGAAATCGCGATGGACGAGGCCGGCGGCATGCACGGCCGCAAGTCCTTCACCACATGCGACGTACGCCTTGAGAATGTCGTCAATCGTGCGCCCAGCTTGGACTTGCCAATCTTGCAGCGTTACTCCATCGACAAATTCCATCGCCAAGAAAACATCGTTATCAATTTGTCCCGCTTCAAATACGGTCACGACGTTCGGATGCGCAAGTTTGGCTAGCGCTTGGGCTTCTCGCAAAAGCCGACGTCGTGCCTCCTCTGAAACGTCGTCTGGTCGTAGAAGTTTAATCGCTACGCGTCTATCGAGTTGCTCGTCGTACGCGGCAAACACTTCGCCCATGCCCCCTTCGCCGAGCTTGCGCAACAGGAGGAATCGCCCCCGTCGAGGTGCACCTGTGGGATTGTCCGTTTCATGGGATGCAGCAGGTTCTTTTGGCGAGGCATCCAAGGTATCCTGCTGCGCGAATGCATCGAAGCGTCTTGCGTCTTGTTGATTGTTTATGGCGCTTCCGGACATGCACACACACGTATCAAGGTTTTATATAAGTCGTCAAGTACTTGTACCTAGTCCAAACAAACGGCGATTATCGAACTTTGCGCGGCTGCCCCGTGAACGTTGTCGTCGTGTTCCGGTATCCTAGACCACCCCACCGCATCGGTGAGTTTGCGTTTCCGGCGGCAAGTGCACCTCGACGAGGAGTTTTCTCGACTTGTGGACACACGTGTGCCTTGGTGCTGGCGAACGCGAGCGCCACGTCACGTAAGACGTATCGAAACTCACGCTCGACGCATCTTTGGAAACGGCCGCGAGAGTTGCCCGATGGGCACTTTCTTGGCTTTCGGTGGCCCTCGCGCCAGCCCCGCTCGCGCCAAACCTTCCCGAATCGTGTCTTGCGTGAGCGCGACCTCGCGCCATTTCATCGGACCCGCGCACTTCGGGCAAACCATTACGTCGACTGCGAACACATGCCGAAGCAGCCACGCCCAAGGCTTGCGTCGTGCGTGACTCACGTCCGGTTCCTCGAACAGTTTCCCAAAGAGTGGAAGTTGCACCGGGTTTGTCGCAGTATTCTCATTCGGTGGAACGTACGGCCTTGCCGACGCGACCACTTGCTCGCGTAACTTCGCATTCGGCCAAGGACACCGTGAAACCGAATCATGTTGAACCACGGTGGCGGCACCATCGCACACATCCGTGCAAGCAGTTCGTACGGGTCCAACATGACAAACCTCGTTCCATCACGCCAAACTTTTTTCAATTCGTACCGCAACTCGCCACCCACTTCCGTGAGCCGTTCCGTGGCGATCGGCGGCCTTGCCAAGTACCGACAAACTCGTTTCACTCGCTTGCGATCCCAGCGTTCCATCACGACAAACCATCGAAAACGCGTCGCAGGTTGCACTCGGACAAACCTTGCCCAAACGTTTTTCGAACCGGCAACGTGCCGTCGCCGCATTCCTTCTCATCGCCCCAGTCTTCGCCATCCCCGCTGGAGCACGCACGCTCATCGACCACGCCGCCCCCGAACTCGCACGCGTCGCCACAACGAGCCTCGACCGCGCGCTCGCAGTGCCTAGTCCAAACAAAGTGGCAATTTCGCACTTGACGCGTTTACGTCGTCACGCGTCATTGGTCGGTTTCTGTACATCTGCGCACATACGGATGCCACGCGTGCTCGGTCCCGGCTCGTCAGCGTTTGTCGGACTTAGGCTTTGATGACTTAACGTCTTCGTATACGTCGACTGCCACATCGGCCATCGGGCCGGCCACTGGTTTTACGAAGTGCAAAAACGCGAATTGCACAGGATCGCCGGGCAAAACCCCAAAACGGCGCACCTCTTTCGACCTTGGCGCGTTTCCAACAAGACAAACGACCTTGACGCGCCCACGGGTTTCGATCTACACGAACGCCCCCCGAGAATCTCTTCGGGTGCCGAAAGAAAAAGGGCTCACGCCCGGAGCTTTTATCATGCGTCGTTCTTGCCGGAATCAGTGCCTCTTCGTGACCACGATCATCTTTGCGCCTC
>JANORL010001200.1:0-5947 GCA_031415295.1 Polyangiaceae bacterium | reverse complement strand
AGTGCAAGAGTCGGGTCGCGAAGCGAGCCCGACGAATGCACTGACTAGGGCCGTTCGAGCGTAAGCGAGAACGTAACGGCTTTCATAACAGTTCCCCACCAAAATCTAGACCTGCACCGCATGAAATTGGGGGTTTGGGGGCGCAGCCCCCATCGTCAACTGGATAGAGGGAAAATGCCGAAAGCGCGTAGCGCTTGTCGGAATTTTTCCTGACTAAGGTTGAGCGCTAAGCGCTCAACCGGTCAACAAACAAGGGTAAATTAGCGCTTATGGGTTAGGGGGTGAGGCGCAATTGACATTCCACCTTGCGCCGCGTTCCCTCGTGCAGCAGCACGCCCCCGCGACGCTTTTTACCCGCCGCTAACCAACGCATCACCAAATGATTGTCAAACCGCCATTCGTAACTCGTGCGTATGTCCACTCCAAGGTCGATGGCGTCGATACACAGCCTTTCAGAACTCCAACGCACCAGCATCATCCCCGTGGTGCTCACGCTTATGCCACTCGATGCAAGTTGTTTGACGTCAAACCATAAGGTCGGATCGATAGGCACGAGCGCCGTCCATGCATTTTTGCTCTTCTTACAACGCGGATCGTCACCCATCGTCGCCGTCGTCCACGGAGCGAGTGGCGTGAACGGAAGAAACGTCCGCGACTTGACGTCCAACTCCGAGACCGCTGCCACTTGCGAGGGAAAACCCTCCCAAACGATGAGTGCCTGGGCTTTGTCGTCTCGGGTCGCGAGGGCCATCGGTTTTCGCGTCGAAGAATCGCGTTCTTGACCGAGGTACACCGGGGCGCGTTGTGGCCCGATGCCGTGTTCTTCGAGCGCGGTCCGCCGCCGGATGTCACCCAGGATCAACGCTTGATTCGGCGCCGTCACCAGGCCTGATGGAGTCCGCGTGTCGTCGGAAAAATAGCGACGATTCTCAAAGAGAGGCAACGTCGTGAGTTCGTCTCGGAACAACAAGATTTCGTGTTTGTCCGAGATGAGTAAGAAGCCCACTTCATCGTCTTTTCCGAGCAGCGGGATCACGCCCAAACGGCGCACGTTGTCGAGTTCCGAGCTGGTTGCATCGAGACGTTTCGGGAGCGCATCGGGATCAAATGGCGAGCGAAACAAGAGCGATTGCGTTCTCGTTGGAGGACGAAGGGGTTTGGTTTGAGGTGCAACGATATCGGGCGGTGCGTCGTCGGGATCTGGTCCAGACGGCGGCACTTGAGGCGGAGCATCTGGCACGTTCTCCACTTCGCGAAAAAGTGACAGAGTATCGCCCGTGCCGGTGAGCCATGCGGTACGCGCTCCTTTGTGCAGGAACTTGTCGTCGACGATTTCCGGTTTTCCCACGACGGAACAATCGAGGCGCAACGCAGGTTCGGGTGAAGGTGCGGCATCGAGTTTGCCCGTGTGTACCGTTGGGTTTGTCGCCGGTTTGCCCCAACCGAGACGCGTGAGCGAGCCGAGCACACATCCGAGCATCGTGCAGTAGCCGCTCAGTCCCGCAGTCGGTAGCGGCGACAAACCTCCGGAACGGTAGGTTTGTCCGTGATCGAGTGTTTCGGCGAGCGAGCCATCCGCGAGCAACGCGACACCGTATTGGCTTGTCGCGATCATCGTCATGACGCGCGGTGGTGGTGGGAACAGCGTGGCGTTGCCTCGTTCGTCGAGAACGACGCCGGCGTGTACACCCGAGCTGGGATCGGTGTTGTTTTGCCCGGAAAACCAAGCTCTCACGGTTCCATCGTCGTGAGCTTGAACGCGACGTTCGACGAGAGGTCCAGCTGGAGTACGTCCCGAGTTTCCGTACGGATTCCATGTTGGTCGCGTGAGGGAAAACCCGCTTAGTTCCCGCGGAATACGCACGATGCGTACGCCTCCTTGGTTCGTCACGCGTGTCGGATCGTTTGTCCTATCGGGCAAGAGTGCCGTTTCTTTCCTCACGACCAACGCGACGGCGGTTCCATCACGTTTTGGCGCCCAAGCTTGCAGAATTGATTCCGGGTCGACGTCGATCGCGTGTTCGATCCACTCGGTGGGTCCGCGACGAACGCAAATCTTCGGGGCGATTCGGTACGAATCGCTGGTCATGTCCAAACGCGAAGGATCGTTGGGGTCCATATATTTGGGGGTGATCGAGCAGGACCCGACAAACCCGAGTGCCCCGTGATCATCCGTCGCGTAGTACCCATCATCGGTAAATGCGTGTTCGATGACGGGCGGCCAGCGTCCATGATCCGCCCGCATGACGTACGATCCGTAGCCTTGGTACGTGTCCCATCCGCAGACAAACAAAGGTTCGGAATGACCGGGGATAGCTGAGCAAGACAAACCCGGTTGGGGCCAGTCCGTGATGGCACGCGAAAGATTCGCAGTAGCGAGGTCTATTTCGCCGATCGCTCCTGCGGCAAACCCTACGGCGTGTCGAGTATCCGTGCGAGCGCCGCCGAGTACCGCGGCTTGGATGGGAGCGATTTCGCGCCAGGTCCACCAAGCGTTCGAATCTTCGGCACGAGAACCCTTAAAAATCGTCGTAAAATTGAGGCCTCTTCGTGCCCCAACAAACCCGGCCTCCATGGGGCCCAATGAACCGTCGGCGTTGAATCGCATCCGACCTTGCCAGGTCATCACCATGAGAGCATCGGGTTCGACGAGCAGTTGTTTCAGCGAAATTCCCGCAACGCTCGTGGCATCGACCCAGGTTTTGCCGCCGTCGATTGTCGTGTTGATTTGCCCGAGCAAGTCAATACGCACGGCGCGTTTTTCATCGACGGCGGCGAAGTCGACGAGCCCGGCGAACGGCGGTGGGCTGAGGGAAAGTGCGGATCCAATGAGTTTTGCGTTCGAACTTTCGCCAAAGATGATGACGCCATCGAGTCCGTTGCGAGCTCCGCGAATGTTTTCCGTACCAAGGGTTTGTCTCGTAGCGATAGGACGCAAAGGACCCGTGAACGTTTCAGAGCGAAACAATTGGTTTCTGCTCCAAAAAACGAATCCACCGCCCAGCCTAGGAGCGACTTCGAGTGCTCCGAGCAGTGGATCGCTCTTGACTTCGTTGTCGGTCTCCCACGTCGAGGTGAAGACTTCACCGTTCGAGGGCGAGACTTCGAGGCGTACACCGAAGCTGATCAAGCGATCACGATCGGCCGAGTGACCAACCCAAAAGGCTTCGTCGATCGCGGTGTGAAAGAGTCGAGGTGGTCCGTCTGGAGGCAGATCGAGCCGTGTTTGGGCGACGGGCAGGGCGTTTGGCGGGGCTGCTTGTTGCGTGTGTTTGGGTGGCGCGCACGACGCGCCGACGAATGACGCGACCAATCCGACAAGGCCGGCATTGAGAACGTTGCGGTTGGTTCTGTTTCGTCCCAGCATCGGAAATCGTCAGGACGCTAGCGCTGACGGAGCAACGACCAAAGGATTTTGTGCAGCTTCACGATGCTTGGTGCACTTCGTAGATCGGCACGTAGGGAAAACTGGTAGACGTCTCCATCGAGGAGACGAGTGTTGTCATGGGGCGTATCACCGATCTTGCGGAGAATGCTTGGAATGGGGATTTGGGGAACTTTAATGTCCATCCGGCCTTGTCTTCTGGCGGGCATGAAGCCATGGGCGACGGAATTGGGTTTGTTTCGGCATTTGCGAATGTGACCAGCGTCGAGACGACGGATGGTCTGGTGCTCATTGACACGTCGAGTCCTTTTTCTGCGGGTTTGGTTCATGCGGCGGTGCGGGAGATGTCGTCGGCACCGGTGCGTGCGGCTGTGTATACGCACGGGCATGTCGACCATGTATTTGGCATTTTTGCGTTCGATGCGGAAGCCAAGGCCAAGGGATGGCAACGTCCGGAGGTATTCGCGCACGAAAATGTTCGTAAGCGTTTTGCGCGATATTTATTGACGAATGGATACAACGGGCGAATCAATCAACGCCAATTCAATTTACCAATGCCCATGTTTCCGGATTCTTTTCGGGATCCGGATCGAGTCTACCAGGATGATTTTATTCTGGAAGTCGGCGGCGTGCGATTCGAGCTTTATCACGACCTGGGGGAAACCGACGATCATACGTGGGTGTACATTCCTGAAAAAAGGGCGTTGTGCACGGGTGATTTGTTTATCTGGGCGTCGCCGAATTGTGGCAATCCACAAAAAGTTCAGCGATTTCCGCGGGAATGGGCCGCGGCATTACGGCGAATGGAGAAGCTCGGTGCGGAAAAATTGTTTCCGGGGCATGGTCCCCCGATTCTCGGTGTGCAGCGAGTACGGCAAGCGTTGACAGAGACGGCCGAGCTGCTCGAAGATCTGGTGGGACAAACGCTTCGGCTCATGAATGAAGGCGCGACGCTCGATGAAGTTTTGTCGAAGGTGATTGCAAACAAACAACTTCTCGAGCGGCCGTATTTGCGTCCGATTTACGACGAGCCGGAATTTGTCGTGCGTAATTTGTGGCGCCTTTATGGCGGTTGGTATGACGGTAATCCGGCGCATTTGAAGCCGGCGCGTGAAACGCATTTGGCGCGGGCCATCGTCGAGTTGGCGGGTGGCGTGGACAAACTCGTAGCGAAAGCGAATGCCGCGGTCGATGGTGCGCAATGGCGGGTCGCGACGGAACTGATTGAAATGGCGCATCGCGCGGCGCCGAACGATACGGCTGTACGTGAGGCTCGGGCGAACATTTATGAACAACGCAGCGAGCGGGAAACCAGCCTGATGGCGAAGGCTATTTTCGCCGCGGCTGCTCGGCAGAGTCGGGAGTGAGGTTTTCGGCTTGATTGACAAGGCCAGGTTTGTGCTACGTTCCCGCCTGCTATGTGTGGACGTTATACCCTGACCAACGTTGCGCCGAATTTGCTCCTGAGCATGTTCGGCATTTCGGACCTCGAAATCCCCGAGCTTTCTCCGCGTTTTAACATTGCGCCCACGCAAAACGCGCCGGTCGTGCGGGTGATGGCGCCAGATACGCCTCGGAAGCTCGACATGCTTCGTTGGGGTCTCGTCCCTTCGTGGGCGGCCGATATCAACATTGGTAGTCGTATGATCAATGCGCGATCGGAAACCGTTGCTGAAAAACCGGCGTATCGGTCGAGCTTCAAATCCAAGCGGTGCATCATTCCGGCCGATGGTTTCTTCGAATGGAAGAAAATCGCAGGCAAAAAACAACCGTATTGGATTCATCGCGGCGACAACGCTCTCATGGGGTTTGCTGGTTTGTGGGCCAGGTGGAAAGGCGTTGGTTCGGATGGACAAATCGTCGAACTCGATACGTTTACTTTGCTCACGACCGATCCACATCCGATCGTCGCGCCCATTCATGACCGTATGCCGGCCATTTTATCGCCTGAAGCATATGCTACGTGGCTCGATCCGAAAGAACATCGCCCCGAGGTGCTTTTGCCCTTGATTCACCATCGCAATGGCGAAGACCTCGTCACGACGCCCGTCGCGCCGCGGGTCAACAATCCTTACAACGAAGGTCCAGCCAACATTCAGCCTGCGAATGTTCAAGAAAGCTTGCTGCCCTCTTGACGCCGGTCGATTGTGCGGCTCATATGGCGCCTTCATTCGAGCTGCGTAGGTGCGACACAATGCTTGGATGAAACGAGGAAATGATATGAGTGGAGCCATTTCGACGCGTATGGGGCCTCGGGAGATCTATCGAAGCCCGTACATTGTGATGCGGTACGATCCCGCTCGGCGGATCATCGTGCTCACGCGTTTGTCCGAACCTTATCCGAACCTTGAAATTTTGCGAGAAACATTTGCGCACATGGATGCGTCGGTTTCCCATATTTGGCGTCAAAAAACGTACCTTTTGATTGATTCACGTCGATCGCCGGCTCGTAACGACAAAGCATTCGAGGTCGAATTCGCGCGTATTCGCAAACATTTTTTGCGGGACTTGCAAAAAGTCGCTACCGTCGTGCAAACGGCCGTTGGAGTACTTCAAGTGGCA
>JANORL010001199.1:0-6469 GCA_031415295.1 Polyangiaceae bacterium | reverse complement strand
AGCGAAGCGAAGTTGGAGAGGGGGCGGGGGGGTGAGGCGCGCTCAGACTTGCTTGACCTCGAGGTGCACTTCAAGCGTTTCCGATCCACCACCCAAATAAATCGTGCCCGACGTCGGCGTAGCATCCACATAACTACGCCCTACAGCCACGCGAACATGATCCGTTCGCGTCACCACGCCACTCGTCGGATCGAATCCCTTCCATCCAAGCTCGGGCAAATACACCTGCACCCACGCATGCGACGCTTGCGCTTGCACTGCATGAGGACTCGACGGACCCGTATACAAATACCCGCACACATAACGCGCTGGAACGTTCAGCAATCGACACATGCAAATGAAGAGATTGGCAAAGTCCTGACAAACGCCACGACGCTTGACGTAAACCTCGAACGGTGTCGTCGATAAACTCGTCGTTCCTTGCTGGTATTTGTATTCGCGATAAATCGTTTGGTTCAAATCGAAAAGCGTATCCACGAGGTCGTAGTCGTTACGCTCGACGAAACTCATTGCATATTGCGCCAATTCTTCGAGCTCGCTCTCGGGAAGCTCGGGCGGCAACAAAAACGGTTGCAATACTTGTCTCTGCCAAGGCATCCAGACGAGCGGAATGGTGTTGCGACTATGCAACGGCCGTAAACTCCACGGTTCCGTGTCGAGCAACGTCAGCTCGGAACGCGCTTCCACGACAAGTTCGCTGAAACTCGCATCGAGGGCCACTTTACGCACGCGATTGCCAAAAACATCGTCGTATTCGCGCGTTTTGCCGTCGACAGACAAATGAATCGATGATTCATGTAACGTTTGCAGCCGATCGTGCATCGGCGTGAGACGAAACAAATGCACGCTGCGCTCGACCGGCCTTGCATACCGATACACCGTCCGATGCAGAATCGATAACCGACGCACTTCGGCAGGTTCGGGCCGTTCAAACACCGCGCGAACCAGCGACGCATTCGTATTGAGTTGGATTGGTGCAGCGTCAGTAATGACCGAGCCTTGCCGCACGATCACCAAATGCCCGGGCGGAAGCGTCGTCCACGTGATGCCTTCGCCTTCGAGCGTGTTCGAGGCCACGATGACGCCTTTACGCGGCTTGATGCCACGACGACCCAAGTCGAGTTCCAAATCCGCGTCGGCCAGAACGAGTTTCTCATAAGGCGGCGCGACGCGGCCTACATACAGGGGTCCTTCGGCGCGAGCGTCGGCGTAGGCGAGCAAATCGCGGGCATCGGTAAGCACGCAAGTGGTGCAGCCGTGCGTACTGATGGCCCCGAAAAAAAATTGGATTTGTACCGGATCCGCATCGCCGATACTGCGCCAACCTCGAACGGCAAACAAAGCGAGCAAGTCGCAAAAGACACGTTCGCTGTCGGTGGAACCTACGGGTTCGAATGCACCACGTTCGCCTGGTCCTTCGACGCGATGCCGCAAGCTGCCGCTATGCGAAAACAGCCAGTCTCGACCGGCATAACTGCGTGAAAATGGCTGCGTATTGGCATCGCTGATCGATCCCCACCGCGCTGTGCGAATGTGCAGCACGAAAAGCGACGCTTCGAGGTGCTCCCACGCTTTGACGAGTTCGCTACGAATGGATCCGTGGGGTGGAGCGGGTTCCTTGAGGACCGATGCGCTGGGTTCTCCGCCCGGGTAATAACCGATGCCCCAACCATCGGGCGCTTGTTGTCCGCGATGTAGGCACCGCAAGTCGAAACTCGGTGCCAGTTCGCCCTCGAAGGACATCGCGAGCAAGTTGGGCATGGGTCAGTCGGTCGCTCCGGTGGTTGCGTGGCCAAACAAGTCTTGGCAGATGTCAGCACATACGGCGTCGGTTTCCGACACGACCAACGTCGCGATGTCGTGCTCCGATGCGATGGACTCGCGATCTCGTGCGGCAAGGGCTGCGTCGAGTGTTTCGAGGCGTTCGAGGGCGCGTCGTCCAGGGATGATCGTTGGAGGGCAAAGCGATTGCAGGCGGCGTAAGGCGGAGTTCACAGCATGGCGAACCGAGCGAGGAAACGTGGGTTCCAGGATCAAAAATGCCGCGACGCTGGGTCCGTTCACGCGACCTCGATGGCGTTTCATGTACGGCTCCCAGCCGGAACACGAACGGAGAATCGACAACCAAATGCCTGTTTCCACCACGATTTCGAGCCGCGGCGATTCGAGCGACAGAACGTGATGATGCACGTCGACGATCCGTGCAGTTTGTCCCGCCCGCTCGAGCATGATGCCGAGTTCGATGAAGTCGAGGGGGTCATCGTGAAGCAGTGTGCTTGCGAGCAAGCCGTGGCAAAGTTCGATGGTGTTCCGGACGTGTCGGTAAAACCCGTAACGATTCGTTTCGTATTCGTCACGTGATGCTTGGCTCTGCGCCCACAAATACAGCTCGTTGATCGTCTCCCACACTTCGAGGCTGATCACTTCGCGAATGGAGCGTGCGTTGTCTCGTGCGGAGGCGATCGTGGCGACGATGGAGATGGCGTTGTTCTCGTCGAGCGCCAGGTAACGCTGGACCTGTTCGCCGTCGCCCATCGCATCTTCGCCGTGTTTTTCTGCGAATCGGAGTTTTTCTCCCGAAACCACGAGCACGGGCAACCAACAATGTTGCGCGGAAAGTTCGGCATCGAGCGACAAATGCAAGGTCACGTGGAGCATACGCGCCATCGAGTCCACGCGTTCGATGTACCGCCCGAACCAAAAACAATGATCGGCCACTCGCGCGATCAACGGTCACTCCTTGCGGTTGCCGCGGTCGAAGCGGTTGAGGACTTGAGCACCCAGGTATCTTTCGATCCGCCGCCTTGGCTGGAATTTACGACGTACGAGCCTTCGACGAGCGCTACGCGCGACAAACCTCCGGGCAGGACCCAGGGACCTTTCGGCGACGTGAGAACGTATGGACGCAAATCAATTCGTCGCGATACGAGCTGGCGTTTGGTGCCGTCCCATGTGGGACACGTGCTCAGTTCGATACGTTCTTGTGCGATGAATCTACGCGGGTCTGCTTCGATTCGTTGACGAAAAGCGTCGCGTTCGCTTGCGGATGCTGTCGGTCCCATGAGCATGCCGTAGCCGCCCGCTTCGTCGACTGCTTTGACCACCAACTGATCCAAGTGCTCGACGACATACTGCCGGTCGGCTTCCCGTGCACAAACGTACGTGGGCACTTGGGCGAGGATGGGTTGTTCCGATAGGTAAAACCGGATCATGTCGGGCACGAATGCGTACACGGCTTTGTCGTCTGCGACGCCGTTTCCCAGGGCATTGGCGAGGGTCACGTTGCCTGCGGCGTAAGCGCGCACGAGGCCTCGAACGCCGAGCAAGCTGTCTGGACGAAACACGTCGGGATCGATAAACGCATCATCGATGCGCCGATAAATGACATGAACAGGGCGAGGTCCACGTGTCGTGCGCAGCCAGACGTGATCATCTTGCACGTACAAATCCACGGGTTCGACCAATTCCAGACCCATCATACGTGCCAAGAAACTGTGCTCGAAATACGCCGAATTGTACGGGCCAGGCGTGAGGACGACGGCGCAGGTTTCATCGGGCGTCACGGGTGAAACCGATCGCAACACTTCGGACAATTGCGCGGGGTAATGTTCGACCGGGTATACGCGCGATTCCTCGAAGATTTGAGGCAAAACGCGTTTGGAAACGATGCGGTTTTCCAGGACGTACGACACGCCTGACGGTGTGCGCAGGTTGTCTTCGAGTACGCGGAAAACGCCGTCGGGGCTGCGGATCAAGTCGATTCCGGAGACATGAATCCGTACGCCGCCCGTGGGACGAACACCGCGAAGAACGGGCAAGTAGTGCTTCGCGCCGAGCGTCAAATCGCGCAGGATCGGATGTTCGGCAAGCAAACGTTGTTCGCCGTAGACGTCGTCGAGAAACATACCTAGGGCACGCACGCGTTGCTCCAAACCGCGTTCGACAAGTGCGAAGTTTTCGGCCGAAATTAGCCGAGGAACGAGGCAAAACGGAAAGATTTTCTCGGTGCCGCGATTGTCCGCGTAGACGGAAAACGTGACGCCTTGGTTGAGCAGAGCGCGTTCCGCGAGCGATTGAAACCGCACGAGCGCATCGGGCGTGAGTGCATCGATGAGCTCCGTGGCTGCACGAAAGGCTTCGTGCGGGAGTCCAGTTGGGGAGATGAGTTCGTCGTGGGCACCCGGGGTGAGGGAATAACCGTCAAAAAGTCCTTGCATGCGGCCTTCTTGCGCGTGGTTTGTCACGGCCTTATCCTACTCATGGTCCTCAACGTGTTGCATTTTTTACTGCGTCAAGAAAAACACGACTGCGCCGACGGTGATGCCCACGAGGACAGCGATGGGGATGAGGATCCAGAAGCTCGTTTCTTTTGGCCTTTTCGCGATCTTTTTCGCGGGCTTTTTTGCGTCGCGCAACACAGGTTCGGGCGCTGGATACGATGGTCGTGTGCCTGTGCGTTCCTGAGTGCGTTCGAGTTTGAACGAGCCGCTTGTTTCTTTCGCTGGCGCTTTGACCGAGATTTGCACGGGCGGTCGGTCGCCCGAGGCCAATGTTTCCCGATTGATCGCAGGTGACGCGGGTAATGTTGGCGAAGACGTAAGTACAGGGCCGGATTCGTTGGCCAGATGAATCACGACTCCATCACGATCCGTCGATGGAATCATGTCGCTAAGACGCCCAGACAAGGGTGGAATCGGTGCGTCCAGCGAACGCATCGTTTCAGTCCCAGGCATGGGCGGAGGCGCCAACGTCTTTACGAAACGTACGGATTCCGCAGGGATTTCAGTAAGCGGATGCCGTACTGGCGAAGCGGGAGCATCTTCGCGCGCAGTACCTCCAAGGCGAAACGGCACCGTGCGTAACTCGGGCACGATCTTCTCGAGTGCTGATTTGAGTTCCGCGGCGCTTTGTTGTCGTTGAGCGGGCCATTTCTCGAGCGCCGTCATGATGATCGTTTCGAGTCCTGCATGGACGAACGGCACGAAATCGCTTGGTTTTGGCGCTGGCGTACGAATGTGTTGCAACGCGATGTCGACGATCGAATCGCCTGTGAACGGCAGACGTCCCGTGATGAGCTGGTAGAGCAAAATGCCGCATGAGTATATGTCGCTGCGTTTGTCCACGCCTTCGCCGCGACATTGCTCGGGTGACATGTACTCGGGCGTACCCACAATCACGCCGACCGTGGTGAGTGCCGAGCTGACCATGCCGCTTTCAGGCGGGTTGTTGCTCGCATCGGAGTCCGCTTCTTTGGGCTCCTTGTCAAGCAGTTTGGCGATGCCGAAGTCGAGCACTTTCACGCGTTCGGTGCCGTCTTTGTTCGGCAGAAGCATGATGTTTTCCGGCTTCAGATCCCGATGCACGATGTGCATGTCGTGTGCCGTTACGAGTACGTCGCACACTTCGATGAGGATTTTGGCGGTACGCGCTTCGGACAAACGGCGCTCGCGCGTGAGCGTGTCGAACAAGTCGCGTCCACGCAGCAGTTCCATCGCGATGTAGGCGACTTTGTCATCGACGCCGTAGTCGATGATCTGCACGGTGCTGTGGTGCTTGAGCATCGCGGCTGCTCGAGCTTCACGGCGGAAACGTCGGGCAAACGTCGGGTCGATCGCGAGTTCCGCGTGCATCACTTTTACAGCGACGTCACGCGGTTCGGCATCTTGGGCACCTCGATACACGGTCGCCATGGCGCCTTCGCCTAGAACGCCGGTGAGGCGAAACCGACCTGCCAGGGTGTGACCTACAAGAGCCTTAGACATGACCAGACGAGCGACACCTAACGCGAGGGTAACGCGATAAAGTGAATCGCATGGCGAAAATCAGTCATCTCCTCCGAGACCTCCAATTTTTGACTCATTTCCTGGCCGCACTGGCGATCACGGGCTGTTCGTCCGTTGAGTTTGCGGACAAGGTGAGTCCCGCGAATCCGCTCGACGAGTTCGAGTTGGACTTGGTCACTGAGTTGAACGCGCTACGCACGGGCGCTGGCGTGTCGAAGTTGACGGTGTGCGCTTCGCTCAACGTGGCGACGTCGGCACACAGCGACGATATGCGCGACAAGGACTATTTGTCCGACGTTGCACCGGACAACAAATCCACGACGCCAGTGCGTGCATGCGATGCGGGGTATCAGCCGGGGTGTAGTGGATCAGCAGGGATGGTCGAGTTTATCGCGAAGGGCCACGGCGAAGGGTCGGTGACGCTCGAACAGTGGAAAAAGGACGCGGCATCGGGCGTGATGCTGACGAAGCCGGAGTTTGTCGTGGTGGGTGTGGGCCGAGCGTTGGGAGCGGATCTGCCGATTTGGACACTGGATATGGCGGACTAGACGGACGCGAGTTGTGAATGAGCGCCTCACCCCCAACCCCCTCTCCAACTTCGCGCCTGCGGCGCTACGTGGAGAGTCCCCACGAGGC
The DNA here is from genome assembly GCA_031415295.1 of Polyangiaceae bacterium. Classification (GTDB taxonomy): domain Bacteria; phylum Myxococcota_A; class Polyangia; order Polyangiales; family Polyangiaceae; genus Polyangium. The sequence goes on along the minus strand of JANORL010001199.1, from coordinate 50 downwards.
TTCGCCTCACCCACCAGAGATGAAAGCGGATCACAACGATCTCGGGGGTA
>JANORL010001198.1:0-3077 GCA_031415295.1 Polyangiaceae bacterium | reverse complement strand
TTCTCCGCAGTTTCGGCGAGCTTGGGGTTTGCCGCAAGAAACTTGCCCGCGTGCCATGCGCCGAGCGTGTTATCCAGCAGGAAGTCCACCATGTAGTCTTCCGTGAACAACTGCGTCACGGCCGGTAGTTCGTCCGCGCCAATCTTGTTCCCGGCGGCATTCACGATGTCTTTCTGCTCGGCCTGCCAAAACTGGTACACCCACCCGAGACTGTCAGCAGCGATAAAAACATCGTGCGGCAGATCTTCGAGGACCTTTTCCAAGTCCTGACGTTTTTCCGCCGGCAAATTCACGTCGAGTACCGGGTCGCCGCTGCGAAAGATCTGCGGCAACATGCGTTGCGCGAATTCGCTCGCGAGGACCAACCAATCCACCGTTTTTTCACGAGCCAATTCGCGACACTCGTCGAGCGACAGAGCCATGCCCGAATCCGGCTCGACAAGCAGATCGTTCTCCGCAAGGAAACGAGCGAAAAGCAGTCGATGCCAATGCTCGTACGCGCATTCACCGGCGATACGGTCAATGGTTTGCACGCCGGTTTTATCGTCGAGGCGATCACCAAGCTGCCGCCCATGCGCGCGCAAGCGATTACGCAATTTGCGCTGCTCAGCCGTGAGCGCCGCCCATGGCTCCGCTTGATTTACCGCGAGCTGTTCGAGAACCTGGCGCGCACCGGTTTCGGCGATGCGGCGCGCCTTTTTGACAGCGTTTTCGAGGTCCCGGCGAAGATTACGATCGAGGGAAGTCATGCGCTGGTTCCAATTCGATGGAGAATGACGGCAAAAAGGCGCTCACAATGTTTGCAACGTTCTCGAACCTTGGCTGGGTCGAGTGCCGCGAGTACATCTTGCACGTGGTTTATCTTGTGATATCGGCCGCGGCTCGTCGGCTTGGTCGCTGCGTCGAGAGCTGCCGCTACGATGGCCTTATCGACGGTTTCCAAATCACGAGCTTTTGGGAGAGACTTGGACGCGAAATTTTTCCCGTAAACGCTTGCCAATGCGTCTTCGTCCCCGACGACCCATGTTTCCATCGTTTGGACCATCAAGTGGACGGCATCAGAATCGACACCTGAAAAGGCCCATCCGTCTCGGTGCTGCAAATGGGTAATGGGATCGGAGTTCACCGGGCCTTCAGAATCGACAAGCAATACATGAAAGATGTCGGGCGCTCTCTTGACGCCATTCATGAACGCATCAAACGTCGCATTTCGAGAACCGCACGGAATGATATTCCAGTGCAACTTGCGCACGCCACGACCGTCTCGGAGCGAGGACAAGAACGCGTTCATACCTTTTCGAAGCGTGGCTCGACCAAGTGCCGTTTCGCCACCACCCTCGAGATAAATGGTAATCCCTTTCATGGATTTCCCCCGAGCACACCAATGCGCCACAGGTCCCCAAGTCGATACTTATCGAGCCAGAAGTCTAGTTTTTCCTTCTCTAACCGGGACATCACCGTTCCGCCCCCGAGATGTTCGCATACGAGCACGGAGTCGAGGTGCTCGGTCAACTCGGACACGAGACCATCCGCATGCGTTGTCACGATGATCTGCGACCTGCCGGATGCTTCGACCAACAATTCCGCCAGGAGATCCAGTGCGTCGGGGTGAATGCCAAGTTCTGGCTCTTCGATGCAGACGACGGGCGGTGGTGTTGGGGACAGCAATACGGTCAAGAGGGCAATAAATCGAAGGGTGCCGTCTGAAATGCGCGATGCCGGAATGGGCGCAAGAACGCCTTCCTCGTGCAAATAAAGCATGATCGTTCCACCGCTCACCCGCGTGGAAAGGCGCTCGAATCGAGGAAGAAATCGCTTTAAATATGGCTCAAAGGCAGACAGCGCACCGCGATGCTCGAAGTCCTGCACGAGCATGGCGAGATTGCTCCCGTCAGGCAGAAGAGCATCCGTGGGCAATAATGTCTGCTGTGCCCGTCGCATTGCGCCCCAACCTCCGAACGTCCAGTCCCGAAACTCGTGAATGCGTGAAAACTGCGTCGCTAGCCAAGCAGTGTCGGGGTATGAATCAGGATTGCTACGTTGGCTAAGGAGCGACGTATCCGCTCTGAAGAAATGCCTATCCGCAATTCCTAGGGTGTAGTCTTTGGCAAGACCCTCGGGCCCAATGAACTTTGTGGCGACTTCAACACCTTTGTCGGTAATGCGAAACAAAACGCGCGGCAGAGCGCCATTCGTGCCGTTGATTTCTTCGAAGCTTTCCTCGATGAACGTGGCGCCTTGTCCGCGTGGGGCGAATGCCAGTTGATAGCGATAGTTGCGACTCGTTTCGGCGTTGTTGATGGTGAGTTCGAAACGAGCACGATCACACTTGCCGCCGTTCCAAAGCCATTGATCTGGCCCACCACCCATCCGGAGGCGTGATTGGAATTGCTCGCCCGCTGGCAACGAAGAAAGAAGTGACAATGCCTCAAGGAAGTTTGACTTCCCGGAGCCGTTTGGACCAATGAGCACGTTCAGAGGCCGAAGCTCGATGACGTCCGTGTTTGGAGCAAACGACAGAAATCCGTCGAGTTTTAGCGATTGAATAAAGGGTGGTTTCATTTCGGTGTCCTTTCAGCTCACGAGAACCGGGCCATCTTTGATGGCTTCCACGAGCGCTTTCTTCTGCCGTTCCACCCATGCATCCACATCTGCTGGCGTCGTGAGCGTCGAACGTTCAATCGACACGGGCCGCACCTTTGGCTCCAAGAGCCGAGCGGCCTTTTCGAGCGCCTTCTGCACACGACCTGGCACAGCATCGGTCTCGGCATGCCGCGCGGAAATCGATTTGGCATCAAGCGCCGATAAAAGCGCCACATCCGTCGACAGTTCGAGCGTTCCCACGGCCGACAAACCCACGGCGGCAAGAATGTCGCTCCGATCCGCGTCAGCGAGGCGAGGCCACAAGGAATTCGCCTCCAGCGACGCGATACCTTTTGCGTACGCAGTCGCGAGGGCAGCGTGCGCGTCCAGCACCGCCTTACGCAATGTTTCCGCCAGTGACGACCGCAAAGGCGACACCGGATCCGTTGGTTCGAGCAGCAACCGCTGCGTACGTACCGCGTCCACCTGTTTCA